>NZ_JAVHPH010000396.1:0-10015 GCF_036170495.1 Azonexus sp.
GGGTGTTGTCGCGCAGGTATTTGAAGTGCGAAACGCCGCCCTCGTCGGCCCGGAAATAACGCACCGGGGCGTCGATGTTGACCGGCCGGACGCCCGCCCAGCACAGCCGGACGACGGCTTCCGGATCGAAATCGAAACGGCGCATGAAGCGGTTGGCGCGCATGATTTTGATCAGCGGCTGGATCGGATAGACGCGGAAACCATACAGCGAATCACCGATGCCCATCCATAGCGTTTCGAGATTGGCCCAGCCGTTCGATACCTTGCGGCCATTGACGCGCAAGGCCGGTGCATCGGCGGCGAAGACCGGCTTGCCGAGCACCATTTTTTTTGGCTCGGCTTGCGAGGCGGCCATGAAGGCGGGAATCAGTTCGGCCGGGTGCTGGCCGTCGGAATCCATGGTCAGGGCGTGCGTGAAGCCGGCGGCGGCGGCCAGTGTGATGCCTTCGAGCACGGCCGCGCCCTTGCCGCGATTTTCCGGGAGAACGATGACTTTCAGGCCGGCATCATTGGCGGCCAGCCCCTGCAACGTTACGCCGCTGCCGTCGGTGCTGCCGTCGACCACGACCCACACCGGCGTCCATTGGGCGCGGGCAGCCTGCACGGTGGCGAGCACCTTGGGGCCGGGGTTGTAGCTGGGGATCAGGACGAGATGCGTTTTTGAAGCGGCGGACATGGCGAAAAGGATGCGGACAGGGCTCAGGCAGCAAATGCTACGGTCGACGGGAAATTTTGGCCAAATTCGGCATGAAAGTAAGCGTCGAGTTCGGCGGTAAACGTCTGGATATTGGCTGGCGGAGGAAAGCGTCGGCCGAGGCGGACCCTGCAGCTAAGCGGCAATTGGGGGCGACGGAAAAGCGGCCAGGTCTTGCCGAGATACGGGGTGGAAAATTCGATGAGCAGGGTCTGGACATCGACCTTGCTGCGGCTGGCAATCAGCCCGACGCTCGGCGAGCTGGCGTCAAAGGGAAAATCGAGCGTGCGCGAACCTTCGGGAAAAATGACCAGATGCGCCCCTTGCTGCAACTCGTCGCGCGCCCCGAGAATCATGTCGAGTGCCGCGTCGTTGCGGATGTAGCGGGCCAGCCGGGCAGCAGCGCCGAACAGCAGGTTGTCCATGAGCGCCGCCTTCATGACGCAGACGGCATTGGGCAGCCGGGAGACGATGAGCACCGCATCGAGCAGGGAAGGGTGGTTGGCGGCAACGATGAGCGGCCCCTGCTCGCACAGATGGTCAATCTCGGTCAGGTCGAAACGGCAGGCGCAGAAAGCACTCAGAATGCCCAGATAAAGCCGGAAACCCCATGAAATGACGGCCCGGCCAACCGTTTGGCCAAGGCGTCGAGGCAGCAAAAAATCGAGGATCAGCGCGCCGGGCAGCCAGATCAGACAAAGCACGGCCAGCGAACCCAGACCGACGACCATGGCTAGGTACTCGTAGGCCATCCACAGGGGATGGCCGGCGCGCCAACGATCAGTCATCGACCTTGACGCGGGTCGACGACTCTCCGAAAACCCATGTGAACGCGATGCCAGCAGCGAAGTAATCTTTCTGGCGAACGAGCGGACTGTTTTCGAAGGTGGCGCCACTCAGGTTGTCGTAGCGCACGAAACCGCCGACCCAGTATTTCGGGAAGCGCTTGGACAGCGCGACGAGATACTGCATGCCGGCATAGCCCGCATTGGCTTCATAGGCCGGACGAACGGCCGTCGCGTACTGCGGGGCGACGGTGTAGTAGTAGGCATGCTGACGCTTGTCGCCGAACAGCGGGCCAGCCAGCATGCCGAGGTTCCAGCCGGCCATGCCGGGGATGTCGGTAATGTCCATGTTGAGCTTGGGATGGAAGACCCAACCGATGCTCTTCGGCGAACCTTCAACGGTAATGGCCGTGCGCAAAGGCACCAGTAGCTTGACGAAACGGGCCCGGTTTGCCGAACGCCAGAAGGTGAAATCGATTTCCGGACCAATCTCGAAGGTGCCCTCAAGATCCGGCATGCCGGCCCGTGCCGTGATGTTGTCGCTGCTCACCGGCGGCGAGAGCGCCAGGCTGACCGTCAGATCGACGCGATCGGAATCGAAGAAGCTGCCGCGGATACCCTGGCGGTCGGCCTTCAGGAAATCGCCGTGGTAGGTGAAATGCGGCACCGGCATGAAAAAATTGTGGGTCTGGTCCGAACCGCGATACGACGGGAAACTGAAAGCGGCCAGTCCGGCGCCAAGCTCCCACAACGGCTGGTCGCCGGCGGCCTGGACGCCACCCGCCATGGTGGCCAGTCCGAGCGCGACCAGCGCGCCCTTGCTCAATTTTTTCGCCACGGCCATCACGCTTCCTCCAGCGAGTGCGAGGCCATCGCCTCGATTTCGAGTAACAGATCATGCCGGCAGATGTCGGCCTGCATGTAGACAATTTCGGCCGTGCCGACGAGCGGTGACAGGGTTTCGCGGACAATCCGGAAATCGGCCGGCTGACGCACATAAACTCGGTAGAAAAGCTCGCTCAGCGCGTACGGCGCAGTGCGGCACTGGCGATTGGCCTCGGCGACCACGGCGGCAATATTGGCCATAGCCTCGCGACATTGCCCGACCGCGTTGCCCGGCGCCACGGTCTGATGACCGACGATGCTCGCAGTGCCCGAGATGAACAGGATTTCCTGGGCCGGCGGATAAACCAGCGCGCCGCGCGAAAAGGTCGGGCTGCGCGGGCCGTAGTCGGCCGGGTAGTTGTAGGCACTGATCTGCCGCGGATTCTCGAGCGGAACCGCCGGCGAGACGCCGGCCAGGAAGGCGATGCTCAGTGGGCAGCCGGTCAGACCGATGGCGCAGGCCGCCGGCACGTTGCCGGTGGCGCCGCGATGGCAGTCGAGGAAGGCATCCTGCCGGCCAATGTTGAACTGGCGGTAACGCTCCAGGCCATGCGTTTCCAGATTGATCGCGCCCAGATAATTCCACACCCGCCACAGGTGTGGCACCTGCTCGGCATCAAGCAAGCGGAAAATGCGGCGATAGCCTTCCTCGCTGGCCGCCTGTAAGGGCGAGCAGTTCGGCGAAGCGGCGAAATCGGCTTCGTCGAGCTCGAAGACACCGTAGAGCAGGCCATCGGCGCGCCGCCAGACGATGCCTTCGCTACGGCCGGCAATGACCGGCTGATCACTCAGCCAGGTTTCATGAATGGCAGCTGATGTCGCCCCGAGCAGGGGGGCAAATACTCGCTGCACGGGCCAGGCCGGCAGGGCACCGCTGGGCGGCTCGCCGATCAGGGCGCCACCGAGTTCCCGGCTGGTTTCACGTGAAACCGCAGACGGCGAGGAAACAAACTGGAGCGCCACTATGCGTTGTAAACGACCGCGTCGTCGACCTTGCGAATGTTGAACTTGCGCTGTTTCCAGCCCATGAAGGCTTTCTTCGGCTGCGTAATGTTGGCGATGTAGTAGAGCATCTTGAAGGCGAAGATCGACGACCAGATCGGCGTCTTCCCGAAGATGTCCCCGGCCAGCATGGACAGCACGGCTTCCTTGGCGCGGAACAGGTTGCGCGGACCCATGAAGAATTCGCGCATGATCGGGTTGGTGACCCGATAGATGAACCACGAGAATTCCTTCGGCCCGTGCTTCATGAGCTTGTCAAAACGCTTGAGCGCCGCCGGAGCCTTGGCCGGATTCTTCAGACAGGTGTCGATCGCTTCGGCCGCGATGACGCCGCTGTTCATGGCGAGCAACACACCCGATGAAAACACCGGGTCGATGAAGGCGTAGGCGTCGCCGAGCATGACGTAGTTGTTGCCGTGATTGCGCTCGGAAACGTAGGAAAAGTTGCCGGTGGCCTCGATTTCGTTGATCAGCCGGGCGTCCTTGAGGCGCTCGGTGAGTTTCGGGCACTGGGCGAAGCCATCGCGCAGGAATCGCTCAAGGCTGCGCTCGCCCTTTGTTTTCATGTAGTAGGGCCAGGTCACCATGCCGATGCTGGTGATGTCGTTCTGCATCGGGATGAACCAGAACCAGCCATGCTCGAACCAGAAAATGGTGATGTTGCCTTCGGCCACGCCTTCGTGGCGCTTGCAGCCGGTGAAATGGCCATAGATGGCGGAGCTGTTGTGCTTGGGGTTACGGTGTTTGATCTGGAAGCGGTTGGCCAGGAAGGTATCGCGGCCAGAGGCATCGACCACGAAGCGGGCCTGCCATTCGGTTTCGCGGCCGTCGTCGTGCACGGCGCGGATAGCAGCGGTGTTATCGGGCAGAAAATCGACGGACTTGGCCTTGCAGCCCTCATGGACCTCGACGCCCTTTTTCTCGGCGTTGCGGATCAGGATGGTGTCGAACTGGTCGCGCTTGACCTGGTAGGCGTGGGGCATGGTTTTGTCCCATGCCTCGGCGAAGACGAAGACCGACGACATGTCATGGTGTGGGGAAACGAATTCGGCACCCGGCTTGTGCATGCCGATGGCCTTTACTTCCTCGGCAATGCCCATCCGCTCGAAGAGCGGCAGATTGGCCGGCAGCAAGGATTCGCCGATGTGGAAACGCGGGTGATGCGCCTTTTCCAGCATCACCACCTGGTAACCTTTTTCGGCCAGCATCGGCGCCACGGTCGACCCGGCCGGCCCGCCACCGATGACCAACACGTCGCAATGCTTTCGCTCCACTCCCTGCACTTGTTCCATCATTGAAACCCTTGTTTTGTTCTCTGTGGTGGCGATGAGTTATTTGCCTTTGTAGGTCATGGTGCCCACTGTTTCGGAATGGCCGTCGATCTTGCTGACGCGTCCTTTGGCCCAATACACGTAATAGGGGCCGAAGCTCGACCACCAGTAGCGCCAGTAGGGAGCATCCAGACGCGGATTTTCGTTGGTTTGCGGATGACCAACCGCCATGATGACCTGCTCTTTGGTCATGCCTTTCATGAGCTGGCCCTTGGTGATCGCATTGCGCACCGCTGGCGAAAACTTCGCCATCTTCACTTTCGGGTCTTCAAGCACGACCATCTTGCTGACCCATTGTTCGGTCGTTTCCTCGGCCCGGCCGTAATCATGGCCGAGGCGATACGGCTTGCCCTCAACGTCGATGTTGGCCCGATAGCCGTCAATCTTCAGAACCTTGATCGGCGTGCCGACCGGAATGAACGGCAATTGGGCCAAATTTGAGTCGCTAATCCAGTCGCCCGAGTAATGCAGGTTGCAGCAGGCGTAACCGCTGCGCACCGCCGTATCCCTTTTTACCTCGGCCGTCGGGCTGCCGTCTTCCGGCTTCGTTTCATTGCCCTTGCAGGCGCCCAGGGCGACAACGACGCAGGCTGCCACGGTCAACCGGAAAAAGCGGCCAAAAATGAAATGTTCATTCATGTCAGTGCTCCCCGATGCCCATGACAAAAGAGGGGCGATTATACCGCCGCCGGTATGGTCGGCGGCGTACAGCATGCCGATGCTTCATAAACCACCGGAATGATCTGCTTGGCAGCTTCGCGCCGGGTCAGCTTGATCGGCGACAGCGAGACGATGTTGTCGATTTGCAACTCGGTCGACAACTGCGGCGTGAGACCAAGCGGCTGACGCGGATGCAACTTGAATTCGCGCGCTGCTTTTTCGAGCTGCTCCTTGTTGGCGCTGAAGTAACGCGCGGCGGCAATGGTCTCCGGCAGGTGCTTGAGCACATGCCAGAGGCTCCAGCGATGCTGCCACAGGCGCTTGGCGAAGCGGCGCCGATAGCCCTTACTGTCGTAGAAGCGTTTGACGTGCCAGTTGTACAGCGCGTCCATTTCTTCTCGCGACTTGAAGCCTTCCGGCAGGTACACAAAATTCAGGCAGTTCATGAGGCGCCAGTCCTCAACGAAATCGCCGGTCGGGTCATTGATGCACTCATCCCAGATCGGCGCTCCGTGCAGTGGGCTGAACTTGGTCATGTTCATATCATCGAGTTCGAGCGACAGGATGAAATCGCTGGTCGTCCGCACGGTTTCCGGCGTTTCGCCGGGCATGCCGAAAATGAACAACCCCTTGGCACGCAAGCCGGCGGCGTGGATTGCGTGCACAGTTTCGCGCACCGCCCCGAGCGTGACGCCAGCCTTGTGTCGCTCCATCATTTCCGGGTCGGCCGATTCGATGCCGATCGACACCATGAGCGCCCCAGCCTTTTTGAGCTTGGCCAGCATTTCATCCGAGGTATGGCCGGCGCGAATAGCACAGTTGAACTGCATGCCGAGCGGTTTTTCGATCAACAGTTCGCACAAATCGAGGACACGCTGTTTCTTGGCGGTGAACAGATCGTCGTACATGTTGATGTGCCAGACACCAAAGTTGTCCCGCAAATACTTCATGTGATCGTAGATGTACTGCGGCGAATTGGTCTTGTAGGCCCGCTCGAACACCGTGCGATCGCAAAACGAGCAGGTATAGGGACAACCGCGCGAGGTGATCATCGTCGCGCCGTAGCGCATTTCATAGGCAAACAGCGGCAAATGATAGGCGTGCGGAAAACCGGCCAGCTTTTCGTAAGCCGGGAAGGGTAGCTCGTCGAGGCTGGTGATACGGTCGCGGCGCGGATTGGCGATGATCCGTCCGGCCTCGTTCCGCCAAATCAGGTTGCCGATTGACGACGGGGGCTTGCCATCGGCCAGTTCCAGCATGGCACCTTCGCCCTCACCGATGACCAGGTAGTCGATTTCCGGAAATTTTTCGAGGATGGGCGCCCCGAGCGACGAGACATGGACGTTACCAAATACGATCTTGATTTCCGGCCGCCGCTCGCGGATATAGGCGGCAATCTCGATGGCATCCATGAAGCCCGAGGTCGTCGCCGAAAAACCCACCATTTCCGGATCGGTCGCCAGCACAATCTCGGCATTTTCCGCGATGGTCGGCGGCGCATAGGGGCCGAGGCAATCGTGCAATTGCACACTATGACCAAATTTTTCCAGCCAGCTGGCCAGTTGCATGATGCCGATCGGCGGCATGCGGTTGGCCAGCACCGAAAAATCAGGTTGGCCGGGTACAAAATTGAAGCCAGCAGGATGAACAAGCGTGACGCGCATCGGGTTTCCTCAAACGAAGTGGCTGGATTTTATTTGAAAATGCTGACGCACTTCAGTTCCGGAAAAAGGTTTACAAAAGCCTGAACGTATCCCATAAAAATTTCACGATCAAGACTGCAACCGTCACCAGAAACCACTGGCGAATGAAACTACTCCCATGCTTCAAGGCCAGCCGGGTACCGATTACTGATCCCGTGACGTTGACTCAGCCATCAGGGCAGCAAACAACAAAACCACTATTTCCTGTGTAATGAATTCCAAGCTGCAGGTCCAATTTAGTGCGGAGTACGGTTTTTGATAATAACTATATGTAAACCAACTACTGAGAATAAGTTAGCAACAAGTCTGTGGATAAAATAAATTTTTTATTTATTTTCATTAACTTGAACATGCTTAGTCCTGCTTGGTAAACCACTGGCTTGCCTGTGGATGAATTCTGGATAGTTTTTTTGATTTTCGAAAATGACTGACTTGCTAACAATTGCTGGACAACTTGTACACAGGCTTATTGACAACCTAAAACACCCTATCAATAACGTATTTTAGGCATTGCTGCGCTCGCAGAAATGCGAAACCCGGCGTCAAGCCGGGTCGGTTTATCAAACAATGATTTGGTGCTGGTCTATTTTCCGATGCAGAACCGGCTAAAAATAACGCCCAACAGGTCGTCAGCAGTGAATTCGCCGGTAATCAGACCTAAGGATTGCTGAGTCAGACGGAGCTCCTCGGCAAAAAGTTCGAGTGCAGGAAAAGTGCCTTCGACAATAGTTCGAGCGGCGACGATGTGTGTCTGCGCATCTGCCAAGGCACGTATATGGCGTTCACGGGCGATGAATACATCTTCGGCTTGATGCCACCCGGCAATGCGTAGCAACTCCTGGCGCAGCAGGTCTATCCCCTCACCGGAACGGGCAGACAGTGAAATTGCCGTGGCTTCGGACTCATCGTGTCGTTCGGCTTGTGTGCCGGAGAGGTCGATTTTGTTGTAGATGGTGACCCGTTTCAAATCTTTTGGCAGACGGGCGAGAATTTCCCGGTCGGCATTGCTGACGCCGGTTCTTGCATCAACCAGCAGGAGGACAGTGTCGGCCCGTTCGATTTCCTGCCAGCTACGCGCTATGCCAATTTTTTCAACCTCGTCCTCGGTATCACGAAGGCCGGCGGTATCGATGATGTGCAGCGGAATACCCTCGATTTGAATGGTAGACCGCAGGGCGTCGCGCGTTGTGCCGGCAATGGGCGTAACGATGGCCAGATCATCGCCAGCCAGCCGATTGAGTAGTGAGGACTTGCCAACGTTTGGTTGGCCGGCTAGTACGACATGCAAACCTGATTGCAGCAGTTTTCCCTGACTGGCTTTATCGAAAATCTCAGCTAATTTAAGTTGCAGGGCGTCAAGGCGGCCAAAGGCATTGGCCGCCTTGAGAAAATCGATGTCTTCTTCCGGAAAATCCAGCGTCGCTTCGACCAGCATGCGCAGGTTGATCAGTTCGTCGTTGAGTTGACCGATGGCCCGCGAGAATTCGCCTTGCAGGGAGCGCACTGCCGAACGGGCGGCGCTCGTCGTGGCGGCGTCAATGAGATCGGCAACGGCTTCGGCCTGGGCCAGGTCCATCTTGCCGTTCAGGAAGGCACGGCGGCTGAATTCGCCCGGTTCGGCCAACCTTGCCCCGAGATCGAGACAGCGGCCAAGCAACATCTGCATGACGACCGGGCCACCATGGCCTTGCAATTCGAGAACATCTTCGCCGGTAAACGATTGGGGATTCGGGAAAAACAGCAGTATTCCACTGTCGACCGTGGAACCATCGGCTGCCTTGAAATCAGCCAGTGCTGCGTAGCGCGGTTTGGGTGTTTTTCCGGTTAGCGCAAAAGCAAAGGGCAGCAAATTGCTGCCCGATACGCGGATCACGCCGACACCACCACGGCCTGGGGCCGTAGCGACGGCGGCGATGGTGTCTGACTTCACACCTTAGGCTTTCGCGTCGTTGGCAGCCTTGCCGCCAGCATCGATGAGCCGCGTGATCTGCCACTGTTGGGCAATGGAGAGCACGTTGTTGACGACCCAGTAAAGCACGAGACCGGCCGGAAACCAGAAGAACATGAAGCCGAAAATCAGCGGCATGGCCATCATGACCTTGGCCTGGATCGGATCCGGCGGCGTCGGGTTGAGTTTGGTCTGGACGAACATCGAGACCATCATGATGACTGGCAGGATGTAGTACGGGTCAGCCGAAGCCAGATCCTTGATCCACAGGATCCACGGTGCATCGCGCATTTCGACGGCACCGAGCAGCACCCAGTAGAGAGAAATGAAGACCGGAATCTGGACCAGGATAGGCAGGCAGCCACCGAGCGGATTGACCTTTTCGGTCTGGTACATCTTCATCATTTCCTGGTTCAGGCGCTGTTTGTCATCACCAAAACGCTCTTTCAACTGCGTCAGGCGCGGCGTCAGAACTTTCATCTTGGCCATCGACTTGTAGGAAGCGGCCGATAACGGGAAGAAAATCGCCTTGATGATGATGGTCAGAATGACAATCGCCCAGCCCCAGTTGCCAACCAGCTTGTGGATTGCTTCTAGGGCCCAGAAAATGGGCGCGGCAACCACCGTCAACCAGCCATAGTCGACCACCAGATCAAGTCCAGTCGCCACTTCCTTGAGGGTCGACTGTTCCTGCGGACCAGCGTACAGGCTGACCGAAGCTTCACCCTTGGCACCCGGCGCAATTTCGGCGACGGGCACAATGACACCAGTCTGGAAGACGTTGCTGCCTTCAACCTTGCGCATGTAGAACTCGCGCTGAGTCTTTTCCTTCGGAACCCAGGCGGCTACGAAGTAATGCTGGACCATGGCCAGCCAGCCGTTGTCGGCCGTCTTGGCAAATTTGGCCTTGTTGTCGGCGATATGGCCAAAATCGATCTTCTGATACTTCTCCGCATCGGTATAAACAGCCGGACCGGTAAAGGTCGAGACCATCTTGGTTTCGCCCG
>NZ_JAVHPH010000397.1:0-6172 GCF_036170495.1 Azonexus sp.
TCGGGCAGCCGGTGCAGCCCGCGAAATCGGCATCGTGAAAGACCGCGAAACGGCGATAGGTGCCGGAAAGATCGGCCTGCCGGAAGTTGACCGTGAAGAATTTGGTTTCCTGCAGGTTGGCATTGGTCAGGCGGGCACCGACAAACCAGGCGAAATTGGCTTTCGCCGCTTCCAGGTTGGCGGCGGTCAGGTCGGCGTTGGTGAAATCGGTGCGGAACAGGCGGGCGAATTCGAGATCGGCACCGATCAATTTGGCGCCGCGAAAGGTCGCCGTCGGCGCGCTGAGCTTGTTCAGCCTGGCCCCGCTCAGGTCGGCCCCGTCGAGATTGGCTCCGGCCAGGTTGGCACCGCGCAGATCGGCCCGCGCGAGTTGGGCGCCGCTGAGGTCGGCCCCGGCCAGGTTCTGGCCGGCCAGTTGGGCGTGGCGCAGGTCGGCCCCCGGGCAGCGGGTGTGCGGCCAGATGCCGCAGCCGTTGATGACCAGCGGCGCGAAGGGTTCGGCCGCGATGGCTACGGTCGACGCGAAAAAAAGGGCAAAAATGAAGTATCTGAGCATCATCGTTTCCTGAAATGAGCCTCGATCCAAGGCATTCCCAGGCTGAGTCAGCGTCCATGCAGCGCTGACCCAGCCTCGCTGGCGGGCAATCCGCAAGCCGGGGGAATCCGGCTTGCGGCGGGAATGATTCGTCTGGACGAAACGCTCAGTTCTTCAGCGACTTGGGCAGCTTGAAGACCCACATCGAGCCGCCCTGCGTTACCTGTTTGGTCAGGTCGGCCATGTCGCCGCCCCACAGCGGCACGGCGCCGCCGTAACCGGACTGGATGCCAACATACTGCTCGCCGTCCATTTCCCAGGTGATCGGCACGGAAACCACGCCGGAGCCGGTCTGGAACTTCCACAATTCCTTGCCGTTCTTGGCGTCGAAGGCTTTGACGTAGCCGTCCGAGGTGCCGGTAAACAACAGGCCGCCGGCGGTGGTCATGGTGCCGGCCCAGAGCGGGAATTTCTCCTTGTGTTCCCAGACGATCTTGCCGGTCTTCGGGTCCATGGCGCGCAGGGTGCCGACGTGGTCATCGTACAGACGCTTGATGCGGAAGCCCTGGCCGAGGTAAGCGGAGCCGGCCTTGTAGGTGAGTTTTTCGGTCCAGTAATCCATCGCCCAGTGGTTGGCCGGGATGTAGAACAGCTCAGTCTGCTGGCTGTAGCTCATCGGCATCCAGTTGGTGCCGCCGAGGAAAGGCGGCGAGACGAAGACGGTATCGCCCTTGTCGGCGCCCGCCTTGGGGGCCGGCGGCCGGTTGCCCTTTTCGATCGGCTTGCCAGTCTTCAGGTCGAAACCGGACGCCCAGGTGATGCCGTCAACGAACGGCCAGGCGCCAATCAGCGAGGTCGGCTTGTTCGGGTAGCCGGCGCCTTTGGCCAGTTTTTCGCGGTCAGTCACGAAGAAGAAGCCGTTGCGGTCGGCGTGGGCCGAGGCCTTGATCAGCTTGCCGCTCTTTGGATCCTTGTACTCGAACAGCACCACCGAGTTGTTGCCGGAGAAGTCCCAGGCATCGTTCGGCGTGTGCTGGAAAAAGCCTTTCAGCTCGCCGCTGCTGGCATCGACGTAGGCCTGGCCGGAGGTGAACAGGCTGTCCCAGTGGCGCGGGTCGTCGCCTTCCTTGGTCCGGTGCCAGGTATTCCACGGCGCCGGGTTGCCGGCACCGATGACCACGGTGTTGCTATCGACGTCGAAGCTCGCCGTCTGCCACGGTGCACCACCGCCGTGGTTCCAGGCGTCGACCTTCTTGCCGTCCGCACCTTCCGGCCAGCTCGGCGCCTTGGCGTCGCCGGTCGGCGTGCTGTCCTTGCCGTTCAGGCGGCCCATGTGGCCTTCGACCATCGGGCGGGCCCAGACTTCCTCGCCGGTATCCGGATCGCGGGCGAACAGGTAGCCGACGACGCCGAACTCGTCACCCGACGAGCCGTGCACCAGCAGCACCTTGCCGCTCTTTTCGTCCTTCACGACGAAGGGCGCGCCGGTCATCGTGTAGCCGATCTTGTGGTCGCCGAACTTCTTCTTCCAGACCACCTTGCCGGTGTCCTTGTTGAGCGCCACGATGCTGGCGTCGAGCGTGCCGAAGAAGACCTTGTCGCCGTAAATGGCCGGGCCGCGATTGACCACGTCGCAGCACGGGCGGATGTCTTCCGGCAGGCGGGCTTCGTACTCCCAGAGGCGCTTGCCGGTGCGCGCGTCGATCGCAAAGAGGCGCGAATACGAGCTGGTGACGTAAATCACACCATCGTGCACCAAGGCCTGGCCTTCCTGGCCGCGCTGCTTTTCGCCACCGAAGGAGAAACTCCAGGCCGGCACCAGATTTTCGACATTTTTCGTGTTGACCGTAGCCAGCGGGCTGAACCGCTGCGCCTTCATACCCAGACCGTAGGACAGCACATCGCTGGTGGTCTTGTCATCGTTGAGAATATCCTCCCAACTCACCGTCTTGGTCGCCATGGCCGGCGAGCAGAAAGTGGCGGCGACCAGCGCGGCAATGAAGGTCTGGCGGGGATTGAACCGGGTTGAATTCATTTTTTAATTCGTCTCCTAAGAAGTGTCGTGACGTCCCCGAAACATCGGGCCGGCCCATCTATCCCGACAGGCGAGCCGAGTATAGGAAGCGTCTTCGGCCAAAGTCTCGGGACAAGCTCACCGCCAAACCGGGAAAAATTCCCGACCGGCTTCGCAACCCACTTGGCGGCCCGGTACGAAACCTGCTGAGTTTCGTTGCATATAAAAAAGGGGGCGACATGGATCTGCGAAGACGACTGGTGATCTGGCTCGGCGGGCTGCTCGCCGGGCTGATGCTGGTGGCCGTTGCAATCAACCTTTACTCCCTGCGCGGCGACATTCAGGCCGAAGTGGCCGCTTCGGAGCAGCTGGTCACGGTACTGCTCAAAGCAGGAGAGGCCCAGGCCAGCAAGCGGGCCGAACTCAAAACCCTGTTCGAGGATGCCGGCCTGCGCCACCTGAGCATCCACCTCGATGACGCAACGGCCAAGACCGAGGCAAAGCCGCACTGGCTCGCCCCACTGCTCGGCATCGCCCGGCATGCCACCGCCCAGACCATCCGCCTCGGCGAACAAACCCTGACCATCGCCCCCAACCCGAACTCCGAAATCGAGGAGCGTCTGGCCGACACTGTTCGAATTTGCATCACCCTGTTGCTCTATTCTGGAGCAACCCTGCTCGCTGCCTGGTGGTCGGCTGATCGCGCCCTGACCCCGGTGCGCGAACTGGAGGCCGGCCTGGAGCGCCTGGCCGACAACGCCCCCGATGCCGCCATGCCGCCTTTTGCCCTGCGCGAATTTCGCCGCGTGGCCAGCGCGATTGATGCGCTGGCCAGCAAATTGGCGGACTCCCGTGCCGCCCAGCACGAGCTCGCCCGCCAGCTCATTGCCGTGCAGGAAGAGGAACGGCACGCTCTGGCAAGGGAATTGCATGATGAGATGGGGCAAACGCTAACCGCCATCGGGGTGACCGCCGCCTTTCTCGAACGCAACGCGACGCGACTGGCACCGCCCGGCATCGCTGAATGCGCCGAAGACCTGCGGCGCGATGTGCGGACCAGCGGCGAACAGTTGCGCGCCATGCTCAAGCGCCTGCGGCCGCATGGCCTCGATGCGCTCGGTCTGGCCAGCGCCCTGCGCGAATTGGTGAGCAGTTGGCAGCTGCGCGCGTGTGGCATTGCGTTTGACCTTGAGATGCCGGCCGAACTGCCCAGGCTGAACGAATCGACTGCGCTGGTCATTTACCGCGTGGTACAAGAGGGGGTGACCAATGTCGTTCGCCACAGTGGCGCACGGCACTGTCGGATCCGCCTTGAACTGGCACGAAATGCGCTGTACCTGAGTGTGGAAGACGATGGAAAAGGCCTGCCGGAGGCCGACCCGGCGCGCCGTGGCGGCTTGCTCGGCATGGCGGAAAGGCTGGAAATGGCAGGAGGCAATCTAAAAATCGAGAGCAACGCATCAGTTGGGCTGCACCTTCAGGCTCGCTTGCCGCTCAACAATGAAGAAACTGAGGAGGCGCAACCATGATCCGCATCATTCTGGTCGATGATCACGCCGTCGTCCGCACCGGCTATCGCCGCCTGCTCGACGCCGAGCCCGGCCTGCTGGTGGTTGGCGAAGCGGCCAGCGCCGACGAGGCCAATGCGCTGATCATGCACACCGCCGCCGATGTCGCCGTGGTCGACCTCAGCCTGCGCGGCAGCAGCGGTATCGAAGCCATCCGCCGCATGCTGGCCCGGCAGCCCGGCCTCAAGGTGCTTGTCCTCTCCATGCACGAAGGCGCCGGCCACATCACCCAAGCCCTGCGTAGCGGCGCACTCGGCTACCTGACCAAATATTGCGAGCCCGGCGACGTCATCGATGGCATTCGCCGCGTCGCCACCGGCAAGCGCGTCTTCTCCCCGGAAATCGCCCAGGTACTGGCCGCAGAAGCGGTCGACGGCGACGGCGCCCTGGCCCATCTGACACCGCGCGAATTCGAAGTGCTGCGCATGCTGGCGCACGGCGAATCGGCCAACGGCATCGCCAACTCGATGCACCTGAGCCCGAAAACAGTGTTGAATTACCTCACCCTGATCCGGCAGAAACTCAATGCCGACAACGATTTCAAGCTGCTTCACCTGGCTGCACGGCATGGCCTGGTGGATATGAGCAGAGCCATCAATGCCTGAACCCCGCCCCTTTCAACAATCAACAAACCGGAGTACCGCAATGTTCCGTCACCCCACACTGGCCGCGCTGCTCGCCTGCAGCCTGATTTCCTCCGCCGCCCTGGCCGACGCCAAGCTCGATGGCGAGATGAAGAAACTCGCCACGAGCAGCGGCTGCACGACCTGCCACGGCATCGAAAAGGATAAACCCGGCCCCGACGGCATGAAGCCGATCGGCCCCGCCTGGATCGACGTGGCCGCCCAGTATCGCGGCAAACCGGGCGCCACCGATTTCCTGACCCGGGTTGTCCAGGAAGGCTCCAACCCCTATTCCAGCCACTGGCGGAACCGCGTTTCCGGCATCGCCATGCCGCCCAACGCCGTCGCCATCAGCCCGGCCGACACCCGCCAACTGGTTTCCTGGATCCTCTCGCTGAAATAAGCAGTCGCCGCGCCGCTGTCTGACCGGCCCAACCTTCTGGAGTCTCCGTCCATGCCCAAAACCTCACTCGCCGCCCGTCTGGCGGCGTCTCTCGCCGGCTTCCTGCTGGCCGTCTGTTGCGGCACCGCCCTGGCCGGCGAGCGCGCCACCCCGCGTGAAGCCCGTGCCCTGTTCGATCAGGCCGTGAAATACCTGCAAGCCAACGGCCCGGAAAAGTCCTGGGACGCCTTCAGCAGCCGCCAAGGGCCTTTCGTCAAAAAAGACCTTTACGTCTACGTCATCGACCGCAAAGGGACCTATATCGCCAACGGCGCGGCGCCCGACACGCTGGTCGGCCTCAATGTGCTCGACAGCGTCGACGCCGCCGGCACGCCGCTCTTCCGCCACATGATCGCCGTCACCGACAAGCAGAGCGAGGCACGCATCCGCTACGTCTGGCTCAATCGCAAGACCAATCATGTCGAGCCGAAGAACGCCTGGCTGTACCGTTCCGGCGACTACATTCTCGGCGTTGGCTACTACTCGCCGCATGCCACGGCGCTCGACGCCCAGAAACTGCTCGGCGAGGCTGTCGCTTTCGCCATCCAGAACGGCCTGAGCAACGCCACCAAGGCGTTCAACGACAGCCGGGGGGCTTTCGTGCGGGACGATCTCTATGTCTTCGCCGTCAATCTCGACAGCGGAAAATTCGAGGCGCACGGCGTGAACCCGGCGTGGACCGGCACCGATGCGCTCAATCTGCACGATGTCGAAGGTCATCCCCTGGTCCAGGAAATGATCGACCTGGCAAAAAGCAAGGGCTCGGGCGTCGTCGACTACGTCTGGCGCAACCCGATCACCAACGCCGTCGAGCGCAAACGCTCGTTCATCCAGCGCGTCGACAACAGCCTGCTCGGTGTTGGCTACTACCTCGACTGAACAGCGCCGCCGGATTCAGCCCTTTTCAAAATTGGGCAAAATTTCCGGTTGACCGTAGCAATCTCCCGAACCGGCCCGCGTGGCCGGTTTTTTTCGCCGCCTCTTTTGCGC
>NZ_JAVHPH010000397.1:6272-10001 GCF_036170495.1 Azonexus sp.
AGCAATCTCCCGAACCGGCCCGCGTGGCCGGTTTTTTTCGCCGCCTCTTTTGCGCCATTTTGCTCATTGCCGAGGCGCCGGCGACGGTGGATACTGAGCAGAGCGGACGGTGCCACACCGTCCGGCAGAGCCGGGGTGTCAACGTTGCGATGACTACCCGGCCGCCATCCGCGAAGAGGGAGATCGTCATGTTTGCGCCATTGCATCGCCTCAGCATCCGCAACCGGATCTGGGGCATCGTTGCCATTTTTATCGGCAGCATCCTGCTGACCAGCGCCCTCGATGTCGCCACGCTCAGGGATACCTTGCACCAGGAAAAAGAAGACAGCATCCGGCAACTGGTCGAGGCCGCCCACGCTGTGCTGGCCCATTATCAGGATCTCGAACGCAACGGTAGCCTAAGCCGGGAAACCGCCCAGGCAGCGGCGATCGCCACGATCAAGGGGATCCGCTACAACGGCAAGGATTATTTCTGGCTCAACGATAACCAGACTCCACCGCGCATGCTCATGCACCCGATTTCGCCTGAGCTCGACGGTCAACCGCTGCTTGACGACAAATTCAACTGCGTCACCAGCCTACGGAACAGCACGAAAGGGCCGTTTGTGCCGACTGACGGCAAGAAAAACCTGCTGCAGGCCTTCGCCGAACTGGTCGCCCAAACCGGCCACGGCTATGTCACCTACCCGTGGCCCAAGGTCACTCCGGACGGCAAAAGCACGCGGCAAACCTACCCCAAGCTGTCTTATGTCAAAAGTTTTGCGCCCTGGGGGTGGACCGTCGGTTCCGGCATTTACATCGACGACATCGACGCCCTGGTTCAGGCCCGGGCCCTCCACCACCTCGTGCTGCTCCTCGCCATCGCCACCGCCTTGCTGCTCCTGGCCAGCCTGATCGCCCGCAGCATCACCGTTCCGCTGAAAGCCACGATGCGCGCCATGCACGACATCGCCCGGGGCGATGCCGGGCTCGACCAGCGCCTGGCCGTCGACGGCCGGAGTGAAATCGCCGAACTGGCCGGCCATTTCAATGAAATGCTCGATCACATCGAGCGCCGCGACCAGGCGCTGCTCAAGCAGCAGGAAGGCCTGGAGCAGGAAGTTTCGCGGCGGACGGCCAGCCTGCGCGAAGCCAACCTGAAGCTGGATGCGGAACTGGTCGAGCGCCGGCGGATAGAAAAGGTCATCAACGAGAGCAAGAACCGCATGCACGGCCTGCTTGATGCCACCGACGAAGCTGTGCTGCTGCTGGCACCGGATGCCACGGTTCTCGAGATCAACACCTTCGCCGCCCGCCGCTTCGGCAAGACGCCGAAGCAAATGGTCAGGACGAATTTCCTCGACCACATGCCGGCCGAACTGGCCAAAACACGCGGCACCATGATGCGTACCGCCGTC
The DNA here is from genome assembly GCF_036170495.1 of Azonexus sp. Classification (GTDB taxonomy): domain Bacteria; phylum Pseudomonadota; class Gammaproteobacteria; order Burkholderiales; family Rhodocyclaceae; genus Azonexus. The sequence continues at coordinate 7,670 of NZ_JAVHPH010000397.1, forward strand.
GCCAGCGGGGAGATCGTCCGCTTTCAGGATCAGCGCGGCGCGACCTGGTTTGACAACAACCTGTACCCGGTCAAGGACGACAACGGACTCGTCGAGAGCGTCGCCGTCTACGCCAAGGACATCTCCGAGCAAAAACGCATCAAGATGGACGAGGAACTCTTCCTGCAACTGGGCACGGTCCTCATGCGCTGGGGCGTCGATTCACGCGCCATCGCCCAGATTTTCTGCGACGGCATCCTGCCCATTTTCAATCTCGACGCCGCCTGCGTCGTGGTTATCGGCCAGGATGGCCAGCTTTCCCTGGCCGCGACATCCGGAACCCTGACCGGCGAAACCATCGAACATCTTGCCGGCTGCGCCAACAAGGCCGCTGCCTGCCGGCCACTGGCCGAGGTCATGGCCAGCGGCAAGCATCAGGTGGTATCGCTCGCCGGGGCGAACTGCACGCGGTGCACGGCGAGAAATCAGGCCCTGGCCGCATGCAACACTGCCATCCTGCTCCCCCTGCAACTCCAGGGCCAATGCTGGGGCGTGCTCGCGCTGTACGGCAAGGAAACCGATCAATTCGCCGACAGCCTGCTCCAGCAACGCCTGCTGGCCAGTGCCAACCGCCTGGTCATTACGCTGGAATCCGCCCTGCGCCAGGAAAGGCTGGCCCTCTTCGACCTCGCCCTGGCCGAGGTTGGCAATGCGGTGATGATCACCGACGTCGCCGCCAGGATCATCTGGGTCAATCGCGCCTTCACCCTGCTTTCGGGCTATGCCGAAGCCGAGCTGATCGGCCAGCCGCCCCGCATGTTCAACTCCGGCACCCAGGATGCGGTGTTCTTCCGACACTTCTGGGAAAGCATCTCGGGCGGCACAACCTGGCGCGGTGACATCGTCAACCGGCGCAAGGACGGCAGCCTGTACACCGCCCGCCAGATGGTGACCCCCTTATTCAACGCCGAGGGCAAAATCAGCCACTACATCGCCGTGCTCGAGGACATCAGCGAACACAAGCGCCAGGAAGAAGAACTCAAACAGAACTACGCGCATTTGCGCGCCCTCAACGAGCAACTTGAAAATGCCCAGAACCAGCTCCTGCAATCGGAAAAAATGGCCTCCATCGGCCAGCTGGCGGCCGGCGTCGCCCACGAGATCAACAACCCGATCGGCTTCGTCAACTCCAACCTGGGCACCCTGAAAAACTACGTCGACGAACTGCTCGGTGTCATCCACGCCTACAGCGCCGCCGACCCACTGCTCGCCGGGCACCCCGAAATCAACGCCGACATCGTCACCCGCAAGGCAGAAGCCGACCTCGACTTCCTCGGCGACGACATTCTCAGCCTGATCAAGGAATCGCGCGAAGGCATTGCCCGGGTCACGCGGATCGTCCAGGACCTCAAGGATTTCTCGCGCATCGACAGCCTGGACTGGGCCCCGGCCAATCTCGAACACGGGCTGGACAGCACGCTCAACATCGCCATGAACGAAATCAAGTTCAAAGCCGACATCGTCAAGGAATACGCCGGCATCCCCGACGTCGAATGCCTCGGCTCGCAGTTGAACCAGGTATTCATGAACCTTCTCGTCAACGCCGCCCACGCCATCGAAACGCACGGCACCATCACCATCCGCACGGGTTCGGCAAAGAGCGCGGTGTGGGTCGAAATCGCCGACACCGGCCGCGGCATCCCACCGGAAAACCTCAAACGCATCTTCGACCCTTTCTTCACCACCAAACCCATCGGCAAAGGCACCGGCCTCGGCCTCTCACTGGCCTACAGCATCGTCCAGAAACACCACGGCAAACTCGACGTCAGCAGCAAAGTCGGCGTCGGCAGCTGCTTCCGTGTGGAGATTCCGGTGCGGCAACCGGCGCCGGCAGAGGCAAGCTCAGTCACAGCCTGAGCACGCCGCCGATTTGACCCAACCGACAAGCCGGGAGGCGATGCATGAGCCTTTGTAGTCGGCAAACTGGCGGTTGGTTCGGGCGCGACAGTGACCTCTACGGTCAACTGGAAAAAACGGCCAAAATCAATTCCTCTACCCCTTTTTAACAAAGGCTACGGTAGTTGCGCCAGCGACCAAAACAGCATCATGGCCAGGTACTGGACCGTCTGGCGTAGTAGCTCAACTACTTGTACTTCGCGCGCAACTCCGCGAGTATTTCGTCAGCAACTCGATTGTAGGCTTCCGGGGTGAGAGAGAGGGAGCTACAACTGCAATAGTTGAAACCCGCGCTTTCCTCGACGAACCACACGCTGGTGGTTTTGTTCCTCGCTTCGCCCAACCCACCTGCTCCATTCCTGAGCATCTGTTGAGCGGTTGATCATGTCGCGCCCTG
>NZ_JAVHPH010000398.1:0-2951 GCF_036170495.1 Azonexus sp.
AGTTGCGCTGGTATCTGTTCCTCGAAAAGACGCCGAAGAAATACGTCGGCCACAATCCGATGGCGCAGCTCATGATGTTCTTCTTCTTCACGATCTTGGCTGTCGGCATGCTGTTCACCGGCTTCGCGCTGTACAGCGAAGGCGCCGGGCTGGGCAGCTGGCAGGACACGCTGTTCGGCTGGGTCATTCCGGCCCTCGGCGGTTCGATGCAGGTGCATAACCTGCACCGGCTGGGCATGTGGGTCATGATGACTTTCGTGCTGGTGCATGTTTATGCGGCGATCCGCGAGGACATTATGAGCCGGCAGAGCCTGATCTCGACGATGATCAGCGGCTGGCGGATGTTCAAGGACTGAAGCTTTCAATGAACAGCAAACGCATACTGGTCCTCGGCATCGGCAACATCCTGTGGGCCGACGAAGGTTTCGGCGTGCGCTGTGTCGAAGCCCTCAACGCCGGTTGGGAATTTCCGCCGCAGGTGACGGTCATGGACGGCGGCACGCAAGGTCTTTACCTGCTGCCCTACGTCCAGGAGGCCGATTGCCTGCTGGTCTTCGACGCGGTCGATTACGGTGATGAACCGGGCAATTTGCGCGTCGTGGTCGGCGATCAGGTGCCACGATTCATGGGCGTCAAAAAAATGAGTCTGCACCAGACCGGCTTTCAGGAAGTGCTCATGGCGGCTGAACTGACGCAAAAATTGCCCGCCGAGCTCGTCCTCGTTGGCGTTCAGGCCGAGCAGCTCGAAGACTTCGGTGGCAGTCTGCGCGACGTCGTCAAGGCGCAGATGGTGCCAGCCCTCAACATCGCGCTCGACTGGCTGGAAAAGTGGGGCGCGGCGGGCCGGGTGCGTCACGGGCTGAGCGAGAGCATCACTGACAACGCGCTGGCCATGGATGTCTATGAATCCGAACGGCCGCCGGCGGAAGTCGCTTATCGCCTAGGCGACGCGCGTTTTCTGAATATGGAGGTTGTATGACCCCCACGCTCACGCTGTTCGCTGCCCCCCGAGGGGGCGTCGCCCTGCCTTGGGGCGGCCCGGCGGAAGGGCGGGCTTGACATGTGCCTCGGCATCCCTGTTCAGGTGCTCGAATGTGGCGAGCATTTCGCCCGCTGCGCCGGCCGTAGCGGCGAAGTGCGGATCGATCTCAGCCTGGTTGGACAGCAACTGCCAGGCACCTGGCTCATGACTTTTCTCGATGCCGCGCGCGAGGTCATCGACGCCGAGCGCGCCGCCGCCATCGATGCGGCGCTCGATGCACTCGCTGCCGCACAAGCCGGCGCCACCGATTTTTCCGCCTTCTTCGCCGATCTTGATCGCCAACCCCAACTCCCCGATTTCCTGAGGACACAACCATCATGAGCCTCGTACTCAAAGCCGGCCCGACCTCGCTCGAAAGACTCGAAACAGCCATCGCTCGCCTTTTGCAAAAACACGGCTTTTTTCCGGTTGACCGTAGCAATCCCGAATTCCCGGCTGGTTTGACCGCCCTGCTCCTCACCGAAGACCCGCAGCGCAATCTCGAAGTCCTCGACGCCTGCATCATCCTGCCCGAAGCGCTCAAACCGGTCGGCGATCAAATCGCCCGCTGGGTTGCCGGCCCCGATTTTTCCCCGCCCTTGATGCAGCAATACGGTGTGCCGCGCGCCCCGGCTGTCGTTTTCCTGCGTGACGGCCAGTTTGTCGGCGTCCTCAACGGCATCCGCGACTGGAACGAATACCAGAACGAAATCGCCTGCCTGCTCAGCGGCCCGGCGCAACCCGCATTTGCCAAAAAAGCGATCGGCATCCCCGTCGTCGCGGCCCACTCGCCAGGAGCCTGCGCATGAACCCGTCCACGATGCGTCCTTTCCCGATTTCCGTTGTCGCCATGGGCCCCGGCTCGCAAGGCGAGGAAGCGCCGGATTACCTGCCGATGCCGAAAGGCATGGAAACCTTCTCGCAGCCGCGCCTGCCTGACAATGTGGCGCCCGAGGTGGTCAATAGTGCGGCCAGCCTGCTCGGCGCCTATGTCGACGAGGCTGAGAAAGTCGGCTTTGCCGGTGGCGCAACGCTCAATCTGCGCGACCTCGACGCCACGATGCGCGATGTCATCAACCAGTCGATGGGCTTCGGCGAAGTCAGCGCCTTCACGACGGCGCCGCAACACTGGCGCGTTCAGGAGACGGCGTTCTCAGGTATCTGGCGCGTCCTGCAGGTGGCCGACGACGGCGCGATGGTCGTCGACCGCCTCGAAACCGGCGACATCCCGGCCGCGCTGACTGACACCATGCTGGCCACGGCGACCGCCGATCTGCCGCCGCCCGACTACCCGGTCGGCTGCATGAACGCCCAGGCACTGGTCGAAGAAATCCGCATGCAGGCCGCCGCGTGGCAGCCGGGCGACGCGGCCCATGTCATCAACCTGACGCTGTTGCCGGTCAGCGACGCCGATCTCGACACGCTCTACGGCTGGCTCGGCCACCGCCAAGTCTCCATCCTGTCGCGCGGTTACGGCAATTGCCGGATCACCAGCACGCGGCTGCACAACGTCTGGTGGGTGCAGTACTTCAACAGCATGGATGCGCTGATTCTCAACGCCATCGAAGTCATCGGCATGCCCGAAGTGGCGCTCGCCGCCGACGAGGATTTCACCGATTCCGTCGAACGCCTGCGTGAATACCTCGACATGATGGTGGAGCCCGTTTAGTCTCCTCCTTCATGCGCTTCGAAGGTTCGTTTCTCAATGTCCAGCCGGGCGACCGGCTGGAATGCGGCATCTGCTGGTGGGTCTATGACCCGGAGCGGGGTGACGACGTGCGCGGCATTCCGCCCGCTACGCCGTTCGCCGACTTGCCCGCCGACTGGTGTTGCCCGGGTTGCGATGCGCCAAAGCACAAGTTTATGGTGACCGAGTGAGCAGGGAGCAAGGTTCCATGGCTTGCCATGGAATGCGACCGGCCGCGAACGA
>NZ_JAVHPH010000398.1:3051-9949 GCF_036170495.1 Azonexus sp.
TGCGGCCTGTTCGTGGCAAGTGGAGGGCGAGATGAGCAGGGAGCAAGGTTCCATGGCTTGCCATGGAATGCGACCGGCCGCGAACGAGGTCGGAGCCCTCCCGGGACAGCATGTTTCGATGGCTGGTTCGGCTGCGATGCGGCCTGTTCGTGGCAAGTGGAGGGCGAGATGAGCAGGGAGCAAGGTTCCATGACTTGCCTTGGAATGCGACCGGCCGCGAATGAGGTCGGGGCCCTCCCCGGACCGCATGCTTCGATGGCTGGTTCGGCTGCGATGCGGCCTGTTCCTGGCAAGTGGAGGGCAAAATGAGCCGGGCCGGAATAAAAATCTGGATGACCGACCCGTCGCCCGAGCTGGTCGCCGCCTTCGCCAGCATCGCCCGCACCCGGATGCACGATGTGCCGATCTGCAATGCGTGCCTCCAGGTCGAGGCACTCGGTTTCCAGCAGCGGCCGGATGGCCATTGGGCCGGCGCGATGATCACGCCGTGGGCGATCAACCTGCTCTGCCTGCCCGGCGACGCCGCAACCTGGCCGGCATTGGCTGCCTGCGCCAAGCACGACTGGCATTTCCCGTCCGGCGATTACCAATTCACTGTCGCCGAGGAAGCCAGCCTCGGCCACTACCACCTCTGCTCGCTGTTCTCGCCGGCGCTCGAATTTGACAGCCAAGAGGCCGCCCGCCTGACCGCGCTGGCCGCGGCACATGCCCTGTTTGCTGAGCCGTTGGCCGAGCCGCCGACGGCCAGGGCAAGCAGCCGTCGGGCCTTTCTTGGGTTGCGGCGATGAGCGCCAGCGCCGGCCTGCTCACCGTCAAGGCGCGCTTCAAGGCGTGCGGCCTGCACGACATTCGCGTCGACCTGACGCGCCCTTCGGTGACGCGTCTGTTCATCGGCCAGTTGCCCGATGCGGCGGTCAAGACCGTGCCCTATTTGTTCACGTTGTGCGCCCGCGCTCAGCGGGCAGCGGCTCAGGCGGCGGTGACGGCAGCCCTGGGCGAAGCGCCGCGGGCTTTCGATAGCGCCGAACTGTGGCTGGAAGTGCTGCATGAAAACTTCTGGCGCCTGCTGCTCGATTGGCCGCCAGCGCTCGGCCTGCGCCCGGAAAAGGATGCCTTCATTACCTGGCGCAACGCGCGGCAGGGTGGTGATTGCCTGGCGGTAACGCAGAATTTGTTGCACCAAAGCCTGCGCCCGATTGCTGAAAAATGCCTCGAAATGCTGGTTGACCGTAGCACCGATGAAGTGGCGCCGGACGATGGCGAGCTGGAGATTCCCGCCGCTGCGCCGCTCGCCCCGCAGGCCTGGCTGGATTACTGGCAGGGCACCTCGGCGCAAATGCCGGCGCTGCCCGTGCCGACCTCGATTCGTGCGGTTTTTCTGGCGCGCCTGGCCGAAACGCTGGCCGCCGTCGATGCCCTGGCCGGCGGCACGCCTTTTCCGGTGGCCAGTGCCGGCGAGGACGGCTGGGGCGTCGGGCAAACCATGACGGCGCGCGGCGTGCTGACCCATGCCGTGCATGTGGTTGAGGGCGTGGTGGCCAATTATCGTGTGCAGGCGCCGACCGACGGTTTTTTTGCCGATGCCACGGCTTTGTCATCCTTGCTCGCTAATCTTCGCTTTGCCTCGCTCGATCAGGCCAGGCAGGCCTTGAACCGGGCCATCCTGGCGCTCGATCCCTGTCTGCCCCATGTCGCGGAGGTGCGCGATGCATGAAATATCGCTGGCCGAAGGCGTCTTGCAAATTGTTGAGGACACGGCAAAGCGCGAGAACGCCAATCGGGTGAAACTGGTCGTGCTGGAAATCGGCCGCATGTCGTCGGTCGAACCGGAGGCGATCAAATTCTGTTTCGAGGCGGTGACGCACGGCAGCATCGCCCAGGGCGCCGCGCTGGAGATTATTAGTGTGCCGGGCGCCGGCTGGTGCATGCTGTGTGCCGAAACAGTGCCGATGCAGGAGCGCTACGGCGCCTGCCCGAAATGCGGGAGCTATCAGGTTCAGGCCACCGGTGGCACGGAAATGCGGGTCAAGGAAATAGAGATCGAGTAATCAGGAGACGGATATGTGTACGGTTTGCGGCTGTGGTGCAGGGGAAACGAAGATCGAAGGTGAGCATCAACACACCCACGTCCACGAGGACGGCACGGTGCATACCCACACGCACGACCATGGGCCTGACCACGATCACGCCCGCAGCCACGACCACGTCCATTCCGGCGAGCATGCCCACGCCCATGGCGACGAGCATCACCACGAACACGGCGTCGCCGGCGATCTCGACTACGGCACCGGCCCGGCCGGCGCCCATGTGCCGGGCATGTCGCAGGCCCGCATGGTGCAGATCGAGCAGGACATCCTGGCCAAGAACGACACCTACGCCGCGGCCAATCGGCAGAATTTCGACGAGCGCGGCATCTTCGCGCTCAACCTCGTTTCCAGCCCCGGCTCCGGCAAGACGACGCTGCTTTGCAAGACCATCGAACTGTTGAAAGACAAGGTCGCCATCAGCGTCGTCGAAGGCGACCAGCAAACCTCCAACGACGCCGAGCGCATCCGCGCCACCGGCGTGCCGGCACTGCAGATCAACACCGGCAAGGGCTGTCACCTCGACGGCCATATGGTCGGCCACGCCATCGAGCGCCTCAAGCCGGCCGACGATTCGCTGTTTCTCATCGAGAACGTCGGCAATCTTGTCTGTCCGGCCGCCTTCGATCTCGGCGAACACCACAAGGTCGCCATCCTCTCGGTCACCGAGGGCGAGGACAAACCGCTCAAATACCCCGACATGTTCGCCGCCGCCGACGTCATGTTGCTCAACAAGGTCGACCTGCTGCCCTACCTCGAATTCGACGCCGACCTGGCCGAAGCCAACGCCCGCCGGGTCAATCCAAATCTGACCATCTTCCGCCTCTCGGCGACCAGCGGCGACGGCCTCTCGGCCTGGCTCGACTGGATTCAAGCCGGCCTCGAAGCGCAGCGCGCCAAGCGTTCGGAAAGCGTCGATACCTTGAAGCGCCGCGTCGCCGAACTGGAACGCCAGTTGGTGGCAAAGTAGGCCGCTGATGAGCGGCCGCCTGTTCCGCATTCGCGGTCTGGTTCAGGGCGTCGGCTTTCGGCCTTACGTCTGGCGGCTGGCCCATGAACTCGGGCTGACCGGCTGGGTGCGCAACGATGGCGCCGGGGTGATGGCTACGGTCAACGGGGAAAACTGGCCAAAATTCAAATCCCGTTTGCCACTCGAAGCGCCGCGTCTGGCGCGCATCGATGCCATTGAGGACGAGCCGGCCGAAGTGAGTGGTGACGGCTTCGTGATCCTTGGTAGCGAGCCGGGCGAAGTCAAAACTGCCATCGGCCCCGATGCCGCCATCTGCCCCGAGTGCATCGCCGACCTCTGCGACCCGGCCAGCCGCCGTTGGCGCTACGCCTTCACCACCTGCACGCACTGCGGCCCGCGCTACACCGTCAGCCGTGGCATTCCCTACGACCGGGCGCAAACCAGCCTCGCCGCCTTCCTGCTCTGCGCGTCGTGCCGCGCCGAATACACGGCGCCGGCCGACCGCCGATTCCACGCCGAAACCACTTGCTGCCCGGATTGCGGCCCGCAACTGAAACTGCTTTCAGCTGATGGCAAGCCCCTTGCCGGCGACCCCATCAGCGAAACCCTGCGCCTGCTGCGCGATGGAAAAATTGTCGCCATCAAAGGTCTCGGCGGGTTTCACCTTGCCTGCGATGCGCGCAACCCAACGGCCGTCGCCGAACTGCGCGAACGCAAGCAACGCGAAGAAAAACCCTTCGCCGTCATGGGCCTCAACGCCGCCTCGCTGGCCGAGTTTGCCCGGATTGGCGATGACCAACTGGCGCTGCTGCACAGCATCGCCGCGCCCATCGTCCTCTGCCCGAAGGGCGCCGAGGAACTGACCGGCATCGCCCCCGGCCTCGCCTGGCTCGCCGTCATGCTCCCCGCGACGCCGCTCCACCTGCTGTTCTGGCACGAAGCGGCGGGGCGTCCGGCCGGCACCGACTGGCTGGCGGCGACGAGCGACCTGCTGCTGGTCATGACCAGCGCCAACCCGCACGGCGAACCGCTGGTCATTGGCAACGCCGAGGCACTCGAACGCCTCTCCGGCATTGCCGACGCCTTCCTGCTCCACGACCGCGCCATCGTCATCCGCTGCGACGATTCGGTTGTCCGGGCGGCGCCGGACGAAAACCATAGGCACCCTCAAAACAGGTCAGCTACACCCGTTCGCCCCGAGCCTGTCGAAGGGCAGGAAAACCGCACAAACCGCGGACAGACCACGTTTTTCATCCGCCGCGCCCGCGGCTACGTACCGGTGCCGATCACATTGGCCGACGACGGCCCGACCGTGCTGGCGCTCGGCGGCTACCTCAAGAACACGGTCTGCCTCATGAAAGGCCGCGAAGCCTTCCTGTCGCAGCACATCGGCGGTCTCGACAACGCTGCCGCCATCGGCTTCCTTGAAGAAACGGTCGATCATCTGCTGGCCATCCTCGATGTCCGGCCCGAGCTGATCGCACACGACCTCCACCCCGATTTCCCCTCGACGCATCTGGCCGTCAGGCTGGCCGAAAAGCTCGGTATTCCGGCCATCGCCGTCGGCCACCATCAGGCTCATATCGCCGCCATCTGCGCCGAACACGGCATCAACGCGCCGCTCATCGGTCTGGCCCTCGACGGCGTCGGCCTCGGCCCGGATGGCGGCGCCTGGGGCGGCGAACTGCTCCGTCTCGACGGCGCCGATTGCCAACGTCTCGGCCACCTCCAACCGCTGGCCATGCCCGGCGGCGACCGCGCCGCCAAGGAGCCGTGGCGGATGGCCGTCTCGGCCCTGCACGGCGCTGGCTTCGGCTACCGCGTCGGCGGCTGGATCAAGCAGTATTACCCGAGCCGCGATCCGGGCCCGCTACTCACCATGCTCGCCCGCAACCTGCGCTGCCCACCGACGACCAGCCTCGGCCGCTGGTTTGACGCCGCCGCCGGCCTGCTCGGCGTGCGCGACCTGATGCAGTACGAAGGCCAGGCGGCGATGGAGCTCGAAGGCCTCGCCGCCCAATACGGCCCGGTCGAGCCGCTGCCAGGCGGCTATGCCGTGCGCGAAGACGGCGCGATCCTCGACTTTTCGCCGATGTTGTCGGCCCTCATGGGCTGCAAGGATGATGCCGCCCACGGCGCCGCGCTATTCCACGCCACCGTGGCGGCCGGTCTGGCCGACTGGGCGATTGCTACGACCATAGAAACAATGGCGGGCCCCAGGGTCAACCGGAAAAAAGAGCCAAAATTGAAAGCCGCCAAAATCGTCATCGGCGGCGGTTGCGCCATGAATGCCGTGCTCATGACGGCGCTGCGCAGCCACTTTGACGCGGCCGGCATCGAGCTGCTCGAAGCCCGTCAGGCGCCGCCCAACGATGGCGGTCTGGCGCTCGGCCAGGCCTGGATCGCCCGCCGTCTGGCGCTTGCCGACCGGCAGGCGAGCGGCGAAAATCGGTCGGAACAGGCTTCGATAAAGGAAATATCTTGAGCGATAAGGCGCCAACGTTGTGGCCGTTTGATCCGGCCAGTGCGCTGGCCGGGCGTTGCGCTGCGCTGTCCGAAGGCTTGCCGGTCAATCCGGCGCTGACGGGCGAGGTCTGCTGGTGCGTTCAGGAACGTGGCGACTGGCTGGCGGGCGTGATCGCGCCAGGTGTTGTCCGCATTTTTCTGCTGCCCGGCGGCGGCGAGTTGTGGGGTGACATTCCGCTCGGGCAGCAACGCTATCTGGCGCAGGGGAGCATGGACTGGCGCTTCACGGCGGCCCACGACCCGGTGCTCGGCGATTATCAGTACGTTGATCTGGTGCAGCCGATCAGCCAGGTGCTGGGCATGGCGGCGGCTCGCCTGGTGGTCGGCGACGCCCGTTTGGCCCTGGGCCTTGGTGCGCCCACTGCAGCGGCGTGTAATGAACCGCGCCAGCCGGTCAGTCGGCGGGGTTTTCTGCGCGCCTTGAGCGGCCGGCGATGAGCCATATTTTGAATTTGAGGAGCCGTCATGTGTCTGGCCATTCCCGCGCAAGTCGTTGAACTGCGCGATAACGACAACGCCCTGGTCGATCTGGCCGGGGTCAAGAAGGAAATCTCGCTGGCCCTGGTCGACGGCGTGGCGGTCGGCGACTACGTCATCGTCCATGTCGGCTACGCGCTGAACAAGCTCGATCCCGAAGAGGCCGCCAAGACGCTGAAGCTGTTTGCTGAAATGGGCGAGCTGGCGTCCGGCGACGACCCGACTTTTCATTGATGAAATTCATCGACGAGTTCCGCGACGGCGAGGTCGCCAAGGGCCTGGCCGAGGCCATTCGCCGCGAGGCGAATCCGGCGCGCGACTACCATTTCATGGAATTCTGCGGCGGCCACACCCACGCCATTTCGCGCTACGGCGTTTCCGACCTGCTGCCGGCCAACGTCAAGATGATCCACGGCCCGGGCTGCCCGGTCTGTGTGCTGCCGATCGGCCGCGTCGATCAGGCGATCCGCCTGGCTTTGGAGCAGGGTGTCACGCTGTGCACCTACGGCGACTGCCTGCGCGTGCCGGCTTCCGACGGCCTGTCGCTGATGAAAGCCAAGGCGCGCGGCGGCGACATCCGGATGGTTTATTCGAGCGCCGATGCCGTGGCCCTGGCGCAGAAGAACCCGGACAAGCAGGTCGTTTTCTTCGCCATCGGTTTCGAGACGACGACGCCGCCGACGGCGGTGGCGATCAAGCAGGCAGCGGCGCTCGGCCTGAAGAATTTCTCGGTGCTCTGCTGCCACGTGCTGACGCCGTCGGCCATTTCGAGCATTCTCGAATCGCCGGAAGTGCGCCAGTGGGGCACCGTGCCGCTCGACGGCTTCATCGGCCCGGCCCA
>NZ_JAVHPH010000399.1:0-1927 GCF_036170495.1 Azonexus sp.
AGCCCGGCCATCCAGATGGCGATGCCGATGACGATGGCCACCATGAGCAGGGTCGAGGTCCATAGGGCAAACCCGGTCGAAGTCAGGCTGTGGGCGATATGGTCAAGCAGTTCACCGCGCTGGAGGGTCAGGCTGGCATCCTTTTCTTCGACAAGTCGGTTGATCCGGCCGGCGGTGTCGGTCGCCGCTTTGTGGAAATCATCGACGTTGGCGCCGATGGTGACGAAGCCGAAACCTTGCGGTGACTTGCCGTACTGGCCGGTGTAATAAGGGATGGCAGCGGCGGTCGTCAGCTTCCACAGGCCGGAGAAAAAGATCACGAAGGAGCCCGATCCACCGTGCTCGGTCAGCGCATTCCAGCCGTCGCATTGCGGCGAGAAATTCAGGTAGCGGCAATCGAGGCCGACGGTGCCGGCCTTGACCAGTTCCTTGGCTGGCTTGCGTTGCAGGCTCTGCTGGCGAAAGGCGGGAATGCCGGCCAGAAACTCATGGGACGGCTTGCCGCTGGCCTGCCATTCGGCGTAAAGGTCGGCGTCCATCCACGGCGTCGCCGGCAGGCCGGTCTGCGCGTCGTAGCCGACGATGAAATAGTCGCGCGGGTGGGAAATTGCGCGGCTCTTGTAATCCCAGATGAAGGCGTAATTGCCTTTGATGGCGTCGGCGATTGGCGTGTAGCGTTCGTCGGTCGGCATCAGGCGGTCGGAGAACTGGCGGATGTGGTCGTGGTCCAGCGCCAGCGTGACGTAGCCGACCGTTTGGCCGCCCCTGACGACCGGCATGGCCCAGCGGACTATGCCGCGAAAGCGCTTGCCGAGCGGGTTTTCCGTGCCGGCATAGGCTGACGCTTCCGGCGTGAAGGGCTTGCCGGCTTTTTGCAGAGCGGCGGGCAGGTAGGGGCCGATGGCCTGGGTCGGGACGTAGGCGCCAATGACCTCGGAAACGTAAATTTCGCCAGCCTTCAGTTTTTTGAGTTCGGCGAAATAGGTTTCAGCCTTGACGAAGGTATTCCTGCGGTCAACGACATTTTTAAGGCTTTTTTCAGTCAGTTTCCCGGTCGTGACCTTGATTTTTTCGTTGCCGTCGAGATCGATGAAGGTCATTTCGACGAACAGCGGTCGCGGCTCGGCTTCGCCAAAATATTCCGCCGGGCGGCTGTGGAAATCCCTCGCGTTATCGGCCAGCACCGGGCGGGTGACCTTGGCTTGGCGGATGACCGGGGTTTCGGGTACCCACGACTGGCCATCGTCGGCCAGCTTCCAGGCGCCGTGTTGATAGATCGGCCGGCGCCGTTCGTTCAGGAAACGGCGAAAAGCGTCGGCGGAGGGGGCCAGTCCGGCAGCTTGCCGGATATCGCTGTCGCGGTCATGCAGGAAAGCGGCAATTTCCTTGGCCGCATCGGTGGTCAGCGACTCGATCGCCTCACGTGAGCGCAGGTCGAGGGCGCGAATGGAGTCGTCGGTAACGCTCTGGCCGACGGTTTTGATTGTTGAAAGCATGGCATCGGCCATGCTGCCTGCCTTGATGGAAACGTCTTTGCCGAGTTGGGTGGTGGCGTGCCAGGCAAATCCGGCCAGCAAGAGGAGCGGAACAACCTTGATCAGGACAAAGATGCCGATCAGTTTGCCGCGAATGCCGCCCAGAAAGGCTGGAAATTTCATGTCGCCTGCCTTCTGGTCGCGTTCGTCAAGGATGTCCCTGTCGCTTAGTGTTTTCCGGCCTTGGGCTCGGGTTCAGCCTTGGCTTCGGCCTTCGCTTCGGCTTTGGATTCGACCTGGGTATCGTTTTCGTTGGCCGCTTCCTGGACCTTTTTCTTTTTCTTGCTGCCCGGGCCTTCCGGCGGAGGGAGTTGCGGCGCGATGGTTTCCAGCTTGTTCTCGCGCATGTATTCGTCCATCTCGCGCCAGCCGGTGTAGATGCCGGCCTTGGG
>NZ_JAVHPH010000400.1:0-9949 GCF_036170495.1 Azonexus sp.
GGCTACGCCGGTTCCCGCCTGACCGCGCAAGCGCGGTCCCCTATGGACAAACCGTAACGCCGAAGCGGTCACCTCGCCACAGACAGGAATTCTGGAATCACCACGAAGGATTTCGATGTATCCCGATTCATGGATTGCTGTGTTTGCAAGCTTAGTGTGGCTGGGGTGCAGCTTATAATGGCTGCCCCCTATGCCGATGAATAGAAAAATATATGTCGTAAATGTCTGACAAACCATTTATAAATCGATGGGTTAGCCTATCTGTCCAGGTAGATGGTTACAGTTGTAAAACAGCGTGCAACTCTTTCCGGATTATCAGGGTGATTGGCATCTAGTAATTGCCAACCTGGGGTGTGTGTAAACGTTGCTTCAAGGCCGTGTGAAAATTTTGCTTTTCAGGTCGTGGTAGCCGAGAACTGAGTCGATGATGAAATACCTGCTTTTGTTTGCGTTTCTCGTGGCGGTCTGGTTGATGTGGTCGAAGCGCCATCTATCCCGGGGGGGGGCTTCCTCGGAAAGTCGGGAGGCTGCCTCAGAAAAAATGGTGGCTTGTGTCCATTGTGGTGTCCTCTTCCCCGAGAGCGAGGCTATTGTGGATGGTGATCGGTTCTATTGCAGCGAGTCGCATCGCTTGGCTGCTCGCAGTGCGGAGCGGTAATGCCGGGGTGGCTTTCGTCGACTTGGGAGGCTAACTGGCGATCATTCCAGTATTTCAATTTGTACCGACTGGTGTTAGCTGCGTCTTTTTTTCTGGCGATTGCTTTCCCGCATGAATGGTCGGCTCGCCTGAATCTCCTGCCGTCGCCGCTCATGTATGGGCTGACCGGGGGGTACATGTTGGCCACTGTTGCTGGCTTGCTTTTGGCGACACATTGGCAGCATCGATTTAACCGGCAATTATCTGCCCAGATGGTGGTCGATGTGGCGATTGTCAGCTCGCTAATGTACCAGGCGGGGGGGGTTGGCAGCGGCTTGAGCGTGCTGTTGTTGGTTTCCCTGGCTGCGGCTAGTCTGGTTGGGCGTGGCCGGTTGGTGCTGTTTTATGCTGCGCTCGCTACGCTGGCGATTTTGTTGAGCCAGAGTTATGGGATTGCCGCCAGGGATTTTGATGAATCGTCAATCGTTCAGGCGGGGTTTATTTCTGCCGGTTTTTTCGCAACCGCAATTCTTGCTCGTTTGCTCGGGCAGCGGGCGATGGTTCACGAGGATTTGGCGCGTCGTCGTGGCGAGGCCCTTGCCAACCAGATACTGATTAGTCAGCGCGTGGTGGAACGAATGCAGGATGGTGTGCTGATCGTTGCCGAGGGGAGAGTGGTTAGTCATTGCAATCCGGTGGCCAGGGCGCTGCTCGGCCTGGCCGGAGATGACGTGCAGGCCGAGTTGGCCGCTCAGACGCCTGATTTGGCTGATGCTCTGCAGGCGTGGGATATGCATGGCGGCGCGGATAGCCTCCTGTTTCGTGGTGCGGACGGACGTGAATTGCGGGCACGTTTCGAGCGGACGGCTAGTTCAGATGGCGAGGTTCTGGTCTTTCTTGACGATGTCGGGCGGATCAAGGAGCGGGCACAGCAGTTGAAATTGGCTTCTCTGGGCCGGTTGACCGCAAGCATTGCCCATGAAATCCGCAATCCTTTGTCCGCCATCGGCCATGCCGGAGAGTTGTTACGCGAGGAGCGCCGCGGGGAGATGCAGGAGCGACTTTTGCGCATTCTTAATGACAATGTAATTCGCCTTGACCGGATTGTCGGGGATATTCTCGAGTTGGGGCGCCAGAGCCGCGCTGAGCCTGAATTGCTACGCGCGGACGAGTTTTGCGCCGGTTTTGTCGAACATTTCAACGCAACGGAAGGTTTGCTGCCTGGGGTCGTCGTGCTAGAAGGGACGTCGCCGCTCAACCTTTGCTTTGACCGTTCCCATTTGCACCAGGTGTTGTGGAATCTGGCCAGCAATGCCTTGCGCCATTCGAGCCGTGGGCTCGGGGCTGTCCGTATTGAACTTGACAGTGCTCATGGCGATGGCCGGGTAGAATTGCACGTGATCGACGATGGTCCAGGGGTTCCGGAAAACGTTCGCGAACAGATTTTCGAGCCGTTTTTTACGACGCACACGCAGGGAACGGGCCTTGGCTTGTTCATTGCTCGTGAATTGTGTGCGACCAATGGGGCGAGCCTGGCACTGGCGGGGTCCTCGTCTGGTGCCCATTTCATTGTTGCTGGGAGAAATGATACGTGTCTGTTGCCAGAACCGAACGGCGCCCGCGTGGCGAAATGAGCCGGGTCCTCGTCATTGACGACGAGGCGGATATCCGCGAACTGATCGATCTGACGCTGGTCCGCATGGGACTGGCGACAGAGTGTGTCGGCTCGGTGGCTGAGGCGCGGGCGGCGCTCGACGGCGATGCCTTTCAGCTTTGCCTGACTGACATGCGCCTGCCGGATGGCGATGGCCTGGAAATAGTCCGCTACATTACCGAGCATCATCCGCAGACGCCGATTGCCGTCATTACCGCTTACGGTAGCGCCGAAAATGCCGTCGCTGCGCTCAAGGCTGGTGCCTTCGATTACCTGGCAAAACCGGTTGGCCTTGAGCAGTTGCGTACTCTCATCAAGTCGGCCTTGCGCTTGCCGGGTGGTGCGCCGGATAGCGAGAACCCTTTGCAATCCTTGATCGGCGATTCACCGAGCATGCAGCAGGTGCGGGCGATGATCGAAAAGCTGGCGCGCAGCCAGGCACCGATTTATATCTCCGGTGAATCAGGGAGCGGCAAGGAACTGGCAGCACGGCTGATCCATGGCCGTAGTGCGCGGGCATCCGGGGCCTTCGTTCCGGTTAATTGCGGGGCGATTCCCGAAAATCTGATGGAAAGCGAGTTTTTTGGCTATCGGAAAGGCGCATTCACCGGCGCCGATAGTGAGCGCGAAGGCTTTTTCCAGGCGGCGCATGGTGGCACGCTGTTTCTCGATGAGGTCGCCGATCTGCCGCTGGCCATGCAGGTCAAGCTGTTGCGTGCCATCCAGGAAAAGCGCGTGCGCAAGGTGGGGAGCGTGGCTGAAGAGCCCGTTGATGTTCGGATCATCTGTGCCACACACAAAAACTTGCGTGAGCTGGTCGACCGGGGGGCCTTTCGTCAGGACTTGTATTACCGGCTGAATGTGATCGAACTCCGCATGCCGCCGCTGCGTGAGCGGATGGAGGACATCGTGCCGCTAGTCGAGGCCATCCTGCGCCGGGTCTTTGGCGATTCACCACCCAAGCTATCGAGCGGGGCGGTCAAGGCCCTGTCGTTTTACTCCTTCCCGGGCAACGTTCGTGAACTGGAAAACATTCTCGAACGGGCAACGGCGCTTTGCTCCAATGACCTGATCGAGGTTGAGGATCTACATATCGGGCCGGAAGAAATGGCCGGTAGCGAGGAGCAGGGGCGGGGCAGTGAAACGCTCGATGAATATCTCAATCGCCTCGAACGGCAGGCCATTCTGGAAGCCCTGCAGAAGGCAGAAGGCAACCGCACAGCGGCGGCGCGCTTGCTCGGCGTCACTTTTCGTTCGATGCGCTATCGTCTCGAGCGCCTGGGCATTGAGTGATGTTGTGGCAGCCTGACGGTTGGCTAGACGGTGTTCGCTGGCTGCCCTCGCCGAACTTTGGCGAGCGGCCGGCCGGCGAGCCGGTATCGCTGGTCGTTATCCACAACATCAGCCTGCCGCCTGACGAGTTTGGCGGCAATTGGGTCGAGGAATTTTTCCTCAATCGGCTCGATCCCACGGTCAACCGATATTTTTCGACAATTTTCAAATTACGGGTTTCGGCCCATTTTTATATCCGACGTGATGGCCGCGTCGTCCAGTTCGTCGGCTGCGACCTGCGGGCCTGGCATGCCGGCCAATCATGCTGGTGCGAGCGCGACCACTGCAACGACTACTCGGTGGGTATCGAACTTGAGGGCTCGGACTATCAGCCTTATGCAGCCGAGCAATACGAAGCGCTATGGACGCTACTGGACGCTCTGCTGGCGCGCTATCCGATTGCAGCCATCGCCGGCCATTGCCACGTCGCGCCCGGACGCAAGACCGATCCCGGGCCGTATTTCGACTGGCCGGCACTGCGGAGACGCTATCCGGGCCTGGACTTGCCGGCCGAATTTCGATAAAAATCTGATCCATTGCGGTAGCCGGAAAGCGTGCAGCCCTTGTCATGCCGGGCGATCAACACTTGAGGAGCCTTTTCTCGGGGCCGACATGCGACGCATACGCTTGGAAAAGCATATGACTCAGGAGGGCCGGCGATTCCACTGGTTCACAAGCCATCGCTATCCAGCTATAATCCTGCGCTCTGCTCTATTTGACAGACATGCATGCCGCTTTAGCTCAGTTGGTAGAGCAGTTCATTCGTAATGAAAAGGTCGCCAGTTCGATTCCGGCAAGCGGCACCATCTTGATTTAGCCCACATCGCGTGGGCTTTTTCATGTCCGGTGATAATGTTTACGCGAGATTGAGCCTTACCCGTAAGCGCCCGGCGAACCCATCTATAAATTGACGCGTTAGACCGCGAAGATCGTGTCCCCTTAAAAACGATGGTGGATACTTTCGATGGAAATCCAGAATCAAAGTCGCCGGCGGCGGCATCATCCTGAGAAATTCGCACAGACGGTGATTGACGCGTGTTGCGAGGCGGCGCCTCGGCCGCCGGTATTGCGATGGCCAACGGCGTCAACGCCCATCAGGTCCGGCGGTGGATGCATGAGCGCGGCATCGAAGAGCTGTAGCTGTTGTATATCGGAGCGGCGTGGGAGGCACTTCAAGTGAAGGCGTTTTCGATTGTCCCGTCGAGGCGTAATATGAGCTTCCTTTCCATACGGTACCGTCTGGAAAAAGATAAATGTTCAGGAGATGGCGGCGATGCAAATTAAGGGCAAGGTATTTCTGGTAACCGGTGCGGGTTCGGGGCTGGGGGCAGCAACGGCGTGTGCTTTAGCTGAAGCTGGGGCAAAAGTGGTGTTGGTCGACCTGAATCGTCAGGCGGGCGAAAAGATGGCGGTAGAGCTGCGGGCGAACGCCTGTTTTGTCGAAACGGATGTGGCCAACGAGGCTTCTGCGGTCAACGCCATCAATACGGCAATTTTGCAATTTGGTGCCCTGCATGGTTTGGTGAACTGCGCCGGCGTGGCGCCGGCCGAGAAGGTGCTCGGCAAGGATGGTCCGCACCGGCTGGAGAGTTTCGCCAAGGTTATCAATATCAATCTGGTCGGTACTTTCAACATGATCCGCCTGGCGGCCGATGCGATGATGAAGCACGAGCCGGAGGTGGGCGGTGAGCGCGGGGTGATCATCAACACCGCGTCGGTTGCCGCCTACGAAGGCCAGCTCGGGCAGGCGGCCTACGCGGCTTCGAAAGGCGGTATCGTCGCGCTGACCCTGCCCGTCGCCCGTGAGCTGGCGCGTAGCGGTATCCGTTGCATGACCATTGCCCCGGGCATCATGGAAACGCCGATGCTGCTCGGCATGCCGCCCGAGGTGCAGGATTCACTGAATAAAATGGTGCCGTTCCCAACGCGAATGGGCAAACCGGCCGAGTACGCGGCGCTGGTCCGCCATATTGCCGAGAATGCTTATCTCAATGGCGAAGTCATCCGGTTGGATGGCGCCATCCGGATGGGGGTCAAATAAACTATACTTCCGCTCCGTCCTTGACCCAAAAGGCACTTCGGTGCCTTTTTATTTGATGCCCCCCGCTTCCTGCTATCACTGTGGCCTGCCCATTCCCGACGCGGTCGATCTGTCGGTGAAAATTGGCGGCGAGCCGCGGGCCATGTGCTGTTTCGGCTGCCAGGCCGTGGCGCAATCGATTGTCGATAATGGGCTGGCCGACTATTACCGTAGCCGCGATGCGATGCCCGAGTCGCCGCGTGAAGCGATGCCGACGATTCTCGAACAACTGGTCATGTACGATCATGCCGAATTTCAGAAAAGCTTCGTCAAGGAATTGGGGCAGAACGAGCGCGAGGCGTCGTTGCTGCTCGAAGGGATTACCTGTTCTGCCTGCATTTGGTTGAACGAACAGCACGTCGGTCGGTTACCGGGGGTAACGGCGGTCAACATCAATTACACGACCCGCCGGGCGCGCGTGCGCTGGGATGAGACCCGTATCAAGCTCTCGGACATCCTCGGCGCGGTTGCCGCCATCGGTTATCGCGCCTACCCTTACGACGCGGCGAAGAACGAAGAAATCTCCCGCAAGGAACGGCGCGACGCCATGTGGCGCTTATGGGTCGCCGGTTTTGGCATGATGCAGGTAATGATGTACGCCTATCCGGTCTATATCGCCGACGGCGACATGGCGCCCGATATCGAAAGCCTGATGCGCTGGGCCAGCATGTTGCTGACCATGCCGGTCATCTTCTATTCATCGGCGCCTTTTTTCCGCAACGCCTGGCGCGATATCAAGCTACGCCGCGTCGGCATGGATGTGCCGGTTGCGCTTGGTGTCGGCACGGCGTTCATCGCCAGTTGCTGGGCAACATTTGCGCAGGCCGGCGAAGTTTATTTCGATTCGGTGACGATGTTCATCTTTTTCCTGCTCGGCGGCCGCTATCTCGAAATGACCGCTCGCCAGAAGGCGGTCAGCGTCACCGAGGCGCTGGCCCGCTTGCTGCCCGCCTTTGCGCAAAAAATGCCCAAATTTCCGGTTGACCGTGGGACTGAGCAATGTGTTGTCGCCGACCTGCGTCCCGGTGATTACGTCATGGTTCGGGCCGGCGATATTGTGCCGGCGGATGGCCGGATAGTCGAAGGGGTCAGTTGCGCCAACGAGGCGTTGCTGACAGGTGAAAGCAAACCGGTGCCAAAGTCGCCCGGTGAGGCGGTGACCGGTGGAGCGATCAATGCCGAAAGCCCTTTGGTCGTACAGGTCGAGCAAGTCGGCGAGGGAACGCGCCTGTCAGCGATCATCCAATTGATGGAGCGGGCGGCGGCCGAAAAACCAAAAATCGTCGTGCTAGCCGATCGCATCGCCAGCTATTTCGTTGCGGTCCTGCTTGCCGTGGCAATCCTTGTCGCCGTTGGCTGGTATTTTGTCGATCCGTCGAAAGCCTTGTGGATCACCGTTTCGGTGCTCGTCGTTACGTGTCCGTGCGCCCTTTCCCTGGCGACGCCAATTGCGCTGACGGTGTCGGCTGGCGCCTTGGCAAAGGATGGCTTGTTGGTCACACGGGGGCACGCCATCGAAACACTGGCGCGGGCGACCCATTTTGTCTTCGATAAGACGGGTACCTTGACGACTGGGCGCATGCATCTGGTGGATGTTTTGCCAACCGCCGGCGAGAGCCGGGAAGCGTGCCTGGCAATAGCTGCCGCCCTCGAACACGCCTCCGAACACCCGGTGGCCGCCGCCCTCCGTTGGGCGGCAGGGGAAAACTTGCCCGAAACGTCGGCCGTGGTCAGCGAACCTGGGCAGGGGATCGAAGCCATCGTCACCGGCCGCCACTGTCGTGTCGGCCGCCCCGAATACGCGCTGGCCTTGAGCAACGCCAAACTGCCGGCTGCTGCAGCCGCCTGGTTGGAGAGCGGTGATACGGTTGTCGCCCTTGCCGATCAAACCGGCTGTCTTGCGCTGTTCAGAGTCGGCGACGAATTGCGCCAGGAGTCGGCAGCATTGATTTCAGAACTTCGTGCCGCCGGGAAAAAAGTCATTCTTCTGACAGGTGATGCACCTGCCGTGGCACATCTGGTTGCTGGCAAACTTGGTATCTCTGATGTCAGGGCTGGAGTTACCCCACGGGGCAAGCACGATTTTGTCGCCGGGCTTCAAGCGGAAGGTGCTGTCGTCGCCATGCTCGGCGATGGTGTTAACGACGCGCCGGTGCTAGCCCAGGCGCAGGTTTCGGTCGCCATGGGCGGCGGGGCGCAGCTGGCCAGGACGCAGTCTGATTTCATCCTGCTCTCTGAGAATCTGGATCATTTGCGTCACGGTCTGCGGCGCGCCCGGAAAACCCTGCAAGTGATCCATCAGAATCTTTGGTGGTCCTTCGCGTACAATTTTGTTGCCTTGCCGTTAGCCATTGCCGGCTATGTCACTCCCTGGATTGCCGGTATCGGCATGTCGGCCAGTTCGTTGCTGGTCGTTCTTAATTCGCTGCGCATTCAGCGTGTGGAGACAGATTGATGGAAAGTGTGTATCTCCTCATCCCGGTGTCGGTCATTCTTGTCTTCGGGATTGCCGTCGCCTTCTGGTGGTCCGTGCGTAGCGGACAATTTGACGACCTCGAAGGGCCCGGGTTTCGCGTCCTGATGGACGAGGATCAGCCATTGCCACCCAGCGACGACCTGAAAGCTCATAAACGAGACGATGGTTGATCTGTGTCAACGCTTCTTGAGCTGACGCTTGGCAGTATGGGCGAATTGTGAAGCGAGGGCTTCGCTGCTGTTCTCTGTTGGGGTTGGGGTGCGTTACGACGCACCCTTTTTTTGTCTACGCCTCTTGTGTCCTTTGCAGTGTCTGCGTCTAGATATTTTGGACTATCTGCCTTAGATAATAGGTAGGTTGATCTAGGTCAAAACACCTCCCCTGAACTAGAATAACATCGCTATCCATGTGCCCCCTTGGGTTAAGGGAGGTGGGCATTCCGTTTTTTCTTTACGAGAGGTGGGTTCATGTCTGGAACGAAAACCACATATAACGATAAAGTCGTACGGCAATTCGCTGTCATGACTGTTATTTGGGGCATTGTTGGCATGCTGGTTGGTGTCATCATTGCTGCCCAGTTGGTCTGGCCGGAGCTGAATATTGGCTTCCTGCATTTTGGCCGTCTGCGTCCGCTGCACACTAATGCAGTTATTTTTGCGTTTGGTGGCTGCGCCCTGTTTGCAACGTCTTATTGGTGCGTTCAGCGCACCGGGCATACCCGCTTGTGGGGTGGTCCGTTGATCCCATTTACGTTCTGGGGTTGGCAGTTGGTTATTCTATTGGCTGCCATTACTTTGCCGCTGGGTATTACCCAGGGTAAAGAGTATGCCGAGTTGGAGTGGCCGATTGATATTCTGATTACGCTGGTCTGGGTTTCGTACGCAATCGTCTTCTTTGGTACCATCGGCAAGCGTACCGTTTCTCACATTTATGTGGCGAACTGGTTCTTTGGCGCAATGATTATCGCTGTTGCGCTGTTGCATCTGGGTAATAGTGCTGCGCTGCCGGTTTCTTACCTGAAATCCTACTCGGCTTATGCCGGTGTTCAGGATGCTATGGTTCAATGGTGGTATGGTCACAATGCCGTCGGTTTCTTCTTGACTGCCGGCTTCCTTGGCATGATGTACTATTTTGTGCCTAAACAGGCTGGTCGCCCGGTCTACTCCTATCGTTTGTCAGTGGTCCACTTCTGGGCGCTGATCTTCACCTACATGTGGGCGGGTCCGCACCATCTGCACTATACCGCGCTACCTGACTGGACCCAGTCCGTTGGTATGGTCTTCTCGCTGATTCTGTTGGCTCCGTCCTGGGGCGGTATGATCAACGGTATCATGACCCTGTCGGGTGCATGGCATAAGCTGCGTGACGATCCTATACTGAAGTTCCTGATTACTTCCCTGTCTTTCTACGGAATGTCTACGTTTGAAGGTCCGATGATGTCGATCAAGACCGTCAATGCGCTGTCGCACTACACGGACTGGACTGTTGGTCATGTCCACTCTGGTGCTCTGGGTTGGGTTGCCATGGTTTCCATCGGTTCAATTTATTACTTGCTGCCGAAGCTCTTTGGTAAGACTGAAATGTATAGCACCAAGCTGATGACGACGCACTTCTGGATCGCGACTATCGGTACCGTGCTTTATATTGCCTCGACTTGGATTTCCGGTGTTATGCAGGGCCTGATGTGGCGTGCTGTGAATGCTGACGGCACTCTGGCTTACAGTTTCGTCGAGTCCGTCAAGGGGTCCTATCCGTTCTGGGCTATCCGTT
>NZ_JAVHPH010000401.1:0-1920 GCF_036170495.1 Azonexus sp.
ACACTGATTGCGCGACCATACAAACGGGTTACGATTGCACCGTATCCCCAACAACTGAAGCACTACGTCGGGCGGTTTTTTCGCCTGACAGATTCATAAAGCGCCAGCCCCCCGACTCATGTCCCGCATCGATCCGCAACAAAGCTATCTGCTCAAACCCCGGCCACAGCGCTGGAAATTCCATCTCTTTCTCGGCCTGATCGTTGTCGGTGCCGCCCTGGCCGGAGTTGCCTGGGTCGAACTGGAAGAGTCATTCATCCAGGCCAGCCACTTCGCCGAACGGGCGAGAACCTCGACCTGGACCGTTGAGCCCGGCCCCGACAAGGACATCTGGCTACCCAGCGCCGGCCCCTACGAGCAGCGCCTGGGCTACGCCCAGCTCAACACCTTCCTGCCGCGCCTGACCGCTGCCGGCTACACCGTTGCCGCCCAGGCGCGCCAGTCCGAAGGCTTTCGCGCCATTGTCGGACGCGGCCATTTTCCCATTTACCGGGAGAAATCGCGGGCCGGCCTGAGCATCCTCGATCGCCACGACCAACCGCTCTACGACAGCCAGTACCCGCGCGTTCAGTACGCCAGCTTCGAGGCCATCCCGCCGGTGCTGGTTGAGGCGCTGCTCTTCATCGAAAACCGCGACCTGCTCGACGCCAATGCCCCGAAACACAACCCGGCGGTCGACTGGGGCCGGCTGACCCGCGTTGCCGCCGGCCAGGCGGCACGCCGTGTCGGCCTCGGGGGGAGTCGGGCCGGCGGCAGCACACTGGCCACGCAGATCGAGAAATTCCGCCACTCGCCCGGCGGCCGAACGCACGACAGCAAAGACAAATATCACCAAATGATGTCGGCCGCCCTGCGCGCCTACCAGGACGGCGAAGAGAACCTGCCGGCGCGGCGCCGCATCGTGCTCGATTTCGTCAATTCCGTGCCGCTCGGTGGCATCCCCGGCTACGGCGAGGTCAATGGCCTGGGCGATGGCCTGTCGGCCTGGTACGGCCAGGATTTCAACCACGTAAACCAGTTGCTGACCGACCGCCAGGCCGATCTGACGCAACGCGCCAAGGCCTTCAAGCAGGCGCTCTCCCTCTTCGTCGCCCAGCGCCGACCGTCCGGCCTGCTCGGCGACACCACCGGGCGCCTCAACACGCTCACCGACAGCTACATCCGCCTGCTTGCCGACGACCAGAAGATCCCCGCTGATCTCCGCGAAGCCGCCCTGCTCGTGCCCATTAGCCCGGCCCGTCAGGCCCGGCCGGCAGAAGAAGTCTCCTTCGTCGAGCGCAAGGCAGTCAACGAAATCCGCGGCACACTCGGCGAACTCCTCAACGTTGAGAACCTCTACGCCCTCGACCGTTACGACCTGACCGTGCACAGCACCCTCGACGGCCCGGCCCAGCAGGCCGTGACGCGCATCCTCAACCGCCTGGCCGACCCGGCCTTCCTGGCCTGCGCCGGCCTCCGGGAAACCCGGCTACTGGCCAAGGGCGATCCCAAACAGGTCAATTACAGCCTGACCCTCTACGAGCGCACGCCGACCGCCAACGTCCTGCGCATCCAGGCCGACAACCTCGACCAGCCGCTCGACATCAACGCCGGCACCAAGCTCGATCTCGGCTCCAGCGCCAAGTTCCGGACCCTGGTCTCCTACCTGCTGGTCGTCGCCGATCTGCATAAACGCTACAGCCAGACGCCGCCCGAAGAACTGGTCAAGCTCAAGCAGCACCCGGCCGACCGCCTGAGCAACTGGGCCATCGACATCCTCCGCACCAAACCCGAAACGACCCTCGAAGCACTGCTCGAAGCCGCCATGGAACGCCGTTATTCAGCCAGCCCCGGCGAAACCTTCTTCACCGGCGGCGGCATTCACCACTTCAACAATTTCAAGCATGAAGACGACGGCAAGGTGCCGAGCGTCGCCGAAGC
>NZ_JAVHPH010000402.1:0-1917 GCF_036170495.1 Azonexus sp.
GGCTGACCTGCATCTGGTTGAACGAAGCCTCGACCATTTCGATCGGGTCTTCGATGGTGCACACGTTCACTTCCGGCGTCGCCAGCTGCTTGAGCGTCGTATAGAGCGTCGTCGTCTTGCCCGAGCCAGTCGGGCCGGTGACCAGGATGATGCCGTTCGGCGACGAGGTCATCTGCTTCCAGCGCGTCTGATCGTCATCGGAAAAACCCAGCGAGCGGAAGTCTCGAACGAGCACTTCCGGGTCGAAAATCCGCATCACGAGCTTTTCGCCGAAGGCCGTCGGCAGCGTCGATAAACGCAGCTCGACCTCCTGCCCGGCCGGCGTCCGCGTCTTGATCCGGCCATCCTGCGGCCGGCGTTTTTCGATGACGTCCATGCGCCCGAGCAGCTTGATACGGCTGGTCATGGCGTTCATGACCGCCATCGGAATCTGGTAAACCTGATGCAGCACGCCGTCGATGCGGAAGCGGACAATGCCCAGATTGCGCCGCGGCTCGATGTGGATGTCCGAGGCGCGCTGGTCGAAAGCGTACTGCCAGAGCCAATCGACGATATGGACGATGTGCTGGTCGTTGGCATCGAACTGCTTGTTGACCTTGCCCAGTTCGACCAGTTGCTCGAAGCTCGACAGCCCGGATGTCACCTCGCCCTTGGCCGCCGCCTTCTTGACCGATTTGGCGAGGTTGAAGAACTCGACGAGGTAACGGCTGATGTCATCGGGATTGGCCATGACACGGCGAATCTGCTTGCGCAGGATCTGCTGCAATTCCTCGACCCATTCGCGGACAAAGGGCTCGGCCGTCGCAATGACGATCTCGCGCGTCGTCACCTGCACCGGCAAAATCCCGAAACGCGCCGCATAGGCGCTCGACATGACCTCGGCGACGCCGGTGAAATCGATCTTGAGCGGGTCGATATGCTGGTAGTCGAGGCCGACCCGGCCGGCCAGCCATTCGGTCAGCACCTCCAGCGTCAGCAGGCGGACGGGCGGCCCGGCCTGGCGCCACTTCTGATCGGCGATGACAAGCAGCGGATGCGTCTTGCCGCCATGCAGACGACGCTCGCTCTTGAGCGCATCAGCCGCCTCCTGGCTGACCAGCCCATCCGCCACCATCCAGTCGAGCACTTCGGCCAGTGCCAGGCGATGTTCGCCGATATTCTTGTCGCTCATGCGCGGCAATATAGCACGCAGCCGGTAACGATTTGTAAGCAGACAGCACGCTGTTTGCAGACCTTTACAACTGGCCGGGAACATTCCATTTCATGCACTTAGAATGAAGCTGTACCCCACTCGCCAGGAGCGAAAAATGAAAACCCGCCTGATGATGATCGCCAGCACCCTGCTCGCTTCCCTGATCTGCCTGCCGGCCAGTGCCCAGCCCGCTCAAGGCTCGGGAGGCATGGGTGGCGGCATGAACGGCATGGGCCCCGGCGCCGGGATGATGCAAGGCGGCGGCCCGCGCGCCCGTGCCCCACGCGATTGCAGCCAGGCCCCGAACCCGGCCGCCTGCACCGCCCAGCGCGAAGCCCGCGCCCAGGCCCGCGAAGCCTGCAAAAACACCGCCGGCCCGCAACGCCGGCAATGCATGCAGGAACAGCGACAGAACGTCGACTGCACCAAGGCCCGCAATCCGCAGCAATGTGAAACGCGCAAGATGGCCAACAAGGAATGCCAAGGCCAGACCGGCCCCGCCCGCCGCCAGTGCATGCAACAAAAAATGCCGCCAGTCGATTGCAGCAAAGCCCCGAATCAGGCCCGCTGCGAGCAACACCAAAAAGCCCGCGCCGCCTGTCAGGACAAAATCGGCCCGGAACACAAAGCCTGCCTGCGTGAGCAGTTCAGCGCGAAATAAAGCTGCGGAATGCGGTGGTCCCGGTCGTTTGGACAGCCACCGGGCAGGAATAAGCTAAGGCCGG
>NZ_JAVHPH010000403.1:0-1917 GCF_036170495.1 Azonexus sp.
ACATGGTCCATCCCTACCTCAAGCGGCGGCAGGGCAGGGAGCGCATCGAGAAAATCTCACCGGCGGTCGACAAGGTGCTCGAACGCACCTGTGGCGTGCCGATTTTTCAGGAACAAGTCATGCAACTGGCCGTCGTCGCCGCCAACTTCACGCCCGGCGAGGCCGACGAGTTGCGCCGCGCCATGGCCGCCTGGAAACGCAAGGGTGGACTCGCACCCTTCGAACAGAAACTGCTCGCCGGTATGGCCGCCAACGGCCTGCCGGACAGCTTCGCCCGACGCATCATCCAGCAGATCCAGGGCTTCGGCGAATACGGCTTTCCCGAATCGCATGCCGCCAGCTTTGCGCTGCTGGTCTACGTTTCGGCCTGGATCAAGCGCCACCATCCGGCCATCTTCCTGTGCGGCCTGCTCAACAGCCAGCCGATGGGCTTCTACTCGCCGTCGATGCTGATCCAGGACGCCCGACGGCACGGTGTGACCGTTTTGCCGCCTGACGTTACGGTCAGCGACTGGGACAGCCGCCTCGATGAAACCGGTGCCGTCCGCCTTGGCTTGCGCGAGATCATCGGCTTCTCGAAAGCCGTCGCCGAGCGCATTGCTACGACCATAGAAACAACGGCTGGCCCTAGGGTCAACCGGAAAAAAAGCCCATTTTTGAACATTGCCGATCTCAGCGCCCGGGCCGGCCTGCAACGTCGCGACCTCGATCAACTGGCTGCCGCCGATGCGCTGCAAAGCCTGGCTGGCCACCGTCGGCAAGCCGCTTGGGCAGCCGGCGTGGAAAAAGCGGTGGCGGCGGTGCAGGGCGATCTCTTCGCCGGCACAACGATCCGCGAGCCGAAAACCGACCTACCCACGCCCAGCGAAGCCGAAAACCTGATCGCCGATTACCGCAGCCTCGGCCTGACGCTGCGCCGTCACCCCCTGGCGCTGCTCCGCCAGCATCTATTTGAGCGCCGCTTTGTCACGGCCGCCAGCCTCAAAACTGCCCGCCACCGCGCCCTGATCCGCGCCGCCGGCATCGTCGTCGGTCGCCAGCGGCCGGGCACCGCGACCGGCATCGTCTTCGTTACGCTCGAAGACGAAAGCGGGCTGGTCAATGTCGTCGTCCATCCCCAAATCGTTGAAAAACAACGCCGCGAACTGCTCGGCGCGACGCTGCTTGGCGTCTTCGGGCAGGTTCAGATCGAAGGCGAAGTCATTCATCTCGTCGCCAAGCGACTGGTCGACCTTTCTGCCTGGCTGGGCCGGCTGGAAACAGCGAGCCGGGACTTTCACTAATCTCGCCGATTCGGCTCATCGATATAGCGCATAATTTGTATTATGTTAAATTATGTAGCGAGAAGAAAAAGAGGATCAGTTCAGATCCTCATCCTTGGGCAGCGGCAAACTCAGAATCTGGATGCCCTCGTCCCTCAGCTCTTCGCATTCATCCTCGCTGGCCTGGCCGCGAATCGGGCGCTGAGGGGCTTCGTTGTAATGAATCTTGCGAGCCTCATCGGCAAACGAGTGACCAACATCCTCGCTGTGACTGACGATGGTCTGGATAAGCTGGCGATAAAGCGCCATGGCTTGCGCCCCGACCGGCATCAACGCGGTACTTGTTGGTGCTTTTGCGGAGCTGACCGATGTCGCCCCAACCGGCTCGGCATGATGTCCGGAAATAGCGACCGCCGACGGCACGCGATGCACGTTGTGGCTATCGCATTGCGGGCAACAAACAAGCTTGTCCTTCAACTGGGATTCAAAAGCGCCGGCGTTCTGGAACCACCCTTCAAACCGGTGATTGTTGTCGCAGTTAAGGTCGTAGATGATCATGTATTCATTCGTGGTGCCCGGGACGGGAATCGAACCCGTACACTCAAAGAGCGAGAGATTTTAAGTCTCTTGTGTCTACCAATTTCACCACCCGGGC
>NZ_JAVHPH010000404.1:0-9853 GCF_036170495.1 Azonexus sp.
ACATGAAAAAGGGCTTCAAGCGCCTGATCATCCGCTACGGCTTCATGGAAAGCCCGGACGTACCGGGCGCGCTGGAGCAATGCAGCCGTTTCGGCGAAACCTTCGAGATGATGGAAACGACCTTCTTCCTGTCGCGCGAAACCATCGTCCCCTCGATGGCGCGCGGCATGCTGCCGATCCGCGCCCGGCTCTTCGCCATCATGTCGAAGAACGCCACCAGCGCCAGCGACTTCTTCCAGATTCCGACCAACCGCGTCGTCGAACTGGGTACGCAACTGGTTATCTGAGTGCTGCCAGCCCAAAATCGACGCCCTGTCCAAGCCGGTACCCCCCTTCATGGGCGCAGCGCTGCCCATATCAGCAAAAACTGAAACTAGCGCAGATCAAGGTTGTCCGACACGCTAGCAGCAACAATCGCCCGCTCAACCCTTTCCGGATACCCGCATGAAGCGCCTGCTCTCCCTGCTTTTCGCTGCCAGTCTTGTCTTTCCCGCGTTTGCCGAGGTTTTGAGTTTCGACCAGCCGATCCATGATGCGGCGCGGGCCGGCAGCGGCGACGATGTTCGACGTCTTCTCAAGGTCGCCCCGAAACAGCGCGAACTACGCACGGCACAGGGCTCGACGCCTCTCCACCTGGCCGCCGCCAACCCCGACACGACCGCCATGCAGGCGCTGATCGCGGCCGGCGCCAATGTCATGGCCCGCGACAACGACGGGGCCACGCCGCTGCACATGGCCGCCTATTCGAGCCGGGCCAAAAACGTCCAGATCCTGCTCGAAGCCGGCGCCGACCCCTTTGCCAAGACCGACAACGGCCGCGATCCGGGCTCGATGGCGCGCAAGGTCAAGGCCGACGAGGCGGCCGGCGTCCTGTCGCTGTGGGTGCTCAAGGGCTGCAAGGCCGGCCGGCCGTGCTGAAGATCATCGCGCTCCTGCTCGCCGCCACGTTGGCGGGGAGCGCAAGCGCCGAACCCGCCGCGCCGCTGCCCTCCGTCGAAGTATTCACCCCGACGGTCTGCCTGACTTGCATCGAATGGGCCGAGCACCTGCGCCAGAACGGTTTCCCGGTCAAAGTGACGCCAACGGTCGACATGGATGCGCTGAAACGCCGCCTGAAGGTGCCGAAGGACATGGAGTCGGTGCCCAGCGCGCGGGTGGCCGGCTATTTCATCGAAGGCCACGTGCCGGCTGAGGACATCAAGCTGCTGCTGAGCGAAAAACCGGCCGCCCTGGGCCTCGCCGTTCCCGGCCTGCCCCAGGGCGCGCCCGGCCGTGAATTCTCCAATCCGACCTGCGAAACGGCGTGCACAATGCTCGACAAGGAAGGCGTCGAACAGACCGTCCGCCGCGAATTTTTCGAGACTTTTCTCGTTGACCGTAACGGCCGGGTTTCCCGCTTTGCCCGCCACTGAACGGCCGGGCTGCGGACCGACGGCCACCACTCCCGCCATGGAACAGACACTCCCGGAAAACCACCCGGACATGATCAGGATCGTGCAGGCCGCCCATCGCGACATTGCCCCGCAACCGCCCAAAGGCCAGGCCAAGTCGCTGGCCAACGCGCTCGCCGCCGCCACGGGCAAGGCCCCGGGCGGCGCGGAAGACCGCGAGAACATCGAGTTCCTGGTCTATGTCCTGTCAGTCAACCGGGCCGCCGGCGAAATTGACGACGAATCGTTCGCCCGCCTGCTCTCGCGCATTGAAACCCAGGCCGGACGAGCCGAATTGACGCGCCAATTTACCGCGGAACTGGAAGCGGAACACGGCTACGAGGATGAGGACTGAGCCACTCCGGCGGACTCAAGCGGTCAAGCCATTCGGCAAATTTGCCGCTCAGGGCAGCAAAAAATCGCGGTACAGGGCCTCGGCCCAGGCCTTGTCCTCGCCGGCCGGATTCGGCTCGCGCACCTGCTTGACCTGCTGCATCAGAAAACCGTCGCCGCGCTGCCGGTAGCTGGCCTCGATGCGGGTGTATTCGAGCGGATCGACGCTGCTCGCAACGTGGCAGACACTTTCCGGGAGTAGCGCCGGGAAGGTCTGGCCGGTCGCCCGGGCAGCAATCTGCCGGGCAACGATAGCGCCCATGCGGTTGGCGACGTGGCCGGTTTTCGGGTAATGGCCGAATAGTGGCGAAACCAGGCCGGCCGCATCGCCGATGATAAAAACCCGCTCGTCCGCCGCGCTACGAAAATCCTGGCCGCCCTGATCGCCCCAGCCGGTAGCCTGGCCGCCATCGATCCGCCGGATCAGCCCGGCTGACCAGAGCAAGTCAGCTGCCTGCTGGGGTGGGGCTAGCATGGCCTCGTCAAAATGAATGTCGTCGACATCGGTCGCCACCGTGTTCCTGGCCAGATCGACCTGACGGACGCTGGCGTGGTCGAGGTAGATGACCTGCGCCTTGAAGCGGTCGAGCAAAATGGATTTGAAGGCCGGCATCATCGGGTTGGGATCGATGATGACCAGTTTGCCCGGAATCTTCTGCGTTTTCAGCCACCAGGCGATGAGCATCGCGCGCTCGTAGGGAGCCGGCGGGCAACGGTAGGGCGCTGGCGGAATGGTCATCAGCAGGTCGCCGCCCGAGAAATCGGCGAGGCGTTTCTTTAACGCCGGCAGATCGGCGGCGTTGAGCAGGGCGCTGGAATGGCGCTGACGCAGTTCGGCCACGGCCTGCGGGTCGTTGACCTGCCAGGCCGCCCAGTTTTCGCGGATGCCCGGGGCAAGGACCAGCCAGTCGTAGGGCAGGCTGCCGGCGCTGGTCGTCACCGTGCGCTGGGCGCGGTCGATGCTGTCGACGCTGGCGTGCACGAAACGGTAGCCCCGGCTGGCGGCGAGCACCGCGTAATCCTGTCGTTCGATGGTGCCGGCGCCGTGATCGACCAGCCAGCGGTTGCTCAGGGCGAAGGAGGTAAAGGCCGGTTGGCGGTCGACGAGCGTGACGTCGATTTCCGGGGCCAGCCGGCGCAAATGACTGGCCACCGAGAGGCCGCCCCAGCCACCGCCGACAATAACCACCCGCTCGCCGGCGGCACGCAGTGGCGAGACGAACGGCAACAAACCAGCGGCAAGAAGAAATTGGCGACGTGAAGGAATCATTGGTAGCGCAAGGCCTCGATCGGGTCGAGCCGGGCCGCCTTTTGCGCCGGATACCAGCCGAAGAAGATGCCGACGCCAGCGGCGACGGCAAAAGCGATAAGCGCCGCGCTGCCCGATACGACGATGACCATGCCGGTGAAAAAGTTGATGCCGAGCGCGACGCCGAGTCCGATGAGCAGGCCGAGCAGACAGCCGGCGAAGGAGATCATCACGGCTTCGAGCAGGAACTGGCTGAGGATGTCGCGCTGACGGGCGCCGATGGCCATGCGGATGCCGATTTCGCGGGTCCGTTCGGTGACCGAGACGAGCATGATGTTCATGATGCCGATGCCACCGACGAGCAGCGAAATCGAGGCGATGGCGCCGAGCAGGATGGACATCGTGCGCGTCGTTTCGGCCTCGGATTCGGCCGCTGCCGACAGGTTGCGCATGAAGAAATCGTCGGGCATGCCGTCGCGCAGGCGGTGGCGCTGGCGGAGCAGGCTGCTCACGCTGTCCATGATTTTCGGCATCGTTTCGGCCGAATCGGCCTGAATCATGATCATCCGCACCGAGCCCAGGAACGGCGTGCCGAACACCTTGCGCTGGGCGGTGGAGAGCGGAATGATCACGGTGTCGTCCTGGTCGCGGCCGTCGAGGTTCTGGCCCTTGCTGCCGAGCACGCCGATGACCAGGAAAGGATTTTGCTGAATGCGCATGGTCTTGCCGACCGGGTCGTCGCCGCCGAACAGGTTTTCCGCCACGGTCTTGCCGATGATCGCCACCCGCGTCGAGGAACGCACGTCGGAATCGCCGAAAGCGGCACCGCGAACGATGCTCCAGGCGCGCGCCTCGAGATAGGCCGGCGTCGTGCCGATGATCGACGAACTCCAGTTCTGCGCGCCGTAAACCAGTTGCCGCGTCCCCATGTGCGTCGGCGCCACGTTGGCGATGCCGTCGAGTTCGGCGATCGCTTCGCTATCGGCCACGTTGAGCGTCGGCCCGCCGGCCGAACCGCTGCGCACGCCGGCCGTGGTGAAGGAACCGGAAAGGACGATGAACAGGTTCGAGCCCATAGTGCTGATCGTCTGCTGGACGGCGTACTGCGCGCCCTGCCCGATGGCCATCATGATGACCACGGCGCCGACGCCGATGACCATGCCGAGCATGGTCAGCGCCGTGCGCAGGCGGTTGGCGCCCATCGCCAGCCAGGCTTCGCCGAGCATGGCTTTCAGCATGGCGCTCCTCCCCCTTCAAGGGGGAGGCTGGGAGGGGGATGGGTTTCGGCATCGGCGCAAATCGCACCCATCCCCTCCCCGGCCCTCCCCTTGAAGGGGAGGGAGTCAGTGGCAAGATCGCTGACGATCTCGCCATCGAGAAACTTGACCTGCCGCTTGGCGTGCGCCGCGATGTCGGGCTCGTGGGTGACGAGCACAATGGTGATGCCCTCGGCGTTGAGTTCGCCGAACAGGCGCATGATTTCCTCGCTGGTGTGGCTGTCGAGATTGCCGGTCGGCTCGTCGGCGAGGATCAGGCGCGGCGCATTGACCAGCGCCCGGGCAATCGCCACGCGTTGCTGCTGGCCGCCGGAAATCCGGTTGGGCAACGATTCGGCGTACTGGCCGAGGCCGACCTTGCCGAGCAGTTCGCGCCCCTTGGCCCGCCGCGTTTCCTTGTCGGCGCCGGCGTAAACCAGCGGCAGCGCGACGTTGTCCTGCAGACTCATGCGTGGCAGCAGATTGAAGCCCTGAAAGACAAAACCCAGCGTCCGGTTGCGCAGGATGGCCAGGGCATCCTTATCCATGTGCGCGACATTCTTGCCGGCCAGGTAGTAATCGCCCATGGTCGGCGTATCGAGGCAGCCGAGCAGGTTCATGAAGGTCGATTTGCCCGAGCCGGACGGCCCCATGATGGCGATGTATTCACCGGGCTGGATGTCGAGATTGACGCCCTTGAGCGCCGGGAACAACCCGGCCGCCGTGGCGTAGGATTTGCCCAGGCCGACGACCCGGATGACTGATTCAGTCATCAGAACATCCGCATGCCGACGCTCGACGGCTTGCCGGTCTGGCCGCCGCCGTTCTCGCCGGTCACGATGCGATCGCCCGCCTTGAGGTCGCCACCGACGATTTCGGTGTTGCGGTTGTCGGTGATGCCGAGCTGGACGCTGACCGGTTTGAGCTCCTCGCCCGTCAGTACATAAACCATGCCGCTCTGGCCGTCGCGCTTTTTACCCTTGGCGGCGCCACCGTTGGCACCGGCGCCCGGTGTTCCCACGGTCGACGGGGATTTTTGCCCATTTTCCGCTTTCTTCTCGGCGGCCTCGGCCGGCTTGAAGCGCAGCGCCGCATTCGGCACGAGCAGCACGCCCTCGCGCTTCTGCACGCCGATATTGACGTAGGCCGTCATGCCCGGGAGCAGCACCTGCTCGGGATTGGCGACGTTGATGCGGACGTTGTAAGTCACCACATTTTGCTGGTTGGTCGGGTTCAGGCGAATCTGCTGGACCTCGCCGATGAAACTGCGGCTCGGGAAGGCATCGACCGTGAAACGCGCCTTCTGCCCCTCGCGGATATTGCCGATGTCGGCCTCGGCAAAGCTCGTGTCGATGCGCATTTCCGACAGATCCTGGGCGATCTTGATCAACGTCGGCGTCTGGAAGCTGGCCGCTACCGTCTGGCCGAGATCGACGACGCGGTCGATAACCACGCCATCGACCGGCGAGCGGATTACCGTGAAATTGAGGTTGGCCCGGTCGCGCTCGTTCTGCGCCCTGGCCAGCGCCAGTTGGGCCTTGGCCGATTTGAGGGCCTGGGTGGACTGGTCGTATTCCTGTTTCGACACGTATTCCTGGGCGATCAGCGACTTCATGCGCGCCTCGTTGGCCTGCGCCAGTTCCAGCGTCGCCTGGGCGTTGATCACATTTGCCGCGCTCTGCCGCTCGGTGGCCGAAACCAGCGCGTCGTCGAGTTCGAGCAAGGGCTGGCCTTTCTTGACCTTGTCGTTGAAATCGACGTAGAGCTTGCGCACCGTGCCCGACACCTGCGTACCGACGCTGATCAGCACCACCGGGTTGAGCGTGCCATTGGCCGACACGGTCTGCGTCACCTCGCCCTTGTCGACCGTCGCCAGCTTGTAGCGCGTTTCCGGGTTTTGCGCCGCGCGCTGCTTGCTGACCCAGACGCCGCCGCCGATCAGGCCGGCAATCACCGTGACGCCAAGCAAAATCTTGCCGATGTGTTTCATGGTCTTCCTTCCGCCGCCGGTTGCAGCAGCGTGTAATCGAGCGCGCCCATCGATTGGGCCAATGTGGCGCGATAAACATTCCAGTCGAGCTGCGCCTGAATGCGTTGCAATCGGGCGCTGGCCAGGGCGCTCTGCGCCGACAGCAGATCGAGCACGGTGCCGACGCCGGCCTTGTAGCGGCCGAGCGCGACGCGCTCCGACTGCTCGGCGCTGGCCACCAGATCGGCCGATGTCTTCAGGCTTTGCGTCGCCGTCGTCAGGCTCTGGTAGGACTTCCAGACATCGAGCGCGATCTGGTTCTTGATGCGATCGCGCTGGGCGGTCCGCACATCGGCCTGTGCCGCCGCCGAACGCACGCGGTAAGTCGTGTCGAAACCGGCAAAGATCGGCACGTTGAGCGTCAGCCCGATGCTGCCGCCCTGGGTAACGACGCCGGCCGAATTCTGCCAGCTCGGCCCGGCCGCCAGCGAAACGGTTGGCCGCCCCTGGGCGCGGGCGATGTCGACGCTGGCCTCGGCGGCTTTCAGCTGGGCTTCCGCCGCCTTGAGATCAGGTCGCCGGGCCTGCGCCTCGGCGATCATGGCATCGACTTCCTTCTGAAAAGCCAGCTCGGCCGGCAAGGCCGGTAGTTCGGCCAGAACGATTCTTTGCTGCGCCTCGAAACCCAGCGCGTTGGCCAGCGCACCGAGCCCGTTGCGGGCCTCGCCCTCGGCCCGGATGCGATTGAGCGTCGCCTGCGACAGCGCCGTCTGCGCCTGCAGGCGATCAGCCGGCGTGGCGACGCCGACGTTGTAGCGCGCGTCAGCCGCCAGATAAGCCTCGCGGGCCGAACGCTCAGCCTCGCTCGCCGACACCACCGCCGCCTGCGTCGCCTGCGCCGTGTAGTAAGTCTGCAGCGCGGCGAGGAACAGCGACTGCACCGTCGCGTCCTGGGTCGCCGCCGCGGCCGCCAGCAATTGCTGGGCATTCTCGACATTGGCCGAACGCTGGCCGAAATCGATCAGCAGCCAGGACAGCGTCAGCGCGGCGGAACGCCGGTTATATGAACCGTCTTCATACTGAAACCGCGTGGCGCTGGCACTGGCATCGAGATTCGGCAACCAGCCGGCCCGGGCGACGCCGACCAGCGCCGCCTGCACCCGCGCCGACGCCCATACCTCGCGCGTTTGCGGATGGTTGCACAGGGCCAGATCAACCGCCTCCAGCGCCGTCAGCGCCGTCGCCGGCAAGGCCGTGGCACAGGGCGCTTCGCCAACCCGCGCAGACAGACTGGGCGACACCTTGAGCGGCGCCATCGCCTCGGTGCCAAACGGATCAGCCAGCCCGCCCGCCCATGAAGACACTGCTACGGTCAACAGGAAAAAACACGGTAAAAATCGCATGGGCCGAAGTTTAGCCTTCCTGCAAAAATTCAGGCGTTACAGATTGTTTCCTGGCGAGCCAGGCGGCCGAGAGGCAGCGCATTGCGGTAAAATCGCACCCACTATGCTCTATCCCCTGATCCGCAAGTTCTTTTTCGCCCTCGACGCCGAAACCGCCCACGGCATCGGCATGAAAGGCGTCGACCTCCTGAACATTCCCGGCCTTGGCTGCGCACTGGCCAAGCCGGTCGCCGCCTGCCCGGTCGAGGTCATGGGCCTCAAATTTCCCAACCCGGTGGGTTTGGCCGCCGGCCTCGACAAGAACGGCGACCATATTGATGCACTGGCCAAGCTCGGCTTCGGTTTCATCGAAATCGGCACGATCACGCCGCGTCCGCAGGATGGCAACCCGAAGCCGCGCCTGTTCCGCATCCCGGAAGCGCAGGGCATCATCAACCGGATGGGCTTCAACAACGCCGGCGTCGACAAGTTGCTGGAAAACGTCCGTGCCGCCGAATTCCCGAAAAAGGGCGGCATCCTCGGCATCAATATCGGCAAGAACGCGACGACGCCAATCGACAAGGCCGCCGACGATTATCTGATCTGCCTCGACAAGGTGTACAACGACGCCAGCTACGTCACCGTCAACATCTCGTCGCCGAACACCAAGAACCTGCGCGAACTGCAGAAGGACGAGGCGCTCGACGACCTGCTGGCCCAGCTCAAGGCCAAGCAGCTCCAACTGGCCGAGCAGCACGGCAAGTACGTGCCGATGGCGCTGAAAATCGCCCCCGATCTCGACGACGCGCAGATCACCGCCATCGCCGACGCGCTGCGCCGCCACCGTTTCGACGGCGTCATCGCGACCAACACCACGCTGTCGCGCGACGGCGTCGAAGGCCTGCCGAATGGTGCCGAAACCGGCGGCCTGTCGGGCAAGCCGGTTTTCGCCAAATCGACGGCCGTGCAGAAAAAGCTGTCGATTGCCCTGGCCGGCGAACTGCCGATCATCGGCGTCGGCGGCATCATGGGCGGCGAGGACGCGGCCGAGAAAATCCGTGCCGGTGCCAGCCTGGTGCAGTTCTACAGCGGTTTCATCTACCGCGGCCCCGACCTGGTGGGCGAAGTAGCCGAAACGCTGGCCTACGTCATGCGGAAAACCAGCTAAAGCCACAAGCGGCGCGCGGTTGTTTGCGCTGCAGCAAAGCCCGATAATACGCGCCTCACGCTTGCCTAATATATGAGCCACTACTTATTCATCCTCGTCGGCGCGGTCCTCGTCAACAACGTCGTGCTGGTGAAGATTCTCGGCCTGTGCCCGTTCATGGGCGTTTCCAAAAAGCTCGAAACGGCCTACGGCATGGGCGCGGCGACGACCTTCGTGCTGACCATGGCGACCGGCGCCAGCTACATCATCGATCATTACCTGTTGATGCCGTTCGGGCTCGAATACCTGCGCACGCTGTCCTTCATCGTCACCATCGCCGCCATCGTCCAGCTGACCGAAATGGTCATCGCCAAGACCTCGCCGACGCTGCAACAGACGCTCGGCATCTACCTGCCGTTGATCACCACCAACTGCGCCGTGCTCGGCGTGCCGCTGCTCAACATTTCGAACGGCCACAACTTCGTCGAATCGCTGCTCTTCGGCGCCGGTAGCGCCTTCGGCTTCTCGCTGGTCCTGATCCTCTTCGCCGGCATCCGCGAACGCATCGAAGGCGCCGAGGTGCCGGTCCATTTCCGTGGCGTCGCCATTGCGATGGTCACCGCCGGCCTCATGGCGCTCGCCTTCATGGGCTTCGCCGGCCTGGACAAATACCAGTAAGCGCCATGGACATCCTGCTCGCCATCGCCATCATGGCCCTCGGGGCGGTCGTTCTTGGCGCTCTGCTCGGCTTCGCCTCGATCAAGTTCAAGGTCGAGGGCGATCCGCTAATCGAAAAGATCGAAGCCATCCTGCCCCAGACCCAGTGCGGCCAGTGCGGCTTTCCCGGCTGCAAGCCCTACGCCGAGGCCATCGCCAAGGGCGAAGAGATCAACAAATGCCCGCCGGGCGGTATCGAAGGCGTGCAGCGCCTGGCCGACCTGCTCGGCCGCGAAGTCAAGCCGCTCGACGCCGAAGAAAAGCCCAAGCAGGTCGCCATCATCGACGAGAACACCTGCATCGGCTGCAC
>NZ_JAVHPH010000405.1:0-1908 GCF_036170495.1 Azonexus sp.
CGGGCCACGTGCACCTCAAGGACATGGGCCAGCTGGTGGCGCGCGAGATCGAGGCGGCCGGTGGCATCGCCAAGGAGTTCAACACTATCGCCATCGACGACGGCATCGCCATGGGGCACAGCGGGATGTTGTATTCGCTGCCCAGCCGCGACCTGATCGCCGACTCGGTTGAATACATGGTTAACGCGCACTGTGCCGACGCCATGGTCTGCATCTCCAATTGCGACAAGATCACCCCGGGCATGCTGATGGCCGCCATGCGCCTCAATATTCCGGTGATCTTCGTTTCCGGCGGCCCGATGGAAGCCGGCAAGGTCAAGATCCAGGGCAACGTCGTCCACCTCGATCTCGTCGATGCCATGGTCAAGGCCGCCGACCACGCCGTTTCCCAGTCCGACCTCGACGACATCGAACGTTCCGCCTGCCCGACCTGCGGTTCCTGCTCCGGCATGTTCACCGCCAACTCGATGAATTGCCTGACCGAGGCGCTCGGCCTTAGCCTGCCCGGTAACGGCACGGTGGTCGCCACCCACGCCGACCGCAAGCAACTCTTCCTGTCCGCCGGGCGTCAGATCGTCGAATTATGCCGGCGCCACTACGAGCAGGACGATGCCTCGATATTGCCGCGCTCCATCGCTACCAAGGCAGCGTTCGAAAACGCCATGACCCTCGATGTTGCCATGGGCGGCTCGACCAACACCGTGCTGCACATCCTGGCCACGGCACAGGAAGCCGGTGTCAACTTCACGATGGCCGACATCGACCGCATTTCGCGCGCCGTGCCCTGTCTGTGCAAGGTCGCCCCGATGACTGACAAGTACCACATCGAGGACGTCCATCGCGCTGGTGGCATCATGGGTATCCTGGGCGAACTGGACAGGGCTGGATTGATCGCGCGGGAAGTGCCGACAGTCCACACCAAAAATATCGGCGAAGCGATCGAGCGCTGGGACGTCGTCCGCGAACACGATGTCAAAGTACATGAGTTCTTCAAGGCGGCGCCGGGCGGCGTGCCGACCCAGGTCGCCTTCTCGCAGGATCGTCGCTACAACGAACTCGACCTCGACCGCACCCACGGCTGCATCCGCAACAGGGCCAACGCTTTTTCGCAGGAAGGCGGTCTGGCCGTGCTTTACGGCAACATCGCGGTCGACGGCTGCATCGTCAAAACGGCCGGTGTCGATGAGTCGATCTGGAAATTCAGCGGCAAGGCCCGCGTTTTCGAAAGTCAGGATGCTGCGGTCGACGCCATTCTGGGCGAGAAAATTGTCGCCGGCGACGTCGTTGTTATCCGCTACGAAGGTCCGAAAGGCGGTCCCGGCATGCAGGAAATGCTCTATCCGACCTCCTATCTGAAGTCGATGGGCCTCGGCAAAGCCTGCGCCTTACTGACCGATGGCCGCTTCTCCGGCGGCACCTCCGGTCTTTCCATCGGCCATGCCTCGCCGGAAGCGGCGGATGGTGGCGCCATCGGGCTGGTTGAAGAAGGTGACACCATCGAGATCGACATCCCGAACCGGCGCATCCACCTGGCAATCGCCGACGACCAACTCGCCAGCCGCCGCGCCGCGATGGAAGCCAAGGGCGATGCTGCCTGGCAACCAGTCAACCGCGAACGCGTCGTTTCCGCCGCCCTCCAAGCCTACGCCCTGATGGCCACCTCGGCTGACAAGGGGGCGGTGCGCGACGTCTCTCAAATTCAGCGCCGTAAATGACGCTGACGGTCTGGCTTGGCTTCCTGCTGGCGGCGATCCTAATCGCCGTTACGCCAGGGCCGGGTGCGGTGATCAGCATGAGCACCGGCCTCCGGCACGGCTATTGGGCTGCGCTGACGGCCATTCTCGGTCTTCAGTCCGCGATTCTGCTCCATCTGCTGATTGTCGCGCTTGGCCTCGGCGCACTATTGGC
>NZ_JAVHPH010000406.1:0-1898 GCF_036170495.1 Azonexus sp.
TCAACGCCTCGAACATGCGTTCCTGGCGCGAAGGCCTGCCGAGCGGCATCGGCGGACCGGGCGCCACGCTCGACGAAATCAAGCGCTCCGGCCTGCGCGGCCGCGGCGGCGCCGGTTTTACCACCGGCCTCAAGTGGGAAGCCTGCCGCAATGCGCAACTCAAGGCCGGCCATCAGCGCATTGTCGTCTGCAATGCCGACGAAGGCGAGCCGGGTACTTTCAAGGATCGCGTCCTGCTCTCGACATGCCCCGACCTCGTTTTCGAGGGCATGACGGTCGCCGCCTACGCCATTGGCGCCACGCGCGGCTTTGTCTATCTGCGCGGCGAATACCGCTATCTGCTCGACCACCTCAACGCCGTGCTGGCTAACCGGCGCCGGGAAAACCTGCTGGGCAAGGATATCTGTGGCTTGCCCGGGGCGGATTTCGACATCGAGATTCACGTCGGGGCCGGCGCCTACGTCTGCGGCGAGGAATCGGCGCTCATCGAGTCGCTCGAAGGCAAGCGCGGCACGCCGCGCAACCGGCCGCCTTTCCCGGTGACCAACGGCTATCTCGACCAGCCGACCATCGTCAATAACGTCGAAACCTTTGCCGCCGCGGCCTTGATCGCGTTGAAGGGCGGCGAGTGGTATGCCGGCATCGGGACCAAACAGTCGGCCGGGACCAAGATTTTGTCGGTGTCCGGCGATTGCGCCCGGCCGGGGATCTACGAATACCCGTTCGGCGTCAGCGTCCGCCAGGTGCTGGCCGACTGCGGCGCGACCGACACCCAGGCCGTGCAGGTCAGCGGGCCGTCCGGCATCTGCATCGCGGAGAACGAATTCGACCGCATCATCGGCTTCGAGGACATCCCGACGGCCGGTGCCTTCACCGTCTTCAACAACACCCGCGACATGTTCGAAGTGGCGCGCAACTACGTCCATTTCTTCCAGCACGAAAGCTGTGGTTTCTGCACGCCGTGCCGGGTCGGCACCTCGCTGCTCAAGAACCTCATGGACAAGCTGCACTACGGTAGCGGTTCGCCCTACGACTTCGCCGAAATCGAGAAGCTCAACCAGTTGCTCCAAGCCATGAGCCATTGCGGCCTCGGCCATACCGCCTGCAATCCGGTGCTCGACACCATCGCCAAGTTCCGCCCGGCCTACGACAAGCGGATGATGCAGCAGGACTTCACGCCGGCCTTTGATCTCGACCGCGAACTGTCGGCGGCCCGGCAGATGACCGGGCGCGACGATGCTGCGGCGCATCTGGTGACGGAACATGGAGGTCAATCATGAGCTACACCTTTACGCTCGACGGCAAGGTCGTCCCCTTTGTCGACGGGCAGACCATCATCCAGGCGGCCAGCGCGGCCGGCATTTTCATCCCGCACCTCTGTTACCACCCGGAATTCAAGCCGCACGGCTCGTGCAAGCTGTGTACGGTCAAGGTCAATGGCCGCCACTCGGCTTCGTGCACGATGCGCGCGGCGCCCGGCATGGTCGTCGAGAGCGACACCGAGGAAATCAACGCTGAACGGCGGGCGCTGACCCAGATGCTGTTCGTCGAGGGCAACCACTTCTGCCCGTCGTGCGAAAAGAGCGGCAACTGCCAGTTGCAGGCGACGGCCTACCACCTCGGCATGATGTCGGCCCATTACGACCATTTCTTCCCGAATCGCGCGGTCGACGCCTCGCATCCCGAAGTTTTACTCGATTTCAACCGCTGCATCCTCTGTTCGCTGTGCGTGCGGGCCAGCCGCGATGTCGATGGCAAGAATGTTTTCGGGCTGTCCGGGCGCGGCATCAAGACGCACCTGATCGTCAATGCCAAGTCCGGCCAACTGGCCGATACCGACTTTACGCTGGCCGACAAGGCGGCGCAGGTCTGCCCGGTCGGCGTCATCCTCAAGAAAC
>NZ_JAVHPH010000407.1:0-1084 GCF_036170495.1 Azonexus sp.
TCGCTGACCTTGCCGACCCGGATGCCACGATAGCGAACCTGCGCCTGCGGGTTCAGGCCACCGATGTTCTGTTTGGTGACGACGACATATTCATGCTCCGAGTCCGTGCTATCGCTCAGCCAATACAAAGCCAGCAATGCCGCCACGCCGAGGAGTAGCGCAAAGAGACCGGCGGCGAAGGCGTATGACTTGTTTTCCATGGATACCAATTAAAGCAGTTTCCGGCGGTCTGCGCCAAAAAAGCCGGTAACAAAAGGATGATCGACGGTCATGACCTCCGCTTTCGGGCCGAAGGCGATGATGTGCTGATCAGCCAGCACGGCGACATGAGTGGCCAGTCCGGCCAGGGTGTTGAGGTCGTGGGTAACCATGACGACGGTCAGGCCGAGTTCACGCTGCAGATCGCCGACGAGTTCGACGAAGTTCTGGCTGCGGTCGGGATCGAGGCCAGCCGTCGGCTCGTCGAGCAGCAACAGTTCGGGCTCCAGCGCCAGGGCACGGGCCAGGGCAACGCGCTTGACCATGCCGCCGGAGAGTTCGGCCGGCATCAGTTTGCCGTGATCCGGCTCCAGTCCGACCATCGCCAGCTTGAGATGGACCAGGCGGCGAATCCAGTCGGCGTCGAGACAACGCAGTTCGCGTAGCGGAAAGGCGATGTTGTCGAAGACCGACAAGGCCGAAAACAGGGCGCCTTGCTGAAACAGCATGCCGAGGCGCCGGCGCAGATTGCGCTGCATCTCGACATCAGGGTCGTTGAGATCGACGCCAAACAGGCGAACGCTGCCGGCGTCCGGCCGCAACAGGCCGAGAATTTCGCGCAACAAGGTTGTCTTGCCACTGCCCGAGCCGCCGAGCAAACCGACGATCTGCCCCTCCTCGACGCGCAGCGAAAGATCGCGATGGACAGCTTTCCCGCGGAAACTCACGCCGACGCCGTTCAGTTCGATGACGGTTAACGGGCTCATGGCTAGGGCACACCGATATTCCGGGTAAACACGGCGAAAATGGCGTCGAAGAGGATGACCGTGGTAATCGCCGTCACCACGGCACTGGTCGTGTTGGCCGACAGGCT
This sequence comes from Azonexus sp., assembly GCF_036170495.1. Taxonomy (GTDB): domain Bacteria; phylum Pseudomonadota; class Gammaproteobacteria; order Burkholderiales; family Rhodocyclaceae; genus Azonexus. The sequence goes on from NZ_JAVHPH010000407.1 coordinate 1,073, forward strand.
CTCGGTATTGGG
>NZ_JAVHPH010000407.1:1184-9798 GCF_036170495.1 Azonexus sp.
TAATCGCCGTCACCACGGCACTGGTCGTGTTGGCCGACAGGCTCTCGGTATTGGGTTTGACGTGCAGGCCAAAGTGGCAGGCGACAACGGCAATGACGAAACCGAAGACGACGCCCTTGCTCAGGCCGATGACGAGATTGGCCACAGGCACTGACCGCGGAAGGTTGTCGAGAAAATAGACGAGGGACAGATCGAGTTGGAGCAGCGCCGCCAGCATGCCACCGAAGAGCGCCACAGCCGAGGTCCAGAGCACAAGCAGGGGCATTGCTACGGTCAACCCGAAAATCTTCGGTAAAACGACACGGATGCTGCGCGAAATACCCATCGTCGACAGCACGTCGATTTCCTCGGTCACCCGCATCACGCCGATCTGCGCCGTCATCGCCGAACCGGAACGACCGGCCACCAGCACAGCAACGAGCACCGGCCCGAGTTCGCGAATGATCGAAATGCCGAGAATATTGACGATGAAAATATCGGCGCCAAAGCTCTTGAGTTGCAGCGCCGACAGATAACTGATCGTCACCCCGATCAGGAAGCCAACCAGCGCCGTAACCGCCAGCGCCTGCGCCCCCGACTTATAAATATTGGCGGTAATTTCCTTCCATGGCACATCCTGCGGATGGCGGAGGAGATAGGCCGCATCGACCAACAACTGGCCGAACAGGGCGATCATGCCGCGCAGGTTGACGCCAGCCTTGAGCAGAAAAGCCCCGACCAGTTCCGGGAATCGGACTCTGGGTCTGGCCTGCGCCGGAATCTCCTGAGGCAACTCGGCAACCCGCTGAAGCACCTGCCGGTGCAGTTCGCTGGCGATCAACCTGGCTGGCCACTGCGCCCCCCAGGTGCGCCACAGCAACACGGCTGCGGCGCTATCCAATCGCGTCACGGCCGACAAATCCCAGTCTTCCATGCCGTTTGAAGCCGCTGCCAGATTCGCCTGCAAAGCCGGCATTTGCGGCAGCATTTCGGCCAGCGTCCAGCAACCGGACAGCACAACCCTCCCCGGCTCGACCAGCAAGCGCGGGGATTGGCTCATGCCAGTTTCCTGGTCGGTTTCGAGTGGAGGATGTAGTCCCGGCCAAGCTGTTTCCAGACGTTGGCTTCTTCGCCGAAAGCAGCGGCCGTCCACGGATTGGCAGCCAGCCAGTCGGCAGGCACTTCGATGACATACCCGTTTTCGCTGCGGCTGACACGCCAGGCCGGGATTGCCCGGTCATCGCGCGTCCGGTGCAGGAGGACAGCCAGGCGCAGGCAGAAAATCAGGTCCCAGGCGCTGTCGACCGCAGGAATCGCCCCCAGCTTCTCGAGCTTGCCGCGATGGCCGAGCACCACCATGGCGAGCCGCGCCTGATCCTTCTTCGAGAAGCCCGGCATGTCGGCGTAAGTCAGGATGTAGGCACCATGCTTGTGATAGGCGTTGTGCGCCACCGAAATCCCGATCTCATGCAAACGGCAGGCCCACGCCAGGAGCTGTGCATCAGCCTCGCTCGGCGCACCGTCGAACAACTGGGCCAGCGCCAACTGCGCCGTCGCCTCGACCCGCTCGACCTGGTCGCCTTCGACCTGATAACGCCGGCGGAACTGAGCCACGGTCGAATCCCGCATATCGTGGTGGTGAAAACGACCGAGCAGATCGTAAAGCACGCCGAGGCGGAGCGCGCCGTCGGCGTAGGTCATGTGTTCGAGATCGAGCTCTTCGAAGATGGCCGACATGATGGCCACGCCGCCCGGGAAAACCGGCAGGCGGTCACCCTTGACCCCCGGTAGGTCGAGGGCTTCGGCCGAACCGGCCTTGATGAGCAGGTTGCACAGCTTTTCCAGGCCGCCTCGCGTGATCCCGCTTTCGCCGTTCGGATTCAGACCGTTCAGTTCGAGGACATCGGCAATCGCCCGCGCCGAACCGGATGAACCGATGGCCTCCTTCCAGCCCAGACGCTGGTAATCGGCAGCGATCAGCTCGATTTCCTTGGCCGCCGCCACCTGCGCCTCGCGCAGGCGCTTGCGGTCAATCCGGCGGTCCGGGAAGAAACGCAGCGTATAGCTGACACAGCCCATGTACAGCGATTCCATGAGCTGCGGCTCATGGCGCTTGCCGATGATGAATTCGGTCGAGCCACCGCCGATGTCGATGATCAGGCGCTTGTGCGCCGCCGACGGCAAGGAGTGCGAAGCGCCGATGTAGATCAGGCGCGCCTCTTCGCGACCGGCGATGACTTCGATCGGAAAGCCGAGCGCCTCTTCGGCCAGTGGCAGGAATTCGAAGGCGTTCTTGGCCACCCGCAAGGTATTGGTCGCCACAGCCCGCACCGCCCCCCGGTCCAGCCCCCCCAGTCGCTCGCCAAAACGGCGCAACGCGTCCAGGGCGCGCGCCTGGGCCGGCGCATCGAGGCGTTTGTCCGACATCAACCCGGAGGCCAGACGAACCGGCTCTTTCATGGAATCCAGCGTGTAAATCTGGTTATCGACCACCCGCCCGACCTGCAGACGGAAGCTGTTCGATCCCAGATCAACGGCGGCGACGGTTTCGTAAATCATTGGCTTGGCAAAAACAACTGATAGCGAGGATTGGCGGGCATTTTAGCACTCGACTCCGGGGCGGATTCCGAAAGCCGAGCAATAAATCAGACATCGAGAACAACACAAAAAGCACGCGACTGATGCCAGCGACCATGATGCACATCAAGAATATGCCAACACCCAGCGGCAGTAGCCAAAAATCATGATTTTCTCGATGTGCATAACCGGAAAATATCGATGCCCAGCTGGCATCAATCTCGATGCCCTAGACGCACCGTCAGCAGCATCATTCCATCGGGATTCGTCGCTTTAGCGGCGGCCCACCATCCACAACGTTCTCACATCAAGGAGTAAGACATGCAATGGATTGATCCTGCCTACAGCGACATCCGTCTCGGCTTCGAAGTCACCGCCTACGTTTTCGTTCGCTAAACCAGGCAAGCAACGTCGCCTTCAACCCGGCTCGCCGCTTCCGGACACCCGGTGCGGTGAGCCGGGCCCAGCGGCCCCATCGTTTTCTGGAGACGGATGCATGACCGAAACCGCCGTACCGGCTGCCGCAGAGCGGTTCGCCATCAACCCGATGTATCTGTTCCGCTGGGAGGAGACGCAACAATCGTACGTTCTCCTCTACCCGGAAGGGATCGTCAAACTCAACGAAACTGCCGGCGAAATCATCAAGCGCTGCGACGGCACACTCACTGTCACCGAACTTATCGGCGACCTGCAACAGACCTACCCCGGCGACGATGCGCGCGTCGCCGAAGGCGTCATGAAATTTCTGGAGGTTTTCCGTGCCAAAGGATGGATCCGTCATCAGGCTTGATGGCCAGGGCAAGCCGCTGTGGCTGGTGCTCGAACTGACCTATCGCTGCCCGCTGAAGTGCCCGTGGTGCAGCAATCCCGTCGATTACGACAGCCGCAACGGCGGAGAGCTGTCCACCACCGAATGGAAGCGCGTGCTCCGCGAAGGGCGCGAGTTGGGCGCCCTGCAACTCGGCTTCACCGGCGGCGAACCGATGCTGCGCGATGATCTCGAAGAACTGGTGGCCGAGGCTAGCGGCCTGGGCTATTACACCAACCTGATCACCTCCGGGGTGGGCGTCAACGAAACCCGCCTCGCTGCGCTCAAGGCCGCTGGCCTGAACCAGATTCAGTTGTCGATCCAGTCCAGCGACCGGGAACTGACTGACCGCCTGGTCGGTGCCCGCGCCTTCGACCTTAAACTGGCGGTAGCGAAGATGATCAAACGCCATGGCTTCCCGATGGTGCTCAACGTGCCCGTCTTCCGCCAGAACGTCGACCAGGTCGCGGATATTCTGACCATGGCCGAAGACATCGGCGTCGAGTATGTGGAGCTCGCCAATATCCAGTATTACAACTGGGCGATGCTGAATCGCGACGAACTGCTGCCCACCCGGGAACAGATCGCGCGCGCCGAAAAAGCCGTGCAGGCTGCACGCGCGCGGCTGGGCGACAAGATGACCATCTACTTTGTGATTCCGGATTATTTCGAAGAACGACCGAAAGCCTGCATGAACGGCTGGGGATCGATCCACCTGACCATCGCCCCGGACGGTGCCGCCCTTCCCTGCCAGGAAGCCCGGTTGATCGAAGGCCTGAACTTTCCCTCCGTACGCGAGCATTCCCTGGGCTGGCTCTGGAATGAATCGCCGACCTTCCGCAAGTTTCGCGGCCAGGATTGGATGCGGGAACCGTGCCATTCCTGCAGCGAAAAGGAGCAGGATTTCGGCGGCTGCCGCTGCCAGGCCTTCCTGCTCACCGGCGATGCCTGCAACACCGACCCGGCCTGCGCCAAGTCGCCCCACCATCATCTGATCGGCGAGGCTGTTGCCCAGGCCCACCACCCCCTGCGTGAAACCCGGCCGCTGGTCATGCGTACCGAAAAGGCGGCCCGTCATGACTAGCATCCTCCTCCGTCTACTCGACACCTCTCGCCAGGCCGTCCTGCTCGGCGTTGCGCTAACGGTCATCCTGACCGTCCTCCTGCGCCTTGCACGGGGCGCATGATGGAAAGTGCATGGCTCGAACTGGTTGCCCGCTGGATCCATTTTGTCGGGGCACTGGTCTGGATCGGCCACAACTACGCCACTGCGGTAACCCGCCCCACCTACGTTCCGCTGACCGCGGAAGACCTGAGCGACCCGAGCAGCCCCCGCCAACAAGCCCTGATGCAGCGAGAACATGGCACCTTTCGCTATGCCTCGCTGCTCACCCTGGGCAGCGGTATCTTCATCCTCACCGAGCGCGGCTGGCTGGAAGGCGCCCTAATGCTGCGCGGCGACCTTGCCCCGATCGGCCTGGGCATGTGGATCGGCATCCTGATGGTCCTCAACCTGTGGTTCGTTCTGTGGCCTAACCAGAAACGGGTGCTCGGCTTCGTCGGCGCGCCGGTCGCCGAACGCCTGCTGGCCTCCCGATGCACCTTCCTGGCGGCCCGGACAAATACCATGTTGTCCGTTCCGCTACTTTTCTTCATGGCGGCCGGCGCCCACGGCGCCTTTGTCTTTAACTGATGGAACGCTACAGCTTCTCGGCAGCGGCCGGACCGCTCCCGGCCAGCGTCGCCGCCACGGTAGCCGAGGCCTGCCGCGACTGGCAGGGCGGAGGATCAATCCTCGGACTATCGTTCGTCTCCGACCGCTTCAAGGCGCTGCAGGAAGAAACCGGGAACGCCCTGCGCCAGCTCCTTGCTGTTCCGAAAGACTTTCATATCCTTTTCCTGTCCGGCGGGGCAAGCGCCCAGTTCGCTGCCTTGCCGCTGAACCTCATGGCCGGCAAAGTGGCTACCTATATCGATTCCGGGCACTGGTCCCGGCGAGCCCGGGACGAAGCCGCCCGTTACGGCCCGGTACAGACTCTGCCCCTCGCCGCCCTGGCGAACTACGCCGACCCGGAGTGCCTGACCCGCGACGCCTATTGGCATGTGACGAGTAACGAAACTGCCAATGGCCTGCAGCTCCGTGATTTTCCGGCTCTGCCCGTGCCGTTGGCGGCCGACATGACCTCGGATTTCCTCACCCGACCCATCGATTTCAAGCGCCTTGCCCTGGTCTATGCCGGAACCCAGAAATCCATTGGTGTCCCCGGCCTCACCGTAGTCATCGTCCGCGACGAACTGCTCGGCCGGGCTGCACCAACAACGCCCCGGGTGCTCAACTATACGACGCAGGCGGCCGCCCATTGCCGGGTCAATACGCCGCCGGTATTTGCCATTTTCGTGCTGCACACGATGCTCGACTGGATCGCGACACGCGGCGGCATCGCTGCCATGGCCGCTGCCACCCGGCGCCGGAGTGCGGCGGTCTATCAGGCGGTGGATAACAACCTGCACTTGCGGGCAACCATCACGCCAATCCTGCGCTCGCACACCAATCCTTGCTTCAGTCTTGCCAACTCAGACAACGCGCCGCACTTTCTGGGCGCCGCCCAGGCCGCCGGGCTGGACGATCTGAACGGCCACCCCGAGGTCGGCGGCATCCGGGTCAGCCTGTACAACGGCCTGCCTGAAGCAGCTGTTACGGCCCTGACCGCGTTTCTCCATGCCTATGCCCCGCCTGACATCCGGCAGTAACGGGCAGCCGGCAATGGCGATCCCGCTCACGCGCCTCGCCTTACGCGCCCGCTGGCGGCTGCTCGATCTGCAACACGTTAGCGGCCCTGCCGCAGTAGACACCGGGTCGCCGGTATCGGCCATGGGGCTGATTTTCCCCGGACCAGTCGGCCTCGCCGCCGGACTCGACCGGCACGGCAGACTGCTTGCCCATGCTGGAAGCCTGGGGCTGGGCTCCGTCGAAATAGGCAGCGTATTTGCCGGTGCGCGCTGCTTCATTGCCCCAGCCTATCCAAATACGGCAATCTGCGGCGTCAGCTTAGGCATGCGTCCGGCGCTTTCCTGGACGCGCGCCGAGGCGTATTTCGTCCAGGCCATGCGGGAACATGGTAGTCGAGCCGACTATTTCTGCCTGAATCCGGGACGCGGCTGCCCATCTGCGGAACACTTGACCAGCGTTGTGCGCACCTTGCTCGCCAGCGACACGAAACGGCGACCGCTCATGGTCAAGCTGACCCGCTACTGGCCGGATCCCGTCGCGGCAGCAAGCGCCTGGATTGCCGCGGGCGCTGCCGGCATCCTCGTTGCGGCCGAAGGGATGGTGGCGCCCGAAGCGCTTCTACGCGCACTGCGCCAAGCGCTACCGCCTGAAATTGCCCTGATCAGCGCGGGTGGCATCGACACGCCAGAGATCGCTCTGGCCCGGTACGCGGCCGGCGCCAATCTCGTCCAAATTCATCGCGGGATGGTGCACCAGGGCTGTGTCTTGGTCGCGGAGATCAACCGCGCCTGGCGAGCGGCCAGGCTTCCACGGTCAACCGCAAAAAACGGCCAAAATTAAAATGCCGCCCGTAAAAAAGCCCGCCGGTTTTCATCGGCGGGCTTGTTGCGGTAAGAACGACGCTTAGCTGGCCAGCGCGTTCTTGATCTGCTCCAGCGTTGAAGGATCGTCGATGGTCGTCAGGTCGCCCGGATCACGGCCTTCGGCCAGCGCCTGCAGCGAACGGCGCAGCATCTTGCCGGAACGGGTCTTGGGCAGACCGGTGACGAAGTGCACGCGGGCCGGACGGCCAATCGCCCCGAGAATGCTGTCGACCGTGCCGAACACTTCCTTCTCGAGCGCCTTGACCAGCTCGGGCGTCGCGACCTTGGATGCATCCTTGACGACGGCAAAAGCCATCGGCACCTGCCCCTTGAGCTTGTCCTCGACGCCAACCACGGCGACTTCGGCAATCGCCGGGTGGTTCTGGATCGCTTCCTCGATTTCACGGGTACCCAGACGGTGACCGGCGACGTTAATCACGTCATCGGTACGACCAAGAATGGTGAAATAACCATCTTCGTCCTTGATCGCCCAGTCGTAGGATGAGTAAACCAGCGGGTCCTTGAACAGCGTGAAATAGGTGCTGACAAAACGGTCGTCCTGCCCCCAAACGGTCGTCAGGCAGCCGGGCGGCAGCGGCGGAATGACCGCCGCGATACCCTTCTCGTTCGGACCGCAGACCGAACCGTCTTCGCGGAAAATCTGCAGGTTGTAGCCGTAGACCGGGAAGGACGGCGAGCCGTACTTGATCGGGGTCTTTTCGACACCGGGTAGTGCGGCCAGCATCGGCCAGCCCGTTTCGGTCTGCCAGTAGTTGTCGATGACCGGCTTGCCGAGTTCGGTCATGAACCACTCGTGGGTCGGCTGGTCGAGCGGCTCGCCGGCCATGAAGATGTGCTTGAGCGACGACAGGTCATACTTGTGCATGAAGGCCGGATCCTGCTTCTTGAGCACGCGAGCCGCAGTCGGCGCCGAGAACATCACGGTGACCTTGTACTTTTCGACGATCTGCCACCAGATGCCGGCGTCCGGACGCAGCGGCGTACCTTCGTACATCACGGTAGCCATGCCGGCGATCAGCGGGCCGTAGATAATGTAGGAGTGACCGACCACCCAGCCGATGTCGGAGGTCGAGAAGAAGGTTTCACCCTCGCCACCGCAGTAGATGTGCTTCATCGATGAAGCCAGCGCCACGGCGTAGCCGCCGGTGTCGCGCTGGACGCCCTTCGGCTTGCCCGTCGTCCCCGAGGTGTACAGGATGTAGGACGGCTCAGAGGACTCCAGCCATTCGCACGGCACCTTGGCGTCCATGAACTTGGCGCGCTCGGTGGCGTAATCAACGTCGCGACCAGCAACCTTGTTGAAAGCCTTGTCCAGCCCACGATCGACCATCAGCACCTTGGCCGGCTTGTGTTCGGCCAGATCGATGGCCTCGTCGAGCAGATGCTTGTACGGCACCGCTTTGCCACCACGCATGCCGGCGTCGGCAGAAACGATCAGCACCGGCATCGCATCGTCGATACGGGTCGCCAGCGAACCGGAAGCGAAACCGCCGAAAACGACTGAGTGGATGGCGCCGATGCGGGTTGCAGCCAGGATGGCGAAGGTCGCCTGGGCGATCATCGGCATGTAAATCAGGACACGGTCGCCCTTCTTGACGCCGAGGCTCTGGTAAATCGCCGCCATGCGCTCGATTT
>NZ_JAVHPH010000408.1:0-9757 GCF_036170495.1 Azonexus sp.
TTTGAGAGTTACGAAAAATGGAAAATCGACCCCTATCATTGGTTGCCGGCCTGATCGCCCTGCTTGCCCAGCCCGTTGCTGCGCTGGCCGCCGACGCTGCGGCGGGTGCCGAGCCGCAGGCGGCCTGGTCGGCGCGCCTCGACAAGGCCGCGGCACTACAGGCCGAGAGCAAGGCGCGGCAGGATCAAGCCGACGCCTTGCTGGCGGAGAAAAATGCGGAATGTGCGACCCGGTTTCTGATCAACGACTGCCGCAATGCCGCGGCCAGGGAGCACCTCAAAACCACGCGGGAGGCGCGCCGGCTGGAGATTGACGGCCGGGCCATCGAGCGCGAAGTGAAGCGCGAGCAGTTGAGCGACCGCAACAGGGTGCAGGCTGAAGAGGCGCCCAAACGCGCCGCCGATCTTGAATTGCGTCAGGCCGAATCGATGAATGCCCGCCAGGTGAGCGAGGAAAAGATCGCCGCTAGCCGCGCCGCCAAAGCCGCCCAGGCGGCCGAAGGCGAAAAGCGAAAGATTGCCGAGGCGGAAAAGCAGCGCAAGAAACAGGCCGATCACGACGCCCGCGTCGCCAGGAAAATGCGCGAAGCGGAGCAACGCGCCGCCCAGGCGGCCGAGAAAAAATAAGCGCAAGCGCCGGCATGATCCGCAAGATTTTCATCAACCAGCTGCTGCCTGGCATGTACGTCGTGGACCTGCACAAGCGCTGGTTCGACCATTCCCTTTGGCAGTCGAAATTCAAGGTGCGCGACGAGGCGCATATCGCGAAGATCAAGGAAGAGGGGATCAAGGAAATCAGCATCGATACCGCCCGCGGCATCGATCTGCCCCCGACGCCGATGGCGCGCATCAACCAGATCGAGCAAAAGCTCAAATCGCTGGCCGAAATCCGCGCCGCCACGCCGCGCACCGTTTCGCTCGGCGAAGAGCGGCGGCGGGCCGGCCGCCTGCTGCACGAAGCGAGCAACACGGTGAGCGGCCTGATGCTCTCGGCCAAGGCCGGCAACAACGTCGATGCCGCCCACCTCGAACCGATTGTCAGCAAGATGATCGCCTCGGTCATCCGCAATCCTGACGCCCTCGTCCCGCTCGCCCGCCTCAAGCGGCTTGATGCTTACGCCACCGAACACGCCGTGGCGACCGCCGCGCTGATCATCGCCTTCGGCCGGCATCAGGGTCTGGCCGAACCGGAAATTGAAAAACTGGCCCTCGGCACCATGGTCAAGGACATCGGCCACGCCTCGCTCGATGCGCGCCTGACCGCCAAGCAGGGCACGCTTTCCCAATCCGAATACGCCATCGTCCAGAGCCACGTTGAAGAAGGCCTGGCCGTTCTCGATGCCACCACGCGGCTATCGGAAACCTCGGTAGCGGTGGTGCTCGAACACCACGAACGCTACAACGGCTGCGGCTATCCCTACCAGATGGCCGGCGACGAAATCTCTGTGGCCGGGCGCATGGCCGCCATCGTCGACACCTACGACGCGATGACCTCGGACCGCCCCTACCGCGCCGCCATGTCGCCATCGCACACGCTGCGCCAGCTCTACGACGAGGCCGGCTTTCAATACGATCCGGTGCTCGTTGCCGCCTTCGTCAAGACCGTCGGCATCTACCCGGTCGGCACCCTGGTCCTGCTCGAAAGCGGCCATCTCGCCGTCGTCGAGCAACTGCACGCCGACAACATGCTGACCCCCACCGTCCGCGTCATTTACCACACCGGCCGTCAGCAATACGTGACGACGCCGGTCGATGTCGACCTCTCACGCAAGATCGGCAACCATTACGGCCAGATTGTCCAGGCTGAAACCTTCGAGCACTGGGGCCTCAGCCCACTGCGCTGGCAACCTGCATAGGGCGTGTTCGCAGTATGCGACGGGCAGCGTCGGTTACTGCAAACAGGCCCTGATCAGCTTCTTGATCGGCGCCGGCAGGCCGGCCTCGGCCGCGCGTTCTAATGCCACCCATTCCAGCCCCGGTTCGGCCGCCTGAAACCGGGCGTCGATCCGGCACAGCACCGGCTCCAGCGTCAGCCGGAAATGCGTGAAGACATGCTTGAAGGGCGGCAATTCTGTCGTTTCGCCGAGGGCCAGACCGAAGCGCGCCGCGACCGCCTCCGGCTCGCCCTCTGGCGGCACCAGCAAGCCGCCCCACAAGCCGGAGGGCGGGCGTCGTTCGAGCAGTAGGCGCTGGCCGTCGGTGAGCAGAACGAAAGTCGAGGTGCGTTCCGGCACCGCCGCCCGCGGCCTGGCTTCCGGCAATTCGCCCTGCCGGCCATCGCGCTTGGCGACGCAGCCGGCCGCTACCGGGCAGTCGCCACAGCGCGGCCGGCTACGCATGCACAGCGTGGCGCCGAGGTCCATCAATCCTTGCGTGTAAACCTCGATGTCGTTCTCCGGCAGCAAGCTTTCGGCCAGCAGCCAAAGGCGGTCATGCACGGCCTTGGCGCCGGGGAAACCCGCGATGCCGAACTGCCGGCACAGCACGCGCTTGACGTTGCCGTCGAGAATCGCCGCCCGGCGCCCGAAGGCGAAGGCGGCGATGGCTGCTGCGGTCGACCGGCCGATGCCCGGCAAGGTCTCCAGTTCGCTTTCCATTTTTGGGAATTTTCCAGCGTAGACCGTAGCAATCTGCTGGGCGCAGCGGTGCAGGTTGCGCGCCCGGGCGTAATAGCCGAGGCCGGCCCAGTGCTCGATGACCAGCTCGATCGGCGCCGCGGCAAGCGCCAGCACATCGGGAAAGCTGGCCAGGAAGCGCGCGTAATAGGGGATCACCGTGCTGACCTGGGTCTGCTGCAGCATGATCTCGGAAAGCCAGATGCGGTAGGGGTCTTGCGTCTTCTGCCAGGGCAGGTCGTGGCGCCCGGCGGTCTTCTGCCAGGCGATCAGGTCTTCGGTAAAACGGTTTTGGGCGGCCAAATTCTGCCTCGACGCAGGCTGCGGGAGCACGGATAATACGGCCTCTTTTTCTTCCGGCCTACCGGCCCCGCCCGATGACCCAACCGCAAAACGACAGCCGCGCCCTGCGCAACGCCCTGGGGCGCTATGCCACCGGCGTCACCATCGTCACGGCCATCGACCCGGACGGCCACCCGATCGGCCTGACCGTCAATTCCTTCGCCGCCGCCTCGCTCGATCCGGCGCTCGTCCTCTGGTGCCTGGATAACGGCTCGCACAACCTCGCCGCCTTCCGCCAGGCCAGCCACCACGCCATCAACGTGCTGGCCGCCGACCAGCACGAGTTGTCGAATCGCTTCGCCACCTGGCCGGCCGACCGCTTTGCCGGTCTCGCCTGGCACGCCGGTATCGGCGGTGCTCCGGTTTTTCCGGGCTGCTGCGCAACCTTTGAAGTGACCAACGTGACCGAACACGCCGCTGGCGACCACACCATTTTTGTTGGCAGCGTCGAACGCTTCAGCGAAACGCCGGACCTCGCGCCGCTGCTATTTCACGCCGGCCGCTACCGGGAATTATCCGAACTCGCCTGAGTTCCGGCCTCAGTCGGCCGCCGGCAGGACAATCTCGATGAGCAGGCCGGGGCTGCCGTCCGCTTTCATTTTTGCGGCAATTTTCCCGTTGACCGTAGCAATCACCTGCCGGGCAATCGCCAGCCCCAAACCGTAGCCGTCGCCCGTCGCCAGATTTCGTCCGCGATAAAACGGCGTAAAAATCGCTTCCAGTTCGGCTGCCGGCAAGCCGACGCCCTGATCGGCGATGTGCAGGTGGATCAAGCCGTCAGCCTCCAGCTTCGCCCCGATCTGCAGGCTCGTTCCGGCCGGCGAAAAGCGCAGCCCGTTGCGCACCACGTTCTCGATGGCCCGATGCAGCAACTCCGGATTGGCCTGGACGAAAAGCCCCGGTGATGCCGCGAAGTCGACGCCAACCTGCCCCGCTGCACCTTCGAAGCGCGCATCCTCGACGATCCCGGCCAGCAGTTCGCCCACCTCAAGCTTTTCGAGCGGACCGGAAACGCCAGCTTCGAGCCGGGAAAGGGTGAGCAGTTCGCCGATCAGCCCGTTCATGCGTTCGCCCTCGCGCTCGATGCGCGCCAGCGAATCGTCAAGCCGCCCCGGCTGCTGCCGGGCCAGGCCAATCGCCGCCTGCAGGCGGGCCAGCGGCGAGCGCATTTCGTGCGAAACATCGTGCAGCAGGCGTTTCTGAGCCGCCATCAGGGCTTGCAGACGCTCGGTCATGCGGTCGAAATCCTCGCCGAGATCGGCCAGTTCATCGCGCCGGCCGTCCATGGCGCTGCCTACCCGGGTATCGAGATTGCCCTCGGCTGCTGTGGCGAAGGCGTTGCGCAGATGGCGAATCGGCTTGGCGAAGTACCACGCCACCCCGGCCGCACAGAACAGGCTGGCGATCAGGCCGGCGATCAACGGAAATATCGGCAGTGGGCCGCCCGGTCGATTGCCGTCAGGCGGTGGCGGGTGGTGGGGCCGTCCGCTGCGGTCGAACTCCGGTGGCAGTGGTCGGTGCTCGCCAAGCTGCGGTGGCGGCGGGGGTGGCCAATCAGCCCGCATGGGTGACTGTTGGTGCTCAAACCAGAAAAAGGCGCCGGTGCCGACGATGGCGGCCACCTGGCCGAGCCAGATGAAGAGAAACAGCTTCCAGAACAGGCGTCCCATCTCAGGACCGGATCAACTGGTAACCCTGGCGGTAGACCGTCTGGATGCACGAGCGCCCGTCGGGCAAGGTGCCGAGCTTGTGGCGAATGCTCGACAAATGAACATCAATGCTCCGGTCAAAACGGACCAGCGCCCGGCCCAGCGCCTGTTCCGACAGATCACTTTTGCTGACCGGCCGCCCGGCGTTGCGGGCCAGCACTTCGAGCAAATTGAATTCCGTGCTGGTCAGCTCTACAGCGACGCCAGCCCATTCGGCCAGACGTTGTTCCGGCCGAATGCAGAGCTCGCCGACCACCATCGGGGCGCTGCTCGGCTCGGCCGAGGGCGCCGAGCGACGCAGGATGGCGCGCAGGCGGGCCGCCAGCTCGCGCGGCTGGCAGGGCTTGGGGACGTAATCGTCAGCGCCCAGTTCAAGGCCGACGATGCGATCCATGTCATCACCTTTGGCCGTCAGCATGAGCACCGGCATCGCGCTGACCGCCCGAATCCGGCGCAAGACCTCGACGCCGGAAAGGCCCGGCATCATCACATCAAGCACGGCAATGGCGTACTGCCCCGAGAGCGCCGCCTCGGCACCGCTCAGGCCGTCGTGCAACGTAGTCACCACAAAGCCGTCCTGGGCCAGATAGTCGCCCAGCATCTCGGCCAGTTCAACGTCGTCGTCCACCAGCAAAACTGCCGCCATCGGTATTTCACCCCCAAAAATAGCCTGCTGAATCATAGCCAAGGGTGGCCGCAGCGAGCGGCTAATTTACAGACATTTACCTCATTCCCGATTGCTCTGGTCGGGTAACGAACGGCAATTATTGCCGGCGAGCGATTTTTGCCGCTAATTACCCAAAAAATTCGATTATTGCCGGTTTTTTTCCAATAAAAATCCCATAAAACGGTTTTCCTTAACATTCTTTTACCCGGATTAACCCAAAGCGCCGTCAAAACACCCCGGTTTTGGCCGATAACTTGCACAAGGAAAGTGACTTGGCCAAAAGCCAGGCATCCCGTCAATTTCATCCAAGGAGCGAATCATGTTGAGCGGAATCAACCAAGCATCGCAAATGGCAAGCCTGCTATTCTCAAAGCTGGACACCAAGAGCCAGGGCTATCTCGAAAAAAGCGATCTGGCCGCGGCCTTCAGCCAGATCACCAGCAACGCCAGTCAAAGCACCAGCAGCACGAGCGCCGAAGACGTCTTCACGGCGCTCGATAGCAACAGCGACGGCAAGGTCACCAAAGACGAATTCGCCACCGTTCTCGCCAAGCTGCAGGAATCTGTCAGCAGCCAGTTCGGCGACCCGATGCAAGGCCCCGGCGGCATGCCACCCCCGCCGCCAGCCGACGACGCCGGCTTCACCAAGGAAGAACTGACCAGCCAGCTCGAATCGGCCGACAGCAGCGATACCAAGCGCACCGAGCTGATCAACAAGATCGTCAACAATTTCGAGGCAGCGGACACCGATAGCGACGGCAAAGTCAGCTTCAAGGAGGCCATGGCCTACGACAAATCAACCGAGTCGACCTCCGCCGCCGATACCGGCACAGCCACCGCGACGACCGCGGCAAACAACAGCGACGCCGAGTTGATGATGAAAATCATGCAACTGATGCACGCCTACGGCACCGGCCAGGATCAGGAAAACAGCGGGATTGCCACGCTGCTCTCAGTGACCGCCTAAGCAACCCGACCGACCCCGCACAGGAACATTGAACCGGCCGCCTTCTGCGCATAGAATGGCGGCCTGCCATCCAGAGCGGGCGTCGTATAATGGTAATACCCTAGCTTCCCAAGCTAGAGCCGTGGGTTCGATTCCCATCGCCCGCTCCACATCGAATTCAGGTAGGTCGTTGATCTGCAAAAGAAAAAGCCAACCGAGGGCGGTTGGCTTTTTCTTTTCTGGTCGATATCTGGTCAAAGCCAGGTATAGCGATATCAATACGCATCCAGCGCTATCCAACTGGCGGGTCAGTCTTCTCTTGGTTCCCTATTCGCCGCCAAAATCACAACTTCTGGCTTCCAGCCTTCGGGGGTTTCCGGTTGGCTAGCTGACTCTAGGTCAAGTCGAATGAACGATTTGAGGATGGACTGAAAGGTGTCGCTATCACGGGCCCAATGGATAACGCCATCGAAATTCTGGGCAAGAAAATGGGTCAAATTAAGTGATGAGCGGCGATTAATGCCCACCGGACTATCGACCTGCACGATGGCGATTTTGTCGCCCCCAACCCAACTTATGATGTCTTCTGGGGGTTCGTGTAAATAGTCTCGGCGACCATTCCACACGGCCGTTCGAATTTCTTTCCCGGCTGGAGTGGCGAGACGGAATATCCACGGTGTATCTTCCTGCGACACGTCGGTTGCATAGAGCGTCGGCATCGGACGTTTAGACATTGTTGCCGCTTGTTCTCGTATCTTGTGGCGTTGTGCAGCGGAGAGTTTTTCGAGCAGATTTCCTTCACAGTCGTAAACGCAAACTGCATTCGAGAAGAACATTTCGGCCGTTCCTGCGTGGTAAACATCAGAATCGGAAAAAGCAAAAAGCAAAATCTGCCCAGTGAAATTACGTAAGTGTCTCAGTGCCGTGTCCCAAGCAATATCGTCATGAACGATGGGAACGACGTGAAGGGCATCACTGGGAACTTCCATTATCAACCGCTCGATGACGGCGATACCGATGGCACTGAACCCACATTCGCTACCGATGCAAAAGCCGACATGAAAACTTCGCTGGCCAACCATGGCTTGGAAGGCATTCAAAACAACCTGCTTCGAATCGGGAATGCTGCTGTCACCGGTTAACTCCCGGATTCGAGCGCTATCGATTGCAGCCACTGGCGCGAGAGTATGCAGGCTGACCATGGTGTGGGATTTGGCAGATGAGTCTGCAGTTTGGCTACGCTTGAGTGACTTTCTTTTTGCTTCCCCCATCGTGTTTCTCCCCCGTTAGCTAAAAGCTGCTACGACCGTTTCGATGGGAAGAAACAAGGTTTGGCTATCTGCCGGATATTCGATGAATTCAGCGCATTTCAGATAGAAACGTTTTGCAGCATCGTTCTTGGCATGAACCAGCACTGCTCCAATGCCAATGCTTTGCGAAGCAATGGCGATTCGACGTAGTGCGTCAGAGAGGATGTCTGCTCCCAGCCCCTTGCCTGCGAAATTACGGTCGATCGCCAAGCGGCCAATAACGGATACCGGTATGGTGTCCGGCGCATTGCGGCGAATCTTGCCGGGGACGGCCATGCGTTCCACCGCACCAGCCGAGATGCAAAAATAGGCGACAACCCGTCTTCCTGCGCAGACCACATAGGTACGCGAAAAACGGCTTTCATTCTTTGCGGCGCGGTAACGCAGCCAGTCGTTTAGCGCAGGCTCACCACAATCGAATTCGGAAAGGTCGTGCTCGGCACTTAGTGGAGCTGGGGCCGATAGTTGGGGCTCAGGGCGTTCCTGTGCGTCCTTTATTTTTGCCATGCTGGAGTACGACGCAGCAGGGCTTTCAATTTCGCACCGGGTGCGGGGGGATTGTCGAGCGCATACATGAAGCTATCGAAGCGATCAGCGTCAAGCACGAACAGGCGTTGATCGAGCAGTACGTCGATTGCTTCTCGCCGGGCGCTATCGATCATAAATTCGGTACGCGTCTTGCCAAGAATCGCCGCCGCGTCGTCAATGAGTTGGCGTGTATTGCCCTCAATCCGAAGATTGATGGAGCCTTTAGTAATGGCTGCCGTTTCAATAGGCGGGCGAGAGATGGCAAGTGATTTTGACATGTTCGGAATATGCACTGGCGTATCTACAATGTCAATACGCAATGGTTCTGTCACCGGTTGTGGCGCACCATATCGATTTTGGCCGTTTTTTCCGGTTGACCGTGGAAATGTGCCGGCTACACGGGGATGCCAATTAAAAGAAATCAGACAATGGTTTAGATCGAGAAATCGAGCAGGATTCGCGGTAATAATGGATGCGCAGGAACCTGCCACTTCCGGGTGGCGTTTTCTCTTCACATAAAAAGGAGACATCATGATTTTTGAAGGTGGTTGTTACTGCGGCGAGGTGCGTTATCGGGTCGAAGGCGAGCCGGTCCTGGAGGGACAGTGTCACTGTCGCCAGTGTCAGTACATCACGGGGGGCGAGCCGAATACGTTCATTGCCGTCCCGTCGAGCGGCTTTGCTTACACCAAGGGCAATCCGGCCTCTTTTACGCGCAGCGATGTGCCTAATGCGGTGACGCGCCGGTTTTGCCCGAACTGTGGCACGGCGATTGGTACTGAGATTCCGGGTGGGCTGATGGCGGTGAAGGTTGGCACGATGGATGAGCCGGCCCGTTTTGTGCCCAAGGTCGCGATTTTTACGGTGGACAAGCAAGCGTTCCACATGATTCCGGAGGGCCTTCCCAGCTTCGAGAGAATGCCGGGCTGAGTTTTCATTTCAGACATTCACCCCCGGCAAGCCGCCGGGGTGTAACCAAAGCAATCGTTTTTCAGCCGAGCAGTTTCCGCTGGTCGAGGTATTTTTCGAGGATTTCCAGGCGGGCGAGCGGGTCGTCGAGTTCGAGCAGTTTTTGCTTGGCGAGGTTCTGGATGGGCAGGACTTCGGTGATGCGGAAGCCGACCCATTCGGCTTCGTCGTAGCGGTGCGGTTCGGGCAGGCGTTCGTGGCCGAGGTCGGCGGCGATGCGGCGGAGCAGTGGGACGAGGCGCTGGCGTTCGGGCGGTAGCGGGGTCGGGCCGGTTTCGGCCAGCAGTTCGATGCTGGCTTCGCGTTGGTTGTTGGCACCGACGCTGGTTTCGATGATGCGGAAGCGGCGGCTGCCGTGGGCGGTGATCATCAGGATGCCGAGCTGTTCCATTTCCCAGTTGCCGATGGTGGCGAGTGTGCCGACGGCGTGCGGTTCGGCCGTGGCGCCGACTTCGCTGCCTTTTTCGATGAGGCAGACGCCGAAGGGCGAGCCGTCTTTCAGGCAGGCAGCGGCCATGTCGAGGTAGCGTTGCTCGAAGATTTTGAGCGGCAGGACGCTGCCGGGGAAGAGCACGGTGTTGAGCGGAAAGAGCGGGACGCGCATCGTTTCGACGGCGTTGCCGGTCGGCGAGCGGATGAAGTCGAACCAGCCCATGTCAGCGCGCCTCGCCC
>NZ_JAVHPH010000409.1:0-1884 GCF_036170495.1 Azonexus sp.
GCCGATCCCATCTTCGAAACCGATTTCGTCAAGGAGATGGCCCGCCAGATGCGCGCGCTCGATACCTACGGCACCTACGCCGGCTGGACGGTCGAAAAAATCCTCGATCCCTACATCCTGACCAAGGAACGCAAGGCCAACATCCCGATGATCGGTGATCCGGACGACGAGACCATCTCGCGCGTCAAGGCCTTCTACAACGCCATCGCCGTGCTCATCGAAAAGGAATGCAAGCTGCTCGCCGTGCCGCTGGTGCACCTGACCCACGAAGGTTTCGGCCGCGCCATCATTACCGTCGGCAAGCTGGTTGCCGTTGAAAAGACCTTGCGCGACGTGCATCGCTTCGGCTTCCCGAGCCTGTCCAAGATGAAGGATGACGCCGACAAGATGCTCGGTATCGCTCTGGAACGTATCGGTCAGTATCCGAACGTCGCCGGGCTGTAAGGGCGGGGGGCAACATGACTGACGAAGAACTGGCCGCCCTCGACAAGGAAGTCAAGAAGCTCAAGCGGATCGCTTCCGAGTGGGCTTCGCAGATGCACGATCTCGTGGAAGACCGCCTGCCGGCGGGCTTTCATGAAATTCCTGCGCTTTCCCAATCCACCTACGATGCCTGCCAGGCGTGGGCCGATGCCAGTGCCCGACTCGCTGCCGCGCAGAAAGGACAACCAGCATGATCACCGGACTCACCAAAGGCGGCACCGAATGGACGCCGCAATTCGCCACCAGCCTCGATCAGGCCAAGTGCATCGGCTGCGGCCGCTGCTACAAGGTCTGCCCGCGCAATGTTCTCGACCTCGTCGAGCGAGAGTTGGATGACGACGATGATGACGAAGACGACAACATGATGGTCATGTCGCTGGCCAATCCGGCTGACTGCATCGGTTGTGGCTCCTGCGGACGCGTTTGTCCGAAGGACTGCTACACCTACGCACCGGCCTGAAACACAAAGCTCTGTCATTTCCGCGCCTGCGGGAATGGCGGAGATGTCCATACGCCCTCGATACCTCGACCATGACCGCAAATTTGCCCGATAACGCCACCGGCGAAGCTGTCTGCGCCGCCTTGCGCGCTCAGGTGGAAAAGCTCGGCCTGTCGATCGGTGACGAGCCGGTGTGGGCCGATGTCGTGTTCGAGGAAGAGACCGACCCGTATTCGCAGGAGGTCAGCGTGCTAGCCTATTGGCGAGGCAAGGCCCGTTTCGGCAAGGCGACCTTCTTTCCCGATGGCCGCATTTTTGCCGAGTACCAGGTGCTGCTGGCGCACCCGGCCAAAGCCGATTTCTACGTCGATACGGTTGAAATCTGGGGGCGACCGGAGAAATTCCGCGGCGATGCGGTCCTGGCGGAATACGCGAAGTAGGCCATGAGCGTTTCGCCCCGTTTACTGTTCATTCACAAGCATGGGACCAGCGGCCGCGTTCGCTTTCTCTGTCTGAGTTCAGGCGTTGTCGCTTTCAAGCCATTGCCGACACTGTCGGCGCTGCGCGATGAAGATTTCTCGCCGACCGTCCAGTTTCATCCGACAGCGGTTGTTCGCGAAGCTGAGGTGCACCTCGGGCTGGCCGAGGGCGCAGTCGAGCCGGTGGCTGATTTTCAGGCCTGGGTCGATACGCCGGAGGGCGATGTGCCCGTTCTGCTCGCGGCGTTTGCCAGCATTGACCCGCCGTTCGCGGCGGCTGACCGGCTCCACGGCCGTTTCATCGCCATTACCGAGTCGCTCCAGCTAAGCGAAGTCGAACGAAATCTGCTGCGCCGGGCGTACGAACACGTCCTGGGATAAGCCGTTCGGTGGCATCGAGAAGGGCCTGGCGGTGGGCTTTCCGGTGGGCCGCCAGACCGGCCGGGGTGTAGCCCTGAAGGACGACGCCGGGTGGCATGATGC
>NZ_JAVHPH010000410.1:0-1868 GCF_036170495.1 Azonexus sp.
GCCTTGGCGCCGGCCGCGGCGAGCACATCGACGCCGTCACGGAACGGGAAGAAGGCATCCGACGCAACGACCGAGCCGTTAAGGTCGAGGCCGGCGTGCTGGGCCTTGATGCTGGCGATCTTGGTCGAATCGACGCGGCTCATCTGGCCGGCGCCGACGCCGAGCGTCATGCCGTTGCCGCAGAAAACGATGGCGTTGGACTTGACGAACTTGGCGACGCGCTCGGCGAACAGCAGGTCTTCGATCTGCTGGGCGGTCGGCTGGACCTGGGTGACGATCTTCAGGCCGCTGGCTTGTGCCGTGAAGTTGTCCGGCGTCTGGACGAGGAGACCGCCGCCGACGCGCTTGTATTCGAGGGCATTGAGCTGGCGCGAGATGGGCACGACGAGGACGCGCAGGTTGGTCTTGCCGGCCAGCGTGGCCTTGGCTTCGGCGGTGAAGGATGGAGCGATCAGCACTTCGACGAAGTGCTTGCGTTCGTTCATGGCGTTGACGATGTCGATGCCGACTTCGCCGTTGAAGGCGATGATGCCGCCGAAGGCCGAGGTCGAATCGGTCTGGAAGGCCTTTTCGTAGGCGCCGAGCAGCGTGCCGTCGATGGCCACGCCGCACGGGTTGGCATGCTTGACGATGACGCAGGCCGGAGCTTCGAAGGACTTGACGCATTCCCAGGCGGCGTCGGAGTCGCCGATGTTGTTGTAGGACAGTTCCTTGCCCTGCAGCTGGGTGTAGGCGGCGATGCTGCCGGTGGCCGGGTTGGTTTCGCGGTAGAAGGCGGCGCTTTGGTGCGCGTTTTCACCGTAACGCAGCGTTTCGACGCGGTCGAAGGCCAGTTGCAGCTTGGCCGGGAAGATGGCCGGGACCGGCGCGGCTGCGGCCGGCTGGGCTTCGGCGCCTTCGGCCAGGCCGGTCAGCCAGTTGGCGATCATGCTGTCGTAACGGGCGGTGTGCGTGAACGCCTTCTTGGCTAGGCCGAAACGGGTGGCCAGTTGCAAGGCGCCAGCGTTGGCTTTCATTTCGGCGAGCAACGGCGCGTAGTCGGCCGGATCGGTGACGATGGCGACGCCGGCGTAATTCTTGGCTGACGAGCGGACCATGGCCGGGCCGCCGATGTCGATGTTCTCGATGGCATCTTCCAGCGTCACGCCAACCTTGGCGATGGTCGCCGCGAACGGATAGAGATTGACGCAGACCAGATCGATGGTCGGGATGCCGTGCGCTTCGATGGTCGCCAGATGTTCCGGCAGGTCGCGGCGGGCCAGGATGCCGCCATGCACCTTCGGGTGCAGCGTCTTGACGCGGCCGTCGAGCATTTCCGGGAAGCCGGTGTAGTCGCCGATTTCGGTGACGGCCAGGCCGGCGTCACGCAGCATCTTGGCGGTGCCGCCGGTGGATAGCAGCTTGACGCCTTGGGCGGCGAGGCCCTGGGCGAATTCAAGAACGCCGGTTTTATCGGAAACGGAAATCAGTGCTTGCTTGATGGTCATGGCGATTACAGTAGTTGGTGTTCGGTGAGTTTCTTGCGCAGCGTGTTGCGGTTGATGCCAAGCATCTCCGCCGCCAGCGTCTGGTTGGTGCCGGCCTTGGCGAGCACCACTTCGAGCATCGGTTTTTCGACGCTCTTCAAAACCATGTCATAGATCGCGCCCGGCTTTTCCCCGTCCAGGTCGCGGAAATACTGCTCCAGTGCGTTCACGACGCACTTCCCCAAATCATGTTGGCTCATGCTGCCAACGCCTCCTCGTTGTCATATTTTAAAATATCGTTTTCTTCCGCCTGGCGGATGAAAAACGCGTTCACCGCCTGCATCTGTTGTTCGATGCTGGGCAGGACGTTCATTTCCTTGCGGAAGGCCGCCGAGCCAACCA
>NZ_JAVHPH010000411.1:0-1858 GCF_036170495.1 Azonexus sp.
CGGACGTAGAACAGCGCGGCGAAGAAGGCGGCAAAGAACATCACCTCGGTGGCGATGAACCAGATCATGCCGTAGCGGAAGGAGCGGTCTTCCCAGTCGCGGTAAGCACCGCTCTGCGATTCGCCGATGACCTTGCCGAACCAGCCGAACAGAACATAAAGAATGACCGCCGTGCCGCTGAGCATGACCCACTTGCCGGCGCCAAGGTTGTTGATCAGCGAGATGAAGCCGAAAGCGAGCAGGAACATGCCGGCGGAGAGGATGACCGGGTACAGGCTGGGCTGGGGAACGAAATAGTGTTCGGCGTGCGCGGCGTGAGCTGGACTGGTTTTCATTGGGCCTCCCTGCTGCTGGTCAGTGTCTGGCGCTGTCCGTCAACGCTGAAAAAGGCGTAGGACAGGGTGATGTGGCGAATGCTACGGTCGACCTCGGGTTTGACGATAAAAGCCAGCGGCATCTCGCGTGCCTCGCCGGGTCCCAGCGTTTGCTGTGAAAAACAGAAGCATTCGATCTTCTCGAAATGCTGCGCCGCCTGGCCTGGCGTCACGCTCGGCACGGCCTGCCCGACAATCGTGCGATTCGACGTGTTGCGTACCAGATAGCTGACCTGCTGCAATTCGCCCGGATGGATGTCGAGGCTGATGGTTAGTGGCCGCATATCCCAGGGCAGGCCGGGCATCACCGTGCCGGTAAATTCGACGCGGACGGTGCGCCCGGTATCGATCTTCGAGGCCGGGGCGGCTCCGGTTTGCAGGCCGCCGACAGCGAAGCCGTTGCGAATGACACCTGAGCCGCCCCCCGGGCCAGCTGTTTTGCCATTTAAACCCGTCGCCGCGCAAAGCACGTCGTAAAGCGGCACCAGCGCGAAGGCAAAAACAAAGGCCCCGGCCACCATCAGCAACAGCTTGCCGATCAGGCGATTGTGGCTGGCTGGGGTGGGCCGGGCCTGTTCCATGATGCTAACGCTTGATGAACAAGCCGATGAGGTAAATGACCAGCACGACGGCGCCAAGCAGCCAGCCAAGGCGGCGCGAGGCGGCACGGCGGCGGGCGAGGTCGGCATCGGTGAAGGCCGGGGCCATGGGCTCCTGGCTCATTTGACAACCGGCTGGATTTCCCAGCTATGGTGGGGGGGTGGCGACGAAAGCTCCCATTCCAGCCCCTCGGCGCCTTCCCAGACCTGGCTGTCGACTTTAGGGCCGCCCCGTACGCAACACCAGATGTTCCAGGCAAAGAGCAACTGGCTGATGCCGAGGATAAAGGCGCCAATCGTCGAGATGGCGTTGAACTCGGCAAACTGTAGCGCATAGTCGGGAATGCGCCGCGGCATGCCGGCCAGGCCAAGGAAAAACTGCGGCAGGAAGGTCAGGTTGAAGGAAACCACAGTCAGCCAGAAATGCAGCTTGCCGAGTTTTTCGCTGTACATGTGGCCGGTCCATTTCGGCAGCCAGTAATAGACGCCGGTCATCACGCCCATGATGCCGCCGGCGAACAGGGCGTAATGGAAGTGGGCGACGACGAAATAGCTGTGGTGGTATTGGGCATCGGCCGCGACGTCGGCGAGGATCAGCCCGGTCAGCCCGGCGATGCCGAACAGCACGATGAAGCCGACGGCGAACAGCATCGGCGTCTCGAAGGTCATCGCGCCCTTCCACATGGTGGCGATCCAGCAGAAGAAGAGCACGGCCAGCGGCAAGGAGATGGCCATGGTGCTGAACATGAAGTAGATCAGCGCCGGGACCGGCAGGCCAGCCGTGAAAAAGTGGTGGGCCCAGACCACGACCGACAGAATGCCGATGGCGATGAAGCTGTAGACCTGCGCCTTGTAGCCGTAGCTTGGCTTGCGGCAGAAGGTGGA
>NZ_JAVHPH010000412.1:0-1836 GCF_036170495.1 Azonexus sp.
TTGACCACGGCCAGTTCGTCGACCGTGGTGATGTAGTTGAGGCCGAGGTGGTCGCCAAGGCCGATGTTGGTGATGACGGCGACGTCACACACGTCAAAGCCGAGGCCTTCGCGGAGCACACCGCCACGCGCCGTTTCGAAGACGGCGGCATCGACGTCCGGGTGCATCAGCACATTGCGGGCGCTACGCGGGCCGGAGCAGTCGCCGCTGTCGATGCGGTGGCCTTCGACGTAGATGCCGTCGGTGCTGGTCATGCCGACACGCAGGCCGTTGGCTTCAAATATACGGCCAATCAGGCGGCTGGTCGTCGTCTTGCCATTGGTGCCGGCAATGGCAACGACAGGGATGCGGGCGTTGTCGGGTTTACCGTCGGGGCCGTCGGGGAACATCATGCCGACAATCGCTTCGCCGACGGCGCGGCCTTTGCCGAAGGATGGGTCGAGGTGCATGCGCAGGCCCGGGGCGGCATTGCATTCGACGATGCCGCCACCTTGCTCTTCGAGCGGTTTGTGCATGGTGTCGCAAACGACGTCGATGCCGCAGATGTCGAGGCCGACGGTCTGCGCAGCGGCGACGGCAGCGGCGGCGAGTTCGGGATGGACGTCGTCGGTGACGTCGGTAGCCGAACCGCCGGTAGATAGATTGGCGTTGTTGCGCAGGACGACGCGGACGCCGCGGCCGGGCACGGTGTCGGCGGTTAACCCTTGTTCTTCGAGGCGGGCGAGGGCGATGTCGTCGAAGCGGATCTTGGTCAGCGAAGTGGCGTGGCCGTCGGAGCGGCGCGGGTCGCTGTTGACGATGTCGACCAGTTCGCGGACGGTATGCGTGCCGTCGCCGATGACCAGCGGCGGATCGCGCCGGGCGGCGGCGATCAGTTTGTTGCCGATGACCAGCAGGCGCCAGTCATGGCCGGAGAGGAATTTTTCGACCATGATGTCGTCGCGGAACTCGATGGCGACGCGGTAGGCGCGGCGGACCTGCTCCTCGGTCGTCAGATTGACCGAAATACCCTTGCCCTGATTGCCGTCCTGCGGCTTGACGACGACCGGCAGGCCGACTTCCTGCGCGGCAACCCAGGCGTCGTCCTCGTCTTCGACCGGACGGCCGTAAGGCACGGCGACGCCGGAGGCGTGCAGCAGCTTTTTGGTCAGTTCCTTGTCCTGGGCGATGGCTTCGCCGATGGCGCTGGTGAAACTGGTTTCCGCCGCCTGGATGCGCTTTTGCTTGCTGCCCCAGCCGAACTGGACGAGGCTGCCCTGGGTCAGGCGACGGTAGGGGATGCCGCGGGCGACGGCGGCCGAAACAATGGCGCCGGTCGACGGGCCTAGGCGAATATCCTCGTCGAGATCACGCAATTCCTTGAGCGTGGCATCGAGGTCGAAAGGGGTGTCGTTGAGGGCGGCGAGGCAAAGCTGCTCGGCCCGCGCGAAGGCCAGGCGGCCGACATCTTCTTCGGTGTATTCGACAACGACCTGGTAGATGCCCTGATCGACCGTCTGTGCCGTACGGCTGAAAGTGACCGGGCAACCGGCCTGGGCCTGCAGGCCCAGGATGGCGAACTCCAGTGCGTGGGCCATCGACACGGTGTCGAGATGGTCGGAGGGAATCAGATCGCCGAGTTCCGGGAAGCGTTCGCGCAGACGGGCTTCGAAATTGGGCAGATTGGCGATGGCGACCTCGGCTCCCTCGCAGGAAACGATGGCCTGAATGGCGGTGTGCCGGCTCCACAGGTTGGGGCCGCGCAGGGCGCGAATGCGGGAAACGTCCATGACGCTTTGATCCTCGTTATTTCCGGGCGGTAGCCGGCTTCTTGGTTTGCGACTTTTTGGCCGATTG
>NZ_JAVHPH010000413.1:0-9484 GCF_036170495.1 Azonexus sp.
TGGTCAAGGAAGTCGCTTCCAAGACCTCCGACATCGCCGGTGACGGCACCACCACGGCCACCGTGCTGGCTCAGTCCATCGTCCGCGAAGGCATGAAGTACGTGGCCGCCGGCATGAACCCGATGGACCTCAAGCGCGGCATCGACAAGGCCGTCGCCGCCACCCTCGACGAGCTCAAGGCTTTCTCCAAGCCGTGCACGACGACCAAGGAAATCGCCCAGGTCGGCGCCATCTCCGCCAACTCCGATGCGGACATCGGCGAAATCATCGCCAATGCCATGGAAAAGGTCGGCAAGGAAGGTGTCATCACCGTTGAAGACGGCAAGTCCCTGGCCAACGAACTCGACGTCGTCGAAGGCATGCAGTTCGACCGCGGCTACCTGTCGCCCTACTTCATCAACAACAGCGACAAGCAGCAAGCGCTGATGGAAAACCCGTTTGTCCTGCTCTTCGACAAGAAGATTTCCAACATCCGCGACCTCCTGCCGATCCTCGAACAAGTCGCCAAGGCCGGCCGTCCGCTGCTCATCATTGCTGAAGATGTCGATGGCGAAGCCCTGGCTACGCTGGTCGTCAACAACATCCGCGGCATCCTGAAGACCGTTGCCGTCAAGGCGCCGGGCTTTGGCGATCGGCGCAAGGCCATGCTCGAAGACATCGCCATCCTGACCGGCGGTACCGTCATCGCCGAAGAAACCGGCCTGTCCCTGGAAAAGGCTGTCCTGAAGGATCTGGGTTCGGCCAAGCGCATCGAAGTTTCCAAGGAAAACACCATCATCATCGACGGTGCCGGCGAAGCCGCTTCGATCGAAGCCCGCGTCAAGCAGATCCGCATCCAGATCGACGAAGCGACTTCCGATTACGACAAGGAAAAGCTCCAGGAACGTGTGGCCAAGCTGGCTGGCGGCGTTGCCGTCATCAAGGTTGGCGCCGCGACCGAAGTCGAAATGAAGGAAAAGAAGGCCCGCGTTGAAGACGCCCTGCACGCTACCCGTGCGGCGGTTGAAGAAGGCGTTGTCGCCGGCGGCGGCGTCGCCCTGATCCGTGCCCGTGCGGCCATCGGCAAGCTCAAGGGTGACAACCACGATCAGGATGCCGGCATCAAGATCGTCCTGCGCGCCATGGAACAGCCGCTGCGCGAAATCGTCGCCAACGCCGGTGACGAGCCGTCCGTTGTCGTCGACAAGGTGCAGCGTGGCAAGGGTAACTTTGGTTACAACGCTTCCACCGGCGAGTACGGCGACATGGTCGAAATGGGCGTGCTCGACCCGACCAAGGTGACCCGCACCGCGCTGCAAAACGCCGCCTCCGTGGCCGGCCTGATGCTCACCACCGAGTGCATGGTGGCCGAACTGGCTGAAGACAAGCCGGCCGGCGGCATGCCCGACATGAGCGGCATGGGCGGTATGGGTGGCATGGGCGGCATGGGGATGTAATCTCCCGCCAAGCAAGCTGCACCGCTTCGAAGAGCCCCGCCCTGTGCGGGGCTTTTTGTTTTTCGGGGTGAGCCTCGATCATCGTCCGAAATAGCTTTGATCTGCGTTATGGGTTTTGTAACAGACTGTAAGTTAGCTGTAAGACGCCACGCCTAAATTACGCTTCGCAGCAATGCCTCTATAAACAAAATCTGAGGAGCAAATCAATGCAAGACACACTAGATCGGGTGACAGCTAACCCGAAATTTCTGGAGTTTGTTGCCATGCGCAGCAAGTACTCCATCATTATGGCCATCGTCAGTGCCGCCGCTTACTACGGCTTCATTCTGCTGGTCGCTTTCGACAAGGAATTCCTCGGCAAGAAAATTGGCGAGGGTTACACGATGAGCATCGGCGTGCCGATCGGTGTCGGCGTCATCGCTTTCACCATTCTGCTGACCTGGATCTACGTTCGTCGTGCCAACAGCGAGTTCGACGCGATCAATGAAGCCCTGATCAAGGAGGCACAGAAGTAAGATGACCAAATTCACCAAAATCCTCGCCGGCCTTCTGGCGCTGGCTGTTGCCGGTGGCGCTGTCGCCGCTGGTGCTGACCTTGGTCAGACCGCCAAGCAGGCCACCAACTGGACGGCAATCGTCATGTTTGCCATCTTCGTCGGTGCCACGCTGTTCATCACCAAATGGGCTGCTGCCAAAACCAAGTCGGCGGCTGACTTCTACACCGCTGGTGGCGGCATTACCGGCTTCCAGAATGGCCTGGCGATCGCCGGCGACTACATGTCGGCCGCGTCCTTCCTCGGTATTTCCGGTCTCGTTTTCGCCAACGGCTTCGACGGCCTGATCTTCTCGATCGGCTGGCTGGTCGGCTGGCCGGTCATCACCTTCCTGATGGCTGAGCGCCTGCGCAACCTCGGTAAATTCACGTTCGCTGACGTGGCTTCCTACCGTTTTGCCCAGACCCCGGTCCGCATCTTCGCCGCTTCCGCTTCGCTGGTTATCGTCGCCTTCTACATGATTGCGCAGATGGTCGGTGCCGGTCAGCTGATCAAGGTGCTATTCGGTATGGATTACCTCTACGCCGAAATCATGGTCGGCATCGTCATGATGATGTACGTGCTGTTCGGCGGTATGACGGCAACCACCTGGGTGCAGATCATCAAGGCTTGTATGCTGCTCTGCGGTGCGACCTTCATGGCGGTCTCGGTTCTGCTGCAATTCGGCTTCTCGCCGGAAGCACTGTTTACCAAGGCCGTTGAAGTTCACTTGAAGCATGACGCACTGATGTCGCCGGGCGCCCTGATCAAGGACCCGATCTCGGCCATCTCCGTCGGTATGGCGCTGATGTTCGGTACGGCTGGTCTGCCGCACATCCTGATGCGCTTCTTCACCGTGCCGAACGCCAAGGAAGCCCGCAAGTCGGTTGCCTGGGCAACCACCTGGATCGGTTACTTCTACATCCTGACCTTCATCATCGGTTTCGGCGCCATCACCAACCTGATCCAGAATCCGGGCGACTTCTATGTCGGCGGCGAACTGGCTAAGGGTCTGAAGGGCGGCGGCAACATGGCTGCTGTGCATCTGGCCAAAGCGGTCGGCGGTGACCTGTTCCTCGGCTTCATCTCGGCTGTGGCCTTCGCCACCATCCTGGCGGTGGTCGCTGGTCTGACGCTGTCCGGCGCTTCTGCCGTGTCGCATGACTTGTACGCTTCCGTCTTCGCCAAGGGCTGCTCTTCCGAAGCCGAACTGCGCGTGTCCAAGATCACCACCGTTTGCCTCGGCGTTCTGGCGGTGGTTCTCGGTATCGCGTTCGAAAAGGAAAACGTTGCCTACATGGTGATGCTGGCCTTCGTCATCGCTTGTTCCTCCAACTTCCCGGTGCTCTTCATGTCCGTGTTGTGGAAGAACTGCACGACCAAGGGTGCGGTAGCTGGTGGCTTCGTCGGTCTGGCGTCTGCCGTCGTCCTGACCATTGGCTCGGCCAGCGTTTGGGAAGCCGTGATGCACAATCCGAAGGGGTCGGCCTGGTTCCCGTACAACTCTGCTGCCATCTTCTCGATGACTGCCGCGTTCGTTACGATCTGGCTGGTGTCCATTTTGGACAACTCCGCTCAGGCGCAAAAGGAACGTGCCCTGTATCCGTCGCAGCAACTGCGTTCGGAAACCGGCTTGGGTGCTTCCGGCGCCAGCGGTCACTAATCCGACGAGCCATCGTCAGCTAAAAGCCTGGGGTTTCCCGGTAATGCCGTTCAGTTAAACCTGAACGGCATTTTTGTTTGTTGACCGGCTGGCCGAACATCCCAAAAACAGGGAAAAGAGAGGAATTCGGGTAGCCTGCAGGGCGAAATCGGCGCCTTCCGGCGATTACCGAAATTCGTACTACCCGCGAAGCCCTGCCACTATTGTCCGGTCGTGGGCGTGAAAAAGCCCGGAGCAAGTCCGGGCTTTGGAATGGTGGTGGAGAGGATGAGGATCGAACTCACGACCTCCTGATTGCGAACCAGGCGCTCTCCCAGCTGAGCTACCCCCCCAACGGGGAGCGATTCTAACGCACTCCTATTTACAGATCAAAGCTACTTTTTTGCGCGCCGCTATTTTCAGTTTTGGCCGTTTTTTCCGGTTGACCGTGGAAGTCGGTGTTTACGCTTGTCCGGCGCCCGCCACCGCGCGCCGCAGGCGGTCGGCAACGGCTGCCCAGGCGGGCTCGTCGGGCAGGGCTTCGACGGCGATCAGGTCGACGCCGGCGTGATCCATGTCACGTAACGCGGCGTAGAGTTCATGGGCATAGCCGAGCGGGTCGGCCGGCAGCAGGCGCCAGGCGTGGGGCATGCCGGCGTGCGGCGGCTGGTTGGTGCTGATGACGCCACAGCGGTCGCCTTTGTGGCGCTGGGCATTGATGAAATCGAGCAGGCGCTCGGACGAGACCAGGCGCATCGGCGTTTGCGGCGCGTAGTGGGCGGCCAGCGAGCCGGAGACGCGCGGGGCGCCGACGGCTGTTTCAATATTCGGGCGGCGGCCGAGGACGGCTTCGAGATGGGCCGGGGCGATGTGACCGGGGCGCAGGACGACCGGTTCGCCGCGCGAGCAATCGACGATGGTCGACTCGATGCCGACCGTGCACGGTCCGCCGTCGAGAATGAGCGGCACCCGGTCACCGAGCTCTTCACGGACATGGTCGGCCGTGGTCGGGCTGATCCGGCCGAAGCGATTGGCCGAGGGGGCGGCGATGCCGGTGTGTTCGCCGGCGAATTTTCCATCACTCGCGGCAAAGCGACGGAGCAGTTCGAGCGCCACCGGATGGCCGGGAACGCGCAAGCCGACGGTGTCCTGACCGCCTGTCACGGCATCGGGCACCCAGGCCTGCTTTTTCAGGATCAGGGTCAGGGGGCCGGGCCAGAAGGCCTCCATGAGTTCCCAGGCGCCTGCCGGAACCTGCTCGGCCCAGTGGTCGACAGCGTCGTGGCCGGCGATGTGGACAATCAGCGGGTGATCGGCCGGGCGGCCTTTGGTGGCAAAGATCTTGGCGACGGCGGCCGGGTTGGCGGCATCCGCCCCCAGGCCGTAAACCGTTTCCGTCGGGAAGGCGACCAGTTCGCCGGCGCGTAGCAATTCAACGGCGCGCGTGTAGTCCTGATTCATCGGCGAAAGCGGCTCGGGGGGGTGATCAAGGCTGGTCGGGCAGCGTCTTGGCCAGCACTTTTTCCGTCTGGCTCTGGCGGAAGCCGGCCAGCTTCTGGGCAATGGCTTCGTCGCTCAAGGCCAGCATGGCGACGGCAAACAGCGCCGCGTTGGTGGCACCGGCTTCGCCGACAGCGAAGGTGGCAACCGGGATGCCGCCGGGCATCTGGACCATGGAGAGCAGCGAATCGAGGCCCATCAGGTGCTTCGACGGCATCGGCACGCCGAGTACCGGCAGTTGCGTCTTGGCGGCGAGCACGCCGGCCAGGTGGGCCGCTCCGCCCGCCGCACCGATCAGCACCTTGATGCCACGCCCGGCGGCGGTGGCGGCGTAATCCAGGGCTTGATCCGGCGTGCGGTGGGCCGAAAGCACCTTGGCTTCGTAGGGAATGTCGAGGTTTTTAAGGGCGACGGCGGCGGCGCGCATGATTGGCCAGTCGCTGTCGGAACCCATGACGATACCGACGAGGGGCGTTGTGCTCATGTTACAAATCCTTCGGGGAGGGATGGAAAGAGGCCTTAGTCAGCCAGCGCCGCTTTTCGTTCCGCCGCTTCGATCGTATTGGCCAGCAGCATGGTGATGGTCATCGGCCCGACGCCGCCTGGGACCGGGGTAATCTGGCCGGCAACCTGGCGGCAGCTGGCAAAATCGACGTCGCCGCACAACTTTCCATCGGGCAGACGGTTGATGCCGACATCGATGACCACGGCGCCCGGCTTGATCATGTCGCCGGTGACGAAATTCGGCTTGCCGACGGCGGCGACGAGAATATCGGCGCGACGGGTGTGGAATTGCAGATCTTTGGTGCGCGAGTGGCAAACGGTGACCGTCGCTCCGGCGTTGATCAGGAGCAGCGCCATCGGCTTGCCGACGATGTTGGAACGGCCGATGACGACAGCTTCCTGGCCGGCCAGATCGACCTTGGCCTTCTCGAACATTTTCATGACGCCGTAAGGTGTGCACGGAATGAAACGCGGATTGCCCTGAGCCAGCGCGCCGACGTTTTCGGCGTGGAAGCCATCGACGTCCTTATCGGCGGCAATCGCCTCAAGGACGGCATCTTCATCAAAATGTCCAGGCAGCGGCAGTTGGACGAGAATGCCGTGGATGCTCGGATCGGCGTTCAGCTCGGCGATCTTTTTCAGGACAATTTCCGGGTTGACCGTCGCCTCGTAGGTGATGTTCTCGGAGTGTATGCCGATGGCCAGGCAGCCATTGACTTTGTTGCGGACATAGACCTCGGAGGCCGGGTCGGCGCCGACCAGAATGACCACCAGGCCGGGCTTGTGGCCCTTGGCGGTCAATGCCTCGACGCGCGCCTTGAAACCCTGGCGCAGTTCTTCGGCCAGCGCCTTGCCGTCAATAATTTGAGCTGTCATCGTCGCATCCAACAAAAAGAAACGGGAAAGGCGAAGGCCTTTCCCTTTGAATTGGCGCGTATTTTAGCAGATTACGCCAGCGCGGCAGCCGCTTCGCCGACTGCCGCGCGACCGGCCGCGAAAGCCCTGCGGTTTAGCTCGACCAGTTTTTCGCCCTTGCGCCGGAAGCGCTTGAGCACGCAGTCGAGCAAGGTTTCGGCACCGAACGGCAGGTGATCGGCGATGGCGCCGAGCATCACCGTGTTGCCGAGGCGGATGTCGCCCAGATTCTGCGCAATGGTCGTCGCGTCGAAGGCGACAACCTTGTTGCCGCTCTTTCTAATTTCGGCGAGCGGATCTTCCGGGTAATCGAAGAGGCCGAGTTCGACCACCGGCGGCACCAGCCTGGCCGTATTCATGAGCGTGATGGCGCCTGGTTTGAGCATGTGCTGCCAGCGCATCGCCTCAGCCGATTCGAAGCCGAGCAGCACGTCGGCCGTGCCCGGCGTAATCTGCGGCGACAGGACGCGCTGGCCGAAACGCAGGTGTGACGACACGACGCCGCCGCGTTGCGCCATGCCGGCGACTTCGGTTTTCTTGGCGTCGTAGCCGAGCGCGATGGCGGCCTCGGCGAGAATTTCGGCCGCCGTCATGACGCCCTGACCGCCGATGCCGACGACGAGAATATTGGTGTTTTCACTCATACTGAACAGCCTTTCTCGACCAGCGTAATCGGCGAGGTCGGCACATGATGGACGATGGCCTTCGGCGCACAGGGCTGGACGCACAGGCCGCAACCGGTGCACACCGCGGTTTCGATGCGCACGAAAGCCAGATCGACCGCGCGACCGCTCGGCTTGAGCGCCTTGCCGCGCCGCGTAACGTGGATGGCTGGGCAACCGACATCGATGCAATTGCCGCAGCCGGTGCACTTGTCGTCGATGACCTCGAAGGGCTTGAGTTGGTGGTAATCCTTGACCAGAACGCAAGGCTGGTCGGTGATGATGACCGACACCTCGGGCACCTTGACCTCTTCGCGAATGGTCTTGAACAAAACCGGCAGTTGATACGGGTTGACCGTGTGAATGCGCTCCTCCTTGACGCCGAGGGCGCTGACCAGCTTGGCGAAATCGACGCGTGGCGCTTCCTCACCGTGAATGCCGTAGCCGTTGCCCGGATTGTTCTGGCCGCCCGTCATGCCGACGGCGCGGTTGTCGAGGAGCAGGACGGTGACGTTGCCTCTGTTGTAAACCATGTCGAGCAGGCCTTGCATGCCCATGTGCAGGAAAGTCGAATCGCCGATCACGGCGACGATCCGTTTGTCCTTGTCGGCCTCGCCGCGGCCCTTGTCCATGCCCAGCGCAACGCCCATCGAAGCGCCCATCGAGATACAGGTGTCGAGCGCGTTCCACGGGTGTCCGGCGCCCAGCGTGTAGCAGCCGATGTCGCCGGAGATGTTGAGGTTGCGCACCTGCGATAGGGTGTAATAAACGCCGAGGTGCGGGCAGGCGACGCACATCGTCGGCGGTCGCGGGAAAACGCGCAACGGGGCCGGCGCGGTGGTTTCCGGAATCGGCTCGCCGAGCAATCTGGCGATGGCTGGCTTGAGCACGTTCGGCGACAACTCGCCCTGCAGCGGCAGGATTTCCTTGCCGATGACCTTCAGCCCCTGCGCCTTGAGTTCCGTTTCGACGAGCGGTTCGACTTCCTCGACGATGACGACCTGGTCGACCATGGCCGCCAGTTCGCGGCATTTCTCGAAGGGCACCGGGCAGGAGAAGCCGAGTTTGAGGACCGGCGCCTTCGGGAAGGATTCCTTGACGTGCATGTAGGCCGGACCGGAGGCGATGAAACCGACACGCTTGTCGGCGCCGTCCTCGATGAAATTGAGCTCGGTGGTTTCGGCCACGGCCCGCAGTTCGCCATCGCGCTTGAACATGAGCGGGATGCGCTGGCCGGCATTGCCCGGCACCATGACGAAGCGGGCGGGGTCCTTCTTGAAGCCGGCGCCGACATGCGCGCCACGCTCGCCGACGGTGACCAGCGACTTGACGTGGTTGATCCGCGTCGTCATGCGCAGGATGACCGGCACCTGGAATTGTTCGGACAGCGCGTAGCCGTACAGCGTCATCGCGTAGGCTTCCTGCGAATCGGCCGGTTCGAGCACCGGCAGGTGGGCAAAGCGCCCCCAGTAGCGGGAATCCTGTTCGTTCTGCGACGATGACAAGCCGACGTCGTCGGCGATGGCGATGACCAGGCCGCCGATGACGCCGGTCAGGGTCAGCGTCATCAACGCATCGGCGGCGACGTTCATGCCGACATGCTTCATGCAGCAGAAAGCTCGCGAACCGGCGTAGGCGGCGCCGATGGCGACTTCGAGCGCGACCTTCTCGTTGACCGACCACTCGGCGTAGAGGTCCGGGTAGCCGGAAATGACTTCCAGCATTTCAGTAGACGGCGTGCCGGGATAGGCCGCGGCAACCTTGACGCCAACCTCCCAGACGGCGCGGGCGACTGCTTCGTTACCGGACATCAAAACCCGGCTGGCTGCCGGTACGGGCCTGACTGCCGCCATGTCGACTCCTCGATTATTTGGACTAAAACCACAAATTATAGGAGGTCAATTTTGGGGCAACTTGATACAACACAACTCATCGAATTATTTATTTTGTGTCGTATCAGAATGCCGTTGATGAACATCAAGGCTGGCGCCACCCACCCCCGGAACAATGGATGCTCGCCAAAACGCCGACCATGCCCCCCGCCATCCTCCTCGCTGAACCGCCGCCCGTTGCCGAAAGCCCGTTGCGCATCCCCGGCAACAAGGGCATCTGGGCAGGCATTACCTGCGAGTTCGTCGAATTCGCCGTGCTTTTCGCGGTGTACTTCATCGCCCGTGCCCATTTTCCGCAGGCCTTCCACGACGGTGCCCAACGCCTGTCGGTCGCTGCCGGCACGACCATCACGCTGCTCATGATCACCAGCAGCTATTTCATCGCCTGCTCGGTCAATGC
>NZ_JAVHPH010000414.1:0-9456 GCF_036170495.1 Azonexus sp.
TGCCTTATTAGTTGATTCAAGCGTAATTTGCTATTTTAACACGCCAAACTTACCGTACAGACCCGGTTTTACATGACAACAACACCCCAAGTTATCGACCTGCTCATCGACGCCCGCTGGATTGCCACAGTCGATCCCGACACCGTGCTGACCAACCATGCCGTCGCCGTCGACAAAGGTCGCATCCTGGCCGTCCTGCCCAGCGGCGAAGCGCACGCGCGCTTTGCGCCAGGCCAGCAGGTCAACTTGCCTGATCACATCCTGATTCCCGGCCTGATCAATCTGCACACCCACGCGGCCATGACCCTGATGCGCGGCCTGGCTGACGACCTGCCGCTCATGGACTGGCTACAAAATCACATCTGGCCAGCCGAAGCCGCCCACATGTCAGCCCAGTTCGTCTACGACGGCACCCGCCTCGCCTGCGCCGAAATGCTCAAGGGCGGCATCACCTGCTTCAACGACATGTACTTTTACCCCGAGGCCGCAGCCGCCGCGGCCTCTGAAGCGGGCATGCGCGCCATGCTCGGCATCATCGCCCTGGAATTCCCCACGCCCTATGCCAGCGACGCCGACGATTACCTAAACAAGGGACTGGCTGTCCGCGAAACCTGGCTGAACGACCCACTGATCGGCTTCTGCCTGGCCCCGCACGCCCCGTACACCGTCGCCGACAGCACCTTCGACCGGATCCTGACGCTTTCCGAGCAGCTGAACCTACCGGTCCATTGCCACATCCATGAAACACAACATGAAGTCGAGGAAAGCGTCAGGCAACACCAACGTCGGCCACTTGAGCGCCTACGCCAACTCGGCCAACTTGGCCCCAACTTTATTGGCGTGCACGCCGTTCACCTGAACGAAGACGAATTGCAGTTGCTGGCCTCCACCGGCTGCAGCATCGCCCACTGCCCGACCTCCAACCTCAAGTTGGCCAGCGGCTTCGCCCCTGTGGCGCGGATGCGACAACTTGGCGTCAATGTCGGTCTCGGCACCGACGGCGCGGCCAGCAACAACCGCCTCGACCTGTTCGGCGAAATGCGCCTGGCGTCGCTCCTCGCCAAAGGCTTGACCGGCGATGCCAGCGCCCTCCCCGCCCACGAAATCCTGCGCATGGCAACCCTCAACGCAGCCAATGCCTTGGGCCTGGGCAAGGAAATCGGCTCGATTTCTCCCGGCAAGTCGGCCGACCTTTGCGCCGTCGACCTCGGCGCCCTAGAAATGCAGCCCTGTTTCGATCCGCTGTCACATCTGGTCAATGTAGCCGGGCGAGAATGCGTCAGTCATGTCTGGGTGAACGGAAAGTGTTGCGTAGACCACAAAATTTTACTCAACAGCGACCAAAAGCACTTGGATTCGGCCCTTGCACTATGGCAAAATGGCTTGGAATTCCGCCGGCAGCCTTGATTTTTGCCATAGCGCGGGTTAAAGATTTTCAAATTTTCTTCAACGAGGGAAAACAATGATCAAAAATATCGCCAAAAAATCTCTGGTTCTGGCCCTGCTGGCCGGTATTGGTTTTACCGCTGTGGCGCAAGAGCGCGTTTATCTGATCGACGGCCGTGACGTCGTTGCCAAGTCGGGCACCGGCCTGTGCTGGCGTGATGGCTACTGGACCCCGGCCGCTGCCGCTGCCGACAAGGCCGGTTGCGAATGCGACAAGGACCTGCTGCCGAAGGAAGCCTGCGCCCCGAAGGTTGCCGCGACGGGTAATGGCGGCGCCAAGGCGGCCGGCGTCAAGCCGTCCGGTGAAAAG
Source organism: Azonexus sp. (assembly GCF_036170495.1). Taxonomy (GTDB): domain Bacteria; phylum Pseudomonadota; class Gammaproteobacteria; order Burkholderiales; family Rhodocyclaceae; genus Azonexus. The sequence goes on from NZ_JAVHPH010000414.1 coordinate 1,757, forward strand.
ATCACCGTCGCGGCCGACGCCCTGTTCGACTTCAACAAGGCTGTCCTGCGTCCGGCCGGTAAAGCCAAGCTCGACGAGCTGGTTTCCAAGGCCAAGGCGATCAAGCTCGAAGTGATCCTCGCCGTCGGCCACACCGACCGCCTCGGTGGCGACGCCTACAACCAGAAGCTGTCCGAAAAGCGCGCTGCCGCCGTCAAGGAATATCTGGTCGCCAAGGGCATCGAAGCCAACCGTGTGTACACCGAAGGCAAAGGCGAAAAGCAACCGGTTACCGGCAACAAGTGCAAGGGCAACGCCAAGACCAAGGCCCTGATCGACTGCCTGCAGCCGGATCGTCGCGTCGATATCGAAGTCATCGGCACCAAGTAATCGGCCGCTGCTGCAATGAAAGCCCCGCCCAGCGGGGCTTTTTCTTTTCCGCTCAATTTTTCTCAACAACATGACCACACTCAATGCCGACCCGGCCGAACTGGAAAAGTTTGGTGATCTTGCCCACCACTGGTGGGACCCAAACAGCGAATTCAAGCCGCTGCACGACATCAATCCGCTCCGACTGGACTGGATCAACCAGGCCATCGGCCTCGCCGGCAAGCGCATCCTCGATGTCGGCTGCGGTGGCGGCCTGCTCTCGGAAGGTATGGCGGTACGTGGCGCCAACGTGACCGGTATCGACCTTTCGGAAAAACCGCTTGGTGTCGCCCGATTGCATTTGCTGGAAAGCGGCCAAAAAGTCGATTACCGCAAGATTTCCGTTGAACATCTGGCCAACGACATGCCGGGTGCTTTCGATGCCGTGACCTGCCTCGAAATGCTCGAACACGTCCCCAACCCGTCCAGCGTCATCGCTGCCTGCGCGCGGCTGGTCAAGCCTGGCGGGCAGGTTGTCCTGTCCACGCTGAACCGCAACCCGAAATCCTATCTTTTCGCGGTGATTGGCGCTGAATACATCATGAACATGCTGCCCAAGGGCACGCACGATTACGCCAGATTCATCAAACCCTCGGAACTGGCGCGCTGGGCCAAGCTAGCCGGCCTGGAGCCAGACGAAGTGATTGGCATGAGCTACAACCCGTTGACCACGGTTTATTCCTTGGGATCGGACACCAGCGTCAATTACCTGATGCGCGCCACGCGGCATGTTTGATGCCGCTCTCGGCGAGATGGACGGGACGCGGGCCGACACGGCGCCCGCCCCGGGAGAAGCGGTCAATATTTTGCCGCTGCAGGAAGGTCGACCGTAGCCATCGCTGACGGCGCTCAGGCCGTTACCCCGTTAGACGAGTCGGGCCGAAATAAGCAGATTGCGCGGCGTCAGGCGCCGGTCGCAAAAACGACCCAAGCCGACCTCGTAGCCACGTTCGGCGAGAAAGCAGCCCAGATCGAGGGCGAGCCAGACTTCGATGGCCCGCCGGAAGGCATGACGCACGATGGATAGCCGCATCACTTCGTCGCGACGTTGCCAGCCGCGCACCTCGAATTCTGCGGCAACTGAAGTCGAAGGCAGCGGCAAGCCCTCCCGTTGCGCCATCCGGCCGAGAAACTCAGCAAATTCGGCGCGTATCCAGGCATCGGAAACGGGCTTGAAAGTTCGGTAAGCGTCGCCCGTCACCGCCCGGCGATAGGCATCGAAACCGAGTTTCCAGGCGATGGACCGATCCCGCTGCCGCGTTTCCCGTGGTGACGAAGTGACGGTTTCGGTGACAGCCAGACGGGTATCGTCGCGCGTCAGCGACAATCGCACACCAGCCGACTGTGCCTGATAGCATTCAGCCACGCCGCGGTGGTAGCAGCAGGGCGCAACATCGAAGGCAGCCACGCCTTTTGCCGCGCCATCGCGGATCAAGCGGCGATGCAGCTCTCCGCAGGCGTGCAGGGCGACGGCATGGTGGCCGGCCTGTGGCCAGGCTGTTACGGTCAACGCATCAGAAACGACAAATTCCTGCTGCACCCCGGCCCGTTGCGCCAAACTTTCCCCGGCCTGGCACAAACTGGCATCGATCTCCAGGGTATGCACAGGCGTCTGCCAGGCCAATGCCAACAGCCGTCCGAGGTGGCCCTTGCCGCCGCACCAGTCGAGGACCGGTTGCCGGCCCTGACCGGCCGCTACGGCGAAGGCCTCGATCTGCTCGCGCTTGCGCCCGGGAATTTCCCAGGCCCAGTGGGCGCTGCGATCAGGCAGAGGCGCGCCTGGCATGGCCGGCAATTCAGCCAGCAAGGCGAGCCTGGAGAGCCCCGGAATATGCCGGGAAAGGAGTGCCAACGCCATGGTGCCGTTGTCGTTGAGGCGGGCAATATCGGCCTCGGGCAAGGCCATCAATTCATCGAGCAGGGACGGCCAGCGTTCGCACCATGGCGGTCGTGCCTGACGAAAGGGCTGCGGGTGCCACAGGTCGCGAAAGTTGAGCAGCTCGGCATCCAGCCCTTGCTGGCGCTCGACCAGCCTCACTTGAGGGCGGCCCGCCGCTCGCGGCGACGATAGCCGACGATAGGCGGAACGATGGCCAGAACGAGTACCAGCAAGCCAAGGCCGAGCGGCCAGAGGATCGGGCGATTCCATTCGCGCCTTGCCGCAGCACGATCAACAGTATCGATACGCTGGTATTTCAGTGTGTTGTTGCCGACCTCGCTGGGCTTGCGGTTTTTGAGCCAGCGGTGGCTCAGGGTGTAACTCTTCGGGTGCAGACCGAAGACCCAGGGCGCGTCGTGGTGCAGAATGCGGTTCATCTGACGGACGATGCCCAGGCGCTCAGGCGTGTTGTCCATGTTTTTCATGCGCAGGAACAGGTGGTCAAACTCCGGGTTGGCGTAATTCGAGGCATTCTCGCCGCCCTTGGCGACCTTGCCTTCGTTGCCGTCGAGCAGGAAAAAGAAGTTTTCCGGGTCGGGGTAATCGGCGTTCCAGCCGAGATAGTAGAGCTGGACGTTGCCTTTGCGGATCTTGTCCTGGAAGCGGTTGAAGTCGGTTGAGCGGACGACGAGCTGGATGTCGATCTTGGCGAACTGCCGGGTCAGCCAGTCGAGGCGTGATTTCTCGCCCATGCCGCCACCGGTGGTATCGAGGTTGACGACCAGCGGCTCGCCGGTCTTTTCGTCGCGGCCATTCGGATAGCCGGCTTCGGCCACCAGTTTTTTGGCGACCTCGACCGGCTTGCGCTTCGGCTTGCCATCGACCCAGTCGTAAACGGTGCTATCGATCCCCTGTTCGCCCGCTTCAAAACCGAAGATGCCCGGCGGCAACGGGCTTTGCGCCGCGATACCACGGCCGTTCTGGAAGATGGAAATATATTCTTCCTGATCGATGGCGATCGAAATGGCCTGGCGCAACTTGGTCGCCCGTGGCGAAAGACCGCCGATAACCGGATCGAGCATGTTGAAGCCCATGTAGAAAGTCGACGACTTGACAGAGGTGAGCAGGCGGATGCCCTTGTCGGTCATCTCGTCGGTGAGCGCCACGTCACCGCCGACATTGACGCGGACGGCCTGATCGAAGCTGTCGGAGGAAATTCCGGAAGCGTCGAAATAGCCTTGCAGGAACTTGTTCCAGTACGGGATCGCTTCCTTCTCGCGCGTGAAGATGGCCTGATCAAGGAAAGGCAGCGGCTTGCCGCAGTCGTCGAGCAAGCCGGCGGCGCGGTCGCCCGGCTCGCCTGTGCAGGGATAGGTCTGGCCGTGGAAATTCGGGTTGCGCGAGAGAACCATGCGGCGGTTCGGATCGTTCTCGCTGAGCATGAACGGGCCGGTGCCGACCGGCCACCAGTCGAGTGTCAGGTTTTTCTCGGCCATGCCCGGCTGGCTGAAGAAGCGGTCGACCTCGCGCGGCACCGGGGCAAAAAACGGCATGGCCAGCCAGTAGAGGAACTGCGGGTACTTGCCCTTGATGCGGATGCGCCAAGTCAGCGCATCGACCTTCTCGACGCCGCTTAGCGGGTAGGCATCGAGATCGAGCCATTCGGCTGACGGCTTGTCCTTGGCGGCTTTCTGCAGGCTGTCGCCAAGTGCCTTGAGACCGACGATCTTGTCGGCCATCATGCCGAAAATCGGCGAATGCAGGCGCGGATGGGCCAGGCGCTTGATCTGGTAGATGTAATCGCCCGCGTTCAGTTCGCGCGTGCCAACCTTGGGAAAATCGGCCATGGTTTGTCGTTTGGCGATTTCATTTTTGGCCAAAATTTCCGGTTGACCGTGGGAATCAATGGCGAAGGCCGGATGCGGCTGAAAACGGATGCCCGGCTTCAATTTCAACTCATAAACACTCTCGGCGATACGCTCGACCGGCGCATCGTGCGGCAATTCACGTCCGGCGGCGTCGTAGAAACGCGGCACCGGCACCTGCTCAACGGTAGACGGAATCAGCTCGTAGGGCCGTTTCAGGTAGTGATACTGGAGCGGCGGTTCGTAAATCTGCGCTGTGAATGCAATCTCGTCCTCGGTGTAGGACTGCGCCGGATCGAGATGCTTGGGGCGATCGGTGAAAGCCGTGTAGAGAATGTTGCGACCGGCATCGGCGACCGGGTAGGGATCGTTCCAGGCCGGGCCGCAAGCGGACAGGACAAAGACGGCAACGAGGCTCACACAGATTTTTCGCATGGCCGGAAGTTTAGCAAATGCCCGCCGCACCGCTTGACCTGCCCGACGAGAATTGCCCACAATGCCTCAAACACCACAATAGAGAGCCAGCCACATGCTTGAGACGACACTCCCCGACTTTTCCCTGCCAGCGACCAGCGGCACCACTTTCAGCCTGGCCGCCCAAGCCGGCAAGGTCGTCGTGATCTATTTTTATCCGAAAGACAGCACGCCCGGCTGCACCACGCAGGGCCAGAATTTCCGCGACCTGCACGACCAGTTTGTCGCCACCAACGCCGTCGTTCTCGGCATCTCCCGCGACAGCCTGAAGTCGCATGAAAACTTCAAGGCCAAACAGAGTTTCCCCTTCGAACTGGGCTCCGATACCGATGAAGCCATCTGCACCCTGTTCGCTGTCATGAAAATGAAAAACATGTATGGGAAACAGGTGCGCGGCATTGAACGCAGCACCTTCGTCATCGACCGCAACGGCGTGCTGCGCCGCGAGTGGCGTGGCGTCAAAGTCCCCGGCCACGTCCAGGAAGTGCTCGATTTCGTCAAAACCCTTTAACCCTTTCAATTTTCCCACCCAACCAAAGGCCCACTCCATGCCGCGCAAGCCCGCAGCCATCAAGAAGCCCGCCGTTACCAAACTTTTCGTTCTCGACACCAACGTGCTCATGCACGACCCGAGCAGTATTTTCCGCTTTGAAGAACACGACATTTTCCTGCCCATCATGACGCTGGAAGAGCTCGACAATAACAAAAAGGGCATGTCGGAAATTGCCCGCAATGCGCGCCAGACCTCGCGCATGCTCGATGAGTTGCTGGCCAGCAACGGCGACGATATCGATGAAGGCATCGATCTCTACGCCCCTTCCAGCAAACAAGCCAGCGGCCGCCTTTTCCTGCAGACCGAAGCAATCAGCAGCGAACTGCCACAGGGCCTGCCGACCTCCAAGGTCGACAACCAGATCCTGTCGGTGGTCATCCACCTCCAGAAAAAGTTCCCGAAACGCCCGGTCATCCTGGTGTCGAAAGACATCAACATGCGCATCAAGTCGCGCGCCCTCAACCTGCTCGCCGAGGACTATTTCAACGACAAGGTGCTCGAGGACACCGACATCCTCTACTCCGGCACCCGCGCCCTGCCCGACAACTTCTGGGACAAGCACGGCAAGGGCATGGAATCGTGGAAGAAGGACAGCCGGACCTATTACAAGGTGACCGGCCCCCTCTGTCCGCAAATGCTGATCAATGAGTGCGTCTGGCTGGAAAAGGATGGCTTCACGGCCATCGTCAAGGAAACCGCCGGCAAGACCGCGGTCCTCGAAACGCTGATCGACTACAGCCATCCGAAGAACGCCGTGTGGGGCATCATGGCGCGCAATCGCGAGCAGAACTTCGCGATGAACCTGCTCATGAATCCCGACATCGATTTCGTCACCCTGCTCGGCCAGGCCGGCACCGGCAAAACCCTGCTGACCCTGGCCGCCGGCCTGACCCAAGTGCTCGAAAGCAAGCTGTTTGCCGAAATCATCATGACCCGCGCCACCGTGCCGGTCGGTGAGGACATCGGTTTCCTGCCCGGCACCGAGGAAGAAAAGATGGCGCCGTGGATGGGCGCCCTCGAAGACAACCTCGACGTCCTGACCCACACCGACGACAGCAGCAGTGGCCCCTACGGCGGAGAATGGGGCAAAGCAGCGACCAACGACATCGTTCGTTCGCGGATCAAGGTCAAGTCGATGAACTTCATGCGCGGCCGAACCTTCCTGAAGAAATATCTGATCATCGACGAAGCACAAAACCTAACGCCGAAGCAGATGAAAACACTGGTCACCCGCGCCGGTCCCGGCACCAAGGTCGTCTGCCTGGGCAACATCGCCCAGATCGACACGCCGTACCTGACCGAGGGCAGTTCCGGCCTGACCTACGTCGTCGACCGCTTCAAGGGCTGGCCGCACTCCGGTCACATCACGTTACAACGCGGCGAGCGCTCCCGCTTGGCTGACCACGCGGCCGAAGTGCTATAATTTCCCCATCAATCAAGGGGCCGTGTCAGTGACACGGCCTTTTCGTTTCAACCACGGAATGTTTCAGCCGGAGGAGTTTCTTGAAACGTCGCGATTTTCTAGCATCAGCTGCCGCACTCTCGCTCTTCATCACCGACGCCTGGGCGGCAAAAAAACAGGCAAAAGCCAGTTCGTCAAAGGCTGCCGCCAGCAACCCAAAACACAAAGGCGCCGCCGGCAAGTCATCGAAAAAGACAAGCTCCCGCCATGATCGCCATAAAGGCAAAATTAGCTACAGGCCAGCCGAACCGGTTACTCATACCGCAGAAGATTCGGTCATTGAGCGACCGCCGCAAGGCACTACCGCCTCCCGTCTGCCCCCCGTCAAAGCGCCGGAACCGCCGAGCGAATGGCGCACCTTTGAAATCACGACAACGGTCAACCTGAAAAACACGAGCGGCACCAGCAAGCTCTGGCTCCCCCTCCCCCTCAACCAGGACACGCTATTCCAACGTACCCTCGGCCACTCCTGGGCTGGCAACCAAGCCAACGCCAGCATGCGCCGCTTGCCGGATGGCGACCTTGAGGTCTTCTATTGTGAATGGCCGGACAGCAGCGACGCCCGGCTTCAACTGACCACGCTGGTCACCACCGCTGACCGCCATTTTGACGTTACCAAAAGGACGGTCGCCCCGGAGCGCGAAGACATCCTGCGCCGCAACCTGCAGGCCTCGCAACAAATTCCCAACGATGGTCTGGCCTTCCAACTCGGCGAGCGTATCCTGGGACGGATCAAGGACCCGGTTGCGCAGGCCAAGGCCATCTACGACTGGGTTGTCGACAACACGACTTACGATTTAGGTCTGCCCGGCTGTGGGACCGGTGACGTGCGCCGACAGCTGATTCAGGGACAGTACGGTGGGCGCTCGGCTGACATCAATGGCCTCTTCGTCTCAATCTGCCGGGCCATCGGCATCCCGGCACGCTGTGTCTATGGCATGCGTACCGGATCATCGCGGCTGTTTCGCAGCCTTGGACTAAGCAGCGATGATGCAACTCGTGGCCATCACGTCCGCGCCGAATTCTACGTGCCAGGCTACGGATGGATTCCCGTTGACC
>NZ_JAVHPH010000415.1:0-9446 GCF_036170495.1 Azonexus sp.
CCTTGCGCCGTCCTCAATCGAAGGAGGTAGCGGCATGAAGTGGCTGCTCTCACAAGTCGCCGAGGCGACCCATGGCCGTCTGATCGGCCGCGACGTCGAGGTCACCGGGGTGTCGACCGATACCCGTACCGTCGCCGATGACCAGCTATTCATCGCCCTGAGCGGCGACCGTTTTGACGCCCATGATTTTCTCGACCAGGCCGTGGCGGCAGGTGCCGTCGCGCTCCTGGTCTCCGCTAAAAGCAAGGTGCCGGCGGGCGTATCGGCCGTTGTTGTCGATGACACCCGCCTCGCCCTCGGCCGTTTCGCCGCCGCCTGGCGCGCCCAGTTCACCTTGCCGGTGATCGCCGTGACCGGTTCGAACGGCAAGACGACGACCAAGGAAATGGTTGCGTCGATTCTCAAGGCGGCCTATGGCGCGGCCGTGCTGTCCACGCGTGGCAATCTCAACAACGACATCGGCCTGCCGCTCACCCTGCTTGGCCTGCGCCTGTCGCACCGCGCCGCGGTCATCGAGATGGGCATGAACCATCCCGGTGAAATCGCCTACCTGGCGCCGATTGGCGCGCCGACCGTGGCCCTCGTCACCAACGCCCAGCGCGCCCACCTCGAAGGCATGGGCGACATGGACGAAGTGGCGCGCGAAAAGGGCAGCATCTTTGCCGGCCTGCAGCCGAATGGCGTCGCCGTGATCAATGCTGACGACAGCTATGCCGATGTCTGGCGCGGCATGGCCGGCCAGCACACCGTGCGTACTTTCGGCATCGACCACGCTGCCGATGTGCACGCTGCTGTCCGCCAGCACGGCCTCGAAATCGGCATCGAACTGACTGCCGCCGAAGGCGAAGCGGCGATCACGCTGCACATCCCCGGCCGTCACAACGCCCGCAACGCCGTCGCCGCAGCCGCTGCCTGTCTGGCTGCCGGGGTGCCGATGGCCGCCGTGGCCGCAGGGCTGGAGGCCTTTAGCGGCGTCAAGGGCCGCCTGCAGCGCCGGGCCGGCAACAAGGGCGCCGAAATTCTCGACGACACCTACAACGCCAATCCGGATTCGGTCCGCGCCGGCATCGACGTCCTTGCCGCCACTATCGGTCGCAAGCTCTTCGTGCTCGGCGACATGGGCGAAATCGGCGAGGCCAGCGGCCAGTATCACGACGAAATCGGCGGCTACGCCAAGAGCCAGGGCATCGACCGCCTGTTCGCGCTGGGCGATGCCTCGCAACTGGCCGTCCGCAACTTTGGCGAAGGCGCCCGCCATTACTGCAACATCGACAAGCTGATTGCGGCGGTCGACAAGGAGTTGGGCCCGGAAACCACGGTGCTGGTCAAGGGCTCGCGCTTTATGAAAATGGAACGCGTGGTCGACGCGCTCGCTGCACCGGCAACCGCCGAGGAGAAAAACTGATGCTGCTGGCTCTTGCCCAATGGCTCGCCCAGGACGTTCGCTTCTTCAACGTCTTCAACTACATCACGCTGCGTACCGTGCTGGCGGCGATGACCGCGCTGCTTATCTCGTTTGCCGCCGGGCCGGGTGTCATCCGCTGGCTGGCCGCCAAGAAGATCGGCCAGGCCGTGCGCAACGACGGGCCGCAAACCCACCTCGTCAAATCGGGAACGCCGACCATGGGCGGCGTCCTGATCCTGATCTCGATCGGCGTCACGACCTTGCTCTGGGGCGATCTGAGCAACAAGTACGTGTGGACCGTGCTCGTCGTTACGCTGGGCTTCGGCATCGTCGGCTGGTACGACGACTGGAAGAAGGTCGTTTATCGCGACCCGAAGGGCCTGTCGGCCGGCTGGAAGTATCTGTGGCAATCCGTGCTCGGCCTCGGCGCCGCGCTGTTCCTCGCCTACTCGGCCAAGTCCGGCGCGCAGACCGAACTGATTGTGCCCTTCTTCAAAACCATCGCCTACCCGCTTGGCATCATCGGCTTCATCACGCTGACCTACTTCGTCATCGTCGGCACCAGCAACGCGGTGAATTTGACTGACGGCCTCGATGGCCTCGCCATCATGCCGACCGTCATGATCGCCGGCGCCTTCGCCATCTTCGCCTACGTCACCGGCCACGCCGGGCTTTCCAAGTACCTGCTCATTCCCTACGTGCCGGGGGCGGGCGAGCTGTGCATCCTGCTCGGCGCCATCGCCGGGGCCGGGCTCGGCTTTTTGTGGTTCAACGCCTATCCGGCCGAAGTCTTCATGGGCGACGTTGGCGCGCTGTCGCTCGGCGCGGCGCTCGGTACCGTCGCCGTCATCCTGCGTCAGGAAATCGTGCTGCTCATCATGGGCGGCGTCTTCGTCGTCGAAACGCTGTCAGTCATGTTGCAGGTCGGCTACTTCAAATACACCAAGAAAAAATTCGGCGAGGGCCGCCGCATCCTGCGCATGGCGCCGCTGCATCACCATTTCGAACAATCGGGCTGGAAGGAGACGCAGGTCGTCGTCCGCTTCTGGATCATCACCATCATGCTCGTGCTGGTCGGGCTGTCTTCGTTGAAGTTGCGCTAGAACATGGAACTTCGCGGCAAACGCGTTCTGGTTGTCGGGCTCGGTGAGTCCGGACTGGCGATGGCCAAATGGCTGCATCGCCAGGGCGCGTTGGTCCGCGTCGCCGATTCGCGTGACAACCCGCCGAACGTCGAGGCCTTGCAACGCGTTGCACCGGGCGCCGAACTGATCGCCGGGCCGTTTGCCGAGGCGCTGTTTTCCGCTGCTGACCTCGTCGCGCTGTCGCCGGGCGTTCCGAAGGCCACCCCGGTGATTGCCACGGTCGACCGGAAAATAGTGTCAGAAATCGAATTGTTCGCCGCCGGTGTGCGCGAGCAGGTGCCGGGTTCGAAGATCATCGCCATCACCGGCAGCAACGGCAAGACCACCACGACCGCGCTGACCGCACATCTGCTCAACGGCGCCGGCGTATCGGCTATCGCCTGCGGCAACATCTCGCCGTCGGCCCTCGATGCGTTGATGGACGCGCAGGATGCCGGCAATTTGCCGCAAGTCTGGGTCGTCGAACTGTCCAGCTTCCAGCTCGAAACGACACACCACCTGAACGCCGAAGCGGCCACCGTCCTCAACGTCTCGGAAGATCACCTCGACCGCTACGAAGGCAGTCTGGCCAACTACGCCGCCGCCAAGTCGCGCGTTTTTCTGGGCAAGGGCGTCATGGTGCTGAACCGTGACGACGACTGGTCGATGGCCAACGGCCGTTGCGGCCGGACGATGGTGACTTTCGGCCTGAATGCCGCACCGCGTGGCGTCGATTATGGCTTTGCCAACGGCGCCATCTGGCGCGGCAAGGAAATGCTCGTCGCCTTGGCCGACCTCAAGCTCTCTGGCCTGCATAACGCCGCCAACGCCATGGCTGCGCTGGCCCTGTGCGAAGCCATCGGCGTTGCGCCGGCTGGCCTGATCGATCCGCTCAAGTCTTTCTCCGGCCTTCCGCATCGCGTCGAAACCGTCGCCGAAATCGGCGGCGTGCTCTACGTCGATGACTCCAAGGGCACCAACGTCGGCGCTACGCTCGCCGCTATCGAAGGCATGGGCCGCAAGGTCGCCATCGTCCTGGGCGGCGATGGCAAGGGCCAGGACTTTTCGCCGTTGAAGCCCGCCCTCGAAAAACACGGCCGCGCCGTCGCGCTGATCGGCCGCGATGCCGCCGCCATCGGCATGGCGCTCGAAGGCAGCGGCGTGCCGACCCGCATTCTTGGCGACATGGAAGCAGCTGTCCGCTGGCTGGCCGGTTACGCGCAAGCTGGCGATTGCGTCATGCTCTCGCCGGCTTGCGCCAGCCTCGACATGTACAAGAATTACGGCCACCGCGCCCAAGCCTTCATCGACGCGGTAAAGGGGTTGCAAGCATGATGCTCGGCGCCCTCGATTCGCCGCGCCGGCAAGTCGCCGAGATCGACTACGCTTTGTTGTGGAGCGTGCTGATCCTGCTCTTCGCCGGGCTGGTCATGGTCTATTCGGCCTCGATTGCCATCGCCGAAGGCGGTCGTTTCACCGGCCACCAGCCGGCCTACTACCTGGTCCGCCACGGCGTCTTCCTGTGCATCGGCCTGGTCGCTGCCGCCGTCACTTTCCAGGTGCCGCTGTCGCTCTGGCAGAAGAACGCGCCCTATCTGTTCATGATCGGCGTTGCCCTGCTCGCCCTCGTGCTGATCCCCGGCGTCGGCCGCGACGTCAATGGCGCCCGCCGCTGGCTGTCGCTCGGCTTCGCCAACCTGCAGCCGTCCGAACTCATGAAACTGTTCGCCGTGCTCTACGCCGCCGACTACACGGTGCGCAAGATCAACGTCATGCACGACCTCAAGCAGGCCTTCCTGCCGATGTTCGGCGCCATGGCCATCGTCGGCATGCTGCTCTTGAAGGAGCCGGACTTCGGCGCCCTCGTCGTCATCATCTCGATCGCCATGGGCATCCTCTTCCTTGGTGGCCTCAAGGCGCGCTTGTTCGCGCTGCTCATCGTCGGTCTGCTCATCGCCTTCGCGATCATGATCATCGTCTCGCCCTACCGGCGCGACCGGGTGTTCGGCTTCATGGACCCGTGGGCCGATGCCTATGGCCGGGGCTACCAGTTGTCGCATTCGCTGATTGCCTTCGGGCGCGGCGAATTGTTCGGTGTCGGCCTCGGCGCCAGCGTCGAAAAACTGTTCTACCTGCCGGAAGCACACACCGACTTCCTGCTCGCCGTGATCGCCGAAGAGCTCGGCTTGGTCGGCGTCGTGGCGATCATCGCCTTATTTGCCCTGCTCGTGCAGCGCGCCTTCGCCATCGGCCGCCAATGCGTCCAGCTCGACCGCCTCTACCCGGCGCTTGTCGCCATGGGCATGGGCATCTGGTTCGGCGTCCAGTCCTTCATCAACATGGGCGTCAACATGGGCCTGCTGCCGACCAAGGGCCTGACCCTGCCGCTCATGAGCTTCGGCGGTTCGGGCGTGTTGGCCAACTGCGTGGCACTCGCCATCCTCCTTCGGGTGGATTGGGAAAATCGCCAATTGATGCGCGGGGGCAAGCTATGAGCAAAACCATCATGATCATGGCCGGCGGCACCGGTGGCCACATCTTCCCGGCGCTGGCCGTCGCTCACTCAATGCGCGATGCCGGCTGGCGGGTTGTCTGGCTGGGCAATCCGGAGGGCATGGAAGCCCGTCTGGTGCCGCAGCACGGCTTCGAGATGGTTAATCTGAAATTTGCCGCGCTGCGCGGCAAGGGCATCCTGCGCAAGCTGCTGCTGCCGCTCAATCTGCTCAAGGGTTTTTGGCAGGCGTTCAAGGCCATTCGTCAGATTCAGCCGAATGTCGTGCTCGGCATGGGCGGTTACATCACCTTCCCGGGGGGCATGATGGCCGTGCTGCTCGGCAAGCCGCTGGTCGTTCATGAACAAAATTCCGTCGCCGGGCTGGCCAACCGCGTCCTGGCCGGTGTGGCCGATTGCATCGTGACCGGCTTCCCGAATGTGCTGAACAAGGGCATCTGGGCCGGCAATCCGGTGCGCCCGGAAATCGCCAAAATCGCCCCGCCGGCCGAGCGTTTTGCCGAACACACCGGCGCTTTGCGCGTGCTGGTCATCGGCGGCAGCCTCGGTGCCCAGGCGCTCAACGAAATGGTGCCCAAGGGCATGGCCCTGCTGGCGGAGAGCGAGCAGCCGCAAATCGTCCATCAGGCCGGCGAAAAGCATATCGAGGCGCTCAAGGCCAATTACGCCGCGGTCGGCGTCCAGGCCCATTGCGTTTCCTTCATCGAAGACATGGCCGGCGCCTACGAATGGGCCGATCTGGTTATTTGCCGTTCCGGGGCGTTGACCGTAGCCGAGCTGGCGGCTACCGGCGTGGCCAGCATCCTGGTGCCCTTCCCGCATGCGGTCGATGACCACCAGGCCGGCAATGCCCGGTTCCTGGTCAATGCCGGCGGCGCCTTCCTGCTGCCGCAAAACGAGCTGACGGCGGAGTCGATTGCGCTGATCCGCAACTATTCCCGCGGTCAACTGCTGGAAATGGCCGAAAAGGCCCGCAGCCTGGCCAAGCCCGAGGCCACCGAAGAAGTGGCGACTATTTGTGCAGAGAGCGCGAAATAAATGAAACATAAAGTCAAACACATCCACTTCGTCGGTGTCGGCGGTTCGGGCATGAGCGGCATTGCCGAAGTGCTGGTTCACCTCGACTACACGGTGAGCGGCTCCGATCTGGCGGCGAGCGCCACGACGCGTCGTCTTGAAGGCGAGGGCATCAAAGTCATGCTCGGCCACGCTGCCGAAAACATCGCCGGCGCCGATGCCGTCGTCACTTCGACGGCGGTCAAGGCCGACAATCCGGAAGTCGTCGCCGCCCGCGAAAAGAAAATCCCGGTCGTCCCGCGCGCCCAGATGCTGGCCGAGCTGATGCGCCTGAAGAGCGGCATCGCCATCGCCGGCACGCACGGCAAGACGACGACGACCAGCCTGGTCACCAGCATCCTGGCCGAAGGCGGCATCGACCCGACCTTCGTCATCGGCGGCCGGCTCAACGCCGCCGGCGCCAACGCCCGGCTCGGCAGCGGCGATTTCCTCGTGGCCGAGGCCGACGAGTCGGACGCCTCCTTCCTCTTCCTGTCGCCGGTCATTTCGGTGGTCACCAATATTGACGCCGACCACATGGAAACCTACGGCCACGATTTCGAGCGCCTGAAGTCGGCCTTCGTCGATTTCCTCAACCGTCTGCCGTTTTACGGCGTTGCCGTGGTCTGCGGCGACGACGCCAATGTCCGCGACATCCTGCCGCGCGTGCCGAAGCAGATCATCACCTACGGCCTGTCGCCGGAAAACAACTTTTACGCCGAGAACATCGTCGCCGAGGATGGCCGGATGCGCTTCGACTGTGTGCGCGTCAATGGCTCGACTTCGCGGCTGTCGATTACGCTCAACACGCCGGGCCTGCATAACGTGCTCAATGCGCTGGCCGCGATCGCCGTGGCAACCGAGGTGCAGGTCGCCGATGCGGCCATCGTCAAGGCGCTGGCCGAGTTCAAGGGCGTCGGCCGGCGCTTCCAGCGTTACGGCGAAGTGGCCTTGCCGGCCGGCGGTTCCTTCACGCTGGTCGACGACTACGGCCATCACCCGGTCGAAATGGCCGCGACGCTCGCTGCTGCCCGTGGCGCCTTCCCGGGTCGCCGCCTCGTGCTCGCCTTCCAGCCGCACCGCTACACGCGGACGCGTGACTGCTTCGAGGACTTCGTCAAGGTGCTGTCCACGGTCGATGCCCTGTGTCTGGCCGAAATCTACGCCGCCGGCGAGGCGCCGATCGTCGCTGCCGACGGCCGTTCGCTGGCCCGTGCCCTGCGTGTCGGCGGCAAGGTCGAGCCGGTTTTCGTCGAAGACATCGCGGCGATGCCGCAAACGATCATGGATGTCGCCCGCGATGGCGACGTGGTGTTGTGCATGGGCGCCGGCTCGATTGGCGCCGTTCCCGGGAAAGTGGCAGGTCAGGTATGAACTTCCACGGTCAACCCAAAAAAATGCCCAAAATTGAAATGCAGTCTGGAGCAAAGCATGTCTGAATTCGGCAAAGTCGCCGTCCTCTTTGGCGGAACCTCCGCCGAGCGTGAAGTTTCGTTGAGCAGCGGTTCGCGCGTCCTGGCCGCGCTGCAGGGCCAGGGCATCGACGCCCACGCCTTCGACCCGGCGACTCAGCCGCTCGACGCGCTGAAAGGCTACGACCGCGCCTTCATCGCGCTGCACGGCCGGCACGGCGAGGACGGCACGATCCAGGGCGCCCTGGAAGTCATGCACATTCCCTACACCGGCTCCGGCGTGCTCGCCTCGGCGCTGGCCATGGACAAGTTCCGCACCAAGCTGATGTGGCAGGCGGCGGGCCTGGCCATTCCCGAATACGCGCTGCTCACCGCCGATTCCGATTTCACCGAAGTCGAGGAACAGCTCGGCCTGCCGCTCTTCGTCAAGCCGGCCCGCGAAGGCTCGTCGATCGGCGTCACCAAGGTCAAGCAACGCGGCACCCTGCAGGCCGCCTACGCGGAAGCCGCCAAACACGACCCGCTGGTCATCGCCGAAAAGGGCGTCATGGGCGGCGAATACACGGTTGGCATCATCGGCGACGAAGCCATGCCGATCATCAAGATCGAGCCGGCCACCGAGTGGTACGACTACGAGGCCAAGTACAACCGTGACGACACCCGCTACCTGTGCCCGTGCGGCCTGCCGGAAGCCAAGGAGATGGAAATCCGCAAGGGCGCACTCGAAGCCTTCCGCGTCCTCGGCGGCCGGGGCTGGGGCCGGGTCGATTTCCTGATGGACGAGGAGGGCAAGCATTACTTCCTCGAAGTGAACACCGCGCCGGGCATGACCGACCATTCGCTGGTGCCGATGGCCGCCCGCGTCAACGGCATGGATTACCCAACGCTGGTCCGCCGTGTCCTCGAACTCGCTACCAACGACTGAGCCAATGAATGTGGAACAAACCGCACCTGCTGAACGCCATCGCCGACCTGCTCATGCTGGTCGCCGCGGCGGCGTTGCTGGCCGCCGGCGCGGTCTGGCTGGTGCGCGTGCCGTCGCTGCCGGTGCGCCACGTGGTGTTTGCCGAGCCACTGCCGCACACCCGGCGCGGCGAGGTGGAGCAGGTCTTGCCGGGGGCGTTGAAAGGCAATTTCTTCAGCCTGAATCTGGAGCTGGTGCGCGGCTCGCTCGAGAAACTGCCTTGGGTGCGCAAGGTGGAGGTTCGTCGTCGATGGCCGGACCGTCTGGAAATCGGGATCGAGGAGCACAAGCCGGTCGCCCGCTGGGGCGAGGGGCACGGCGAGTTGGTCAACAGCTACGGCGAAGTGTTTGCCGCTGGGCTGGCGGAGAGCGAGGCGAACGGTTTGCCCTTGCTGTTCGGTCCGAATGGAACGGCGCAGGACGTTTTGAAACATTACGGCGAGTTTGTCGGCGCGTTCGGAACGGTCGGCGAGAAGCCCGTCCAGGTGACGTTGTCGCCGCGTCTGGCCTGGCAACTCAAGTTGGAAAACGGCTTGCTGGTGGATATTGGCCGGGAGCAGCCGAAAGCGCCGGTCGGTGTGCGCCTGCAGCGGTTCATCGAGATTTATCCGGAAACGGTCGCCAAACGGGCGGTCCGGCCGGCCGTCGTGGATTTGCGGTATCCGAATGGTTTCGCCATGCGCATAGCGGGCGAGGGGAAGGGAAAGTAAGACTATGAGCAGGGACAACAAGGATCTGGTGGTGGGGCTGGACATCGGGACGTCGAAGATCGTCGCGCTGGTCGCCGAAATCAACCAGGAAGGCCATCTCAACGTCATCGGCATGGGCTCGCAGGATTCGCGCGGCCTCAAGAAGGGCGTCGTGGTGAACATCGAGGACACCGTGCACACCATCAGCCGCGTCGTCCAGGAAGTCGAACTGATGGCCGACTGCAAGGTGACCAACGTGTACACCGGCATCGCCGGCAGCCACA
>NZ_JAVHPH010000416.1:0-1116 GCF_036170495.1 Azonexus sp.
AAGAAAAGCCCAAGCAGGTCGCCATCATCGACGAGAACACCTGCATCGGCTGCACGCTGTGCATCCAGGCCTGCCCGGTCGATGCCATCGTCGGCGCCGCCAAGCAGATGCACACCATCGTTGCCCAGCAATGCACCGGCTGCGAACTATGCCTGCCCCCCTGCCCGGTCGAATGCATTTCGATGCAGCCGATCGGCGAGAACATCGACAACTGGAAATGGAAATACCCGGTCGTCGAAATCAAGGCCGCCTGATGTCGATCAAGCTCTTCAAGTTCAAGGGCGGCGTCAAGCCGCCGACCCACAAGACAGCGTCGATCACCCTGCCGATTGCCGCTGCCCCGCTCCCGTCGCGCCTGATCGTGCCCTTGCACCAGAGCATCGGCGGCACGCCGCGCCCGGTCGTCCAGGCCGGCGACCTTGTCCTCAAGGGCCAGTTGATCGGCGAGGCCGACGGCTGGATCTCGGCCGCCATCCATGCCCCGACCTCGGGCACCGTTGTCGCCGTGGCAATGCACGTCCAGCCCCACCCCTCCGGCCTCGACGCGCTGTGCGTCGTCATCGAGCCGGACGGCCGGGACGAGTGGATCGCCCGCCAAGCTTTCGACTACGCCAACGCGACAGCCGATGAAAGCCGCCACTACCTGCAGCAGTCCGGCGTTGTCGGCCTGGGCGGCGCGGTTTTCCCGACCCACGGCAAGCTGACGCCGTCGAAAACGGTGCCGATGGAAGAGCTGATCATCAACGGCGCCGAATGCGAGCCTTTCATCACCTGCGACGACCTGCTGATGCGCGAACGAGCCGCGCAAATCGTCCGTGGCATCGGCGTCTTCCGCGACCTGCTGCAGCCGAAAAAGGTGCTCATCGGCATCGAGGAAAACAAGCCGGAAGCCGCCGCTGCCATGCGCGCTGCGGTCGACGCGCTCGGCGAGCCGTTTTCTATCATCCAGATACCAACGCTCTACCCGGCTGGCGGCGCCAAGCAGCTGATCCGCGTGCTGACCGGCAAGGAAGTCCCGGCCGCCAAGCGGTCGACCGACCTCGGCGTCCAGTGCTTCAACGTCGCCACCGCCTACACCGCCTGGCGCGCCATCGCCCACGGCGAGCCGGTCGTCTC
>NZ_JAVHPH010000416.1:1216-9395 GCF_036170495.1 Azonexus sp.
TCGCCACCGCCTACACCGCCTGGCGCGCCATCGCCCACGGCGAGCCGGTCGTCTCCCGGCTGGTCACCCTGACCGGCAACGTGCACGCACCGCGCAATTACGAAGTGCTGATCGGCACGCCGATGGACGAACTGCTCAAGCTCGCGCAGCCCCACCCGGACACCGATGGCATCGTCATGGGCGGCCCGATGATGGGCTTCCTCGTGCCGCAAGTGTCGGTGCCCGTGGTCAAGGCGACCAACTGCCTGATCGCCCACTCGGAACGCCTGTTCCCGCCCAAGGCGCCGGAAATGCCGTGTATCCGCTGCGGCGCCTGCGCCCAGGCCTGCCCGCACGAGTTGCAGCCGTTCGAGATGTACTGGTTCTCGCGCGCCAAGAATTTCGGCAAGACGCAGGAATACAACATTTTCGACTGCATCGAATGCGGCTGCTGCGCCTTCGTCTGCCCGTCGCGCATTCCGCTCGTCCAGTATTTCCGCTTCGCCAAGAGCGAAATCTGGGCGCGCGAACGCGAGAAGAATGCCGCCGAGCAGGCCAAAGCCCGTTTCGAATTCAAGCAAACGCGCGAAGAACGCGAAAAGGCCGAGAAGGCCGAAAAGCTGGCCAGGGCAGCGGCGGCACAAGCCGCCAAAAAGGCAGCCGAGGCGGCTGCGGCTGCTGCGGAGAGCGACACGACGCCGGCGGGCGATGCCGCCGGCACGACCACACCGACCGCTACGGTCAACCCGGAAAAAGAGGCAAAACGCGCCACCATCGAAGCCGCCATGGCCCGCGCCAAGGCCCAACGCGAAGCCGTCCAGCCCAAGAACGTCGACGCCCTGACCGCCGAACAGCAGCGCGCCGCGGCCGACATCGAGGCACGTCGCATCGCCGCCCACCTGATCGAACCCGCGCCGACCGCCGCCGCCCCGGCCAGCGAGAAAACCCAATAATGTTCCCTCCCGCCCCCTTCCTTCTCAAAGAGGTCAGCGTCAGCCAGGTCATGATCCAGGTCTGCGTCGCGCTGATCCCGGGCATTGCTGCCTACGCCAGCCTGGTCGGCCCGGCCATCCTGGTTCAGCTGGTCATCGCCACGCTCGCCGCCCTGCTCGCCGAAGCCGTCATGCTCAAAGTGCGCGGCAAACCCCTGGCCCTCTTCCTGAGCGACGGCTCGGCCATCGTCACCGCCTGGCTGATCGCCCTCACCTTCCCGCCGCTGGCGCCATGGTGGCTGGTCGTCACCGGCACCGTCTTTGCCATCGTCGTTGCCAAACAGCTCTACGGCGGGCTCGGTCAAAACCCGTTCAACCCGGCCATGGTCGCCTTCGCCGTGTGCATCGTCGCCTTCCCGGCGCTGATGTCGCAGTGGCCCAGCGTCGGCCTGCAATTAGGGCTGATTGACCAGATCAACATCATTCTCGGCTGGCTGCCGCGCGTCGACGCCCTGTCCGGCGCCACCCCGCTCGATGCGATGAAGACCGCGCTCAAGCTGGGCGACAGCAGTTTCGACGTCAGCACCCTGCTCGCCAACCAGGATATTTACGGCAACTTCGCCGGCCGAGGCTGGGAATGGGTGGCCGGCGGCTATCTGCTCGGCGGCCTGTGGTTGTGGCAGCGCAAACTCATTACCTGGCACGTGCCGCTCGCCTTCATTGCAGCGATGGCCACGATCTCCGGCGCCCTCTGGCTCTACAACCCGGGCCAATTCGCCAACCCGCTCTTTCATCTACTCTCGGGCGGCGCCATGCTCGGCGCCTTCTTCATCGCCACCGATCCGGTTTCCGGTTGCACGACGCCGCGCGGCAAGCTGATCTTCGGCGCCGGTGCCGGCCTGCTCGCCTACATCATCCGGGTCTTCGGCGGTTATCCCGATGGCGTTGCCTTTGCCGTGCTGCTCATGAACCTCTCCGCCCCGCTGATCGACCTCCTGACCCAACCGCCGATCTTCGGCATGAAGGAAAAGTCATGAGCGTCACCAAGGAAATTTCGGCCACTGGCATGGCTGCCCGCACGGCCGCCATCCTGTTCGTCTTCGTCATCATTTTTACCGGCCTGCTCTCGGGCGCCTATCTGTGGACCAAACCGGCCATCGAAGCCTCGGCCACCGAAGAAAAAATGAAACTGGTCGACGAAGTGCTGCCGCGCACCGAGTACGACAACGCCCTGCTCGAAGACACGGTCGCCCTGCCGGCCACCCCCGAACTCGGTCTGAAAGACGCGAGCACACTGTTCCGCGCGCGCAAGAACGGCCAGCCGGTGGCGCTGGTTTTCGAAGCCGTCGCCCCCGATGGCTATGCCGGCAAAATTCGCCTGATCATTGCCATTCGCGCCAATGGTCAAGTCGCTGGCGTGCGCGTCACGCAGCACAAGGAAACACCGGGTCTGGGCGATTACGTCGAGGTCAAGAAGGACAAGAACAAGGCCCGGCCGTGGATCACCCAATTCAACGGCATGGCGCTGGCCCAGGTCGCCGACAAGGACTGGAAGGTCAGGAAAGATGGCGGCCAGATCGATTTTCACGCCGGCGCCACCGTCACCCCGCGCGCCGTCTCCAAGGCTGTGCTGAAGGCCGTGAAATGGGCCGCAGCCAATCGTGACCGACTGTTCGCCGAAGGAGCCGCCCAATGATCACCCGTGACGAATTCAAGACCATCGCCGGCAACGGCATCTGGAAGCAGAACACCTCGCTGGTCCAGATTCTCGGCCTGTGCCCGCTGCTCGCGACAACGACCAACGCCGTTAATGGCATCATGCTGTCGCTGGCCACGATCATCGTCATGGCCATGTCGGGCTTCGCCATTGCCTTGCTGCGCAACCTGATCCCGCACGAAATCCGCATTCCCGTTTTCATCCTCATCGTCGCCGCCCTGGTCACCGTCGTCGATTTGCTGTTCAACGCCAACCTGCACGAGCTTTACCTGGTGCTCGGCATCTTCATTCCGCTTATCGTCACCAACTGCATCGTGCTCGCCCGCGTCGAAGCCTTTGCCGCCAAGAACCCGCCCGCGCAGGCCACCTTTGACGGGATTTTCATGGGCCTCGGCATGTTGTGGACGCTTGGTCTGCTCGGCACCCTGCGTGAATTTCTCGGTAGCGGCACGCTGCTCGGCGGCATCGACATGGTTTTCCCCAGTTTGCAGCCGATCCAGGTCCTGCCTGAAAGCTACCCCGGCTTCCTGCTCGCCCTGCTGCCGCCCGGCGCCTTCATCCTGCTCGGCTGCCTGATCGCCTGGAAGAACTGGATCGAAGCCCGCGCCGCCGCGCGCGCCAAGCAGAAGCCGCCAGCCCCGATCGCCACGGCCGGCTGCCACTGATCGTTCCCGGCCGCCCCTTGCGGGCCTGACGAAACCGCCCGCATGCGCATCGAAACCATCCGCCAAGCCCTGTTTGCCACCGGCGCCAAGGATTGCCACGTCGACCGCGTGCTACGCGCCTGGGCGCAAGGCAAGCCGCTCGACGCCGGGCCGCGCCACCAGCCGCCGGAAACCTTTCTGCCGCTGGCCCTGCGCCATGCGCTGCCGGGCTTGCACGATGAACTATCGGGGCTGGCCCGCGTCCGCTCGGAACACCCGGGCGAGGACGGCTCGTCGCGCCTGCTCGTCGAACTGGGCGACGGCCAGAGCGTCGAGAGCGTGCTGCTGCCGCGCGACGGCCTGTGTATTTCGACGCAGATCGGCTGCGCCGTCGGCTGCACCTTTTGCATGACCGGCCGCGACGGCCTGTTGCGCCAGGTGAGCAGCGGCGAGATGGTCGCCCA
Source organism: Azonexus sp. (assembly GCF_036170495.1). Classification (GTDB taxonomy): domain Bacteria; phylum Pseudomonadota; class Gammaproteobacteria; order Burkholderiales; family Rhodocyclaceae; genus Azonexus. The sequence continues at coordinate 4,953 of NZ_JAVHPH010000416.1, forward strand.
GGTCATCCTCGGCCGGACCCGGCGCAAGGTGACGCGCGTCGTTTTCATGGGCATGGGCGAGCCGTCGCACAACATCGACAACGTCCTCGAGGCGATCGATCTGCTCGGCACCGCCGGCGGCATTGGGCACAAGAATCTGGTGTTCTCGACGGTTGGCGATTTGCGCGTTTTCGAGCGGCTACCGCAGGAAACCGTCAAGCCGGCGCTGGCCATTTCACTGCACTCAACCCGCGCCGAACTGCGCGCCGAACTGCTGCCCAAGGCCTCGCGCATCGATCCGGCCGAACTGGTCGAACTGGCCGAGCATTACGCGCGGACGACGAGTTACCCGATCCAGTACCAATGGACGCTGCTCGCCGGCATCAACGATAGCTTCGAAGAAATGGACCGCATCGCCCGCCTGCTCGCCGGCAAGTACGCGATCATGAACCTGATCCCGTACAACGCCACGGCCGCCCTTGCCTACCGGCGGCCATCAGTCGAGCGGATCACCGAACTGACCCGCTATCTGCACGCGCGGGGTATCCGGACGACGGTGCGCAACTCAGCCGGGCAGGATGTCGATGGCGGCTGCGGCCAGTTGCGGGCCCGCGAAAGCGCTCGCCCGTTGCTACGGTCAACCGCGAAAACAAGCCAAAAACGAAATGCGCCGGATGCCGGCTCAGCCGGCTGAACCGGCCAGGGCGACGCAGTTCTTGCCGCGCGCCTTGGCCGCGTAGCTCGCCGCATCGGCCCGCCGCATCAGGCTGTTGTCGGTGTCGCCCGACTGGAGCAGGGCAACGCCGATGCTGACCGTGCAGCGAATAATCTCGCCGCTCGACGACAGTGTTTCCTGCGCCGCGAACTGGCCACGCAGACGTTCGGCCAGGGCCAGGGCTGCCGTGGCGTCCGCCTCCGGCAGCAGCACGACGAACTCCTCGCCACCGTAGCGATAGGCGCTATCCGAGCGGCGCAGACACTGGCGGATGATCGCGGCCAGGTTTTGCAAAACCCGGTCGCCTTCGAGGTGGCCGTAGCGATCGTTGATGCACTTGAAATCGTCGCAATCGAGAATGAGCAGCGATAGCGGCCTGACATAGCGGGTCGCCCGCTCCAGTTCGCCGGGCAAGCGCTCATGCATGAATCGCGAATTGTAGAGGCCGGTCAGCGAATCGGTCTGGCTCTGGCAGCGATAGCGCTCCTCGCTTTCGCGCAAGGCCTCCTCGACCCGGCGCCGTTCGCTGACATCCTGCAGCGTTTCGATAGCCCCGACGACCTCCCCGTTGACACTGCGCAAGGGCGCCGCGGTAAAGAACAGCCAGCGGCCGCGATCGCCGAAATGCGGGAAGAAATCCTCGGCTTCATAGCCGCCGGGAATCAGCAGCGAAGGCCGGAAACGGCCGTGGTAAAGCTGGTCGACGGCACGCTCGCTGGCGTCATCGAGAACCAGGTCGGCCATGATCGGACGTTCGGAGGGATAGAACGCCTTCCATTGTCCGCAAGTGCCGATGACGTCGCGCGCCAGCGTCCCGGTCATCGCCTCGCAGGCGCGGTTCCAGTGGGTGACGCGGTGCCCGGCATCGATGACCAGCATGGCCACCGACGAGCCGTCGACAATTTGCGCCAGATAGGCCTCGCTATCGCGCAATGCCGCCTCGGCGCGCCGCCGTTCGGTGACGTCCTGCAGGGTTTCGATGGCGCCAACAATGTCGCCGGCCGTGTTGCGAATGGCGGCCGCGGTAAAAAACAACCAACGGCCGCCCTCGCCCATCGCCGGAAAAAAGTCCTCGGCCTCGTAAGCCTCGTTGGCCACCGCCGAAGGCCTGGATTTTCCGTCGTAAAACCGGTTGACCGTTGCATCGACAGCACCATCGACCACCAGATCGGCCAGGATCGGCCGCGCGGTATCGTAAAAAGCGCGCCATTGCTCTGTCCGCCCGATCATGTCGGCGGCGGCCAAGCCGGTCAGCACGGCGCAGGCGCGGTTCCAGTGGGTAATGCGGTGTTCGGCATCGATGACGATGGTGGCGACCGGGTTGCCATCGACCAACTGCTTCAGGGCTATGCTCTTGCCATCTGTCGCTTGCGGCATGGGAGTCTGCCTTCTCTGTCGGTTAAAATTGTTTGCAACAATATGGCCCATTGCGCCGCGCCTGACAATCCATCGACACCTCCAAATTCGTGAAAAAAGCCGACATCGAGCAGTTCTACCGCCGCCTGCGCGACGCCAATCCGGCGCCGACCACCGAGCTGCACTACGCCACGCCTTTCCAGTTGCTGATCGCCGTCATCCTCTCGGCCCAAGCCACCGACGTCGGCGTCAACAAGGCGACGGCCCGGCTCTACCCGGTGGCGCCAACGCCTGCCGCCATGCTGGCCCTCGGCGAAGAGGGGCTGACCGACTACATCAAAACCATTGGCCTGTTCCGGACCAAAGCCAGAAACGTCATCGCCACCTGCCGCCTGCTGCTCGAACGGCACGACGGCGAGGTGCCGGACGACCGTGCCGCCCTCGAAGCCCTGCCCGGCGTCGGCCGCAAGACGGCCAATGTCGTGCTCAACACGGCTTTCGGCCAGCCGACCATCGCCGTCGATACCCACATCTTCCGCCTCGGCAACCGCACCGGGCTGGCCCCCGGCAAGACCGTCGAGGAAGTCGAACAGAAGCTGCTCAAGGTAACGCCCGACGAATTCAAGAAGGACGCCCACCACTGGCTGATCCTGCACGGCCGCTACGTCTGCAAGGCGCGCCAGCCGGACTGTGGGCACTGCATCGTCGTCGACCTGTGCAGCTACCGGAGCAAGAGTGTATGAAAGCCGCCACCGCCCTCGTTGCCGGCCAGCGGCCGGCAGCGGAGCTGGCCCAGGCGGCCGTCGAGGCAGCGCTGGCCGCCGCCGGGCTGGCGCGCGCCGATAACGTCATCCTGTTTCTGACCCGCGATTTCAACCGCAATCCGCAGCCCGCCGTACTCGCCGCCGCGCGCGCTGGCGGCTGTCTGGCGGTCTGCGGCAGCACGGCCAGCGGACTATTTACCGAGCGCGGCTGGCAACTCGACCAGCCGGCAGCCGCCGCTCTCGTCTATTCGACGCCGACCAGCGAGGTATCGGCCGAATCGCCACGGCTCTCCTTCAGCGGCCACGGCCGACTGCCCTTCGATTGGCTGGACGGCCCGGCGCGGGTCGGCCTGCTCGACACCGATGCTGCCGTCTGGTCGCATAGCCGGACAGATGAAAATGGCTGCGCCGAGTTTTGCCTGCCCGGCGTAAACGCCCGTCTGGTCCGCTCGCCGGGCCTGCGCCGGCTCGGCGAGCCGCTGCCCGTCGAGCAATGCGCCGGCTACGAGTTGCGCCGCCTTGGCGGCCACAGCGCCGTCGACAGCTTGCGCCGCGCCCTGCCCGCCGAATTGCGCGAGCGCCCGCCCCTGCACCTGATCGCCGTGCTGCGCCAGACCGACGCGCCGGGCATTGCCCTCCTCTCGGCCAACGCCGATGGCTCGCTGACCCTGGCCGAACCCGTAAACGAGGGCGAGACGATCACCTGGGCCATCCGCCAGCCGCTCGCCGCCGAGCAGGAAATGCGCGAAGTGCTGACGGCTACGACCACAGAAACAACGGCTGGCCCCAGGGTCAACCAGAAAAAACAGCCCAATTTCGCCGTGATGTTTTCGTGCATCGGCCGCGGCCCGCTGTTTTACGGCGACGACGACCGCGACCTCGTCGCCTTCCGTGACACCTTCCCCGGCACGCCGTTGCTCGGCGCCTACGGCACCGGGCAAATCGCCCCGCTGGCCGGCCACAACCGCCTGTTCCACAACACCGCACTCACCTTATTGTTCGAAAGCGCTCATGTTTAATCCCTCCCGCGAGCAGGTCCGCCTCTTCTTTTGCGATGCCTGGAAAAAGCACGTCGACCGCCTGCCGCTGGTCGGCGCCGAAGTCACCGCCGCTGACATCGCCGCCCGCCATCCGGAATACCACGCCCTGCTCAACGATCCGAAAGCCGCCGTGGACAAGGAATGGACGCCGGAAGGCGGGGCCATGAACCCCTTCCTCCACCTCTCGCTGCACCTCGCCATCCATGAGCAAGTCAGCATCGACCAGCCACCAGGCATCCGCCTGGCCTTCGAGCAACTGCGCGCCCGCATGGACCCGCACGACGCCGAACACGTCCTGCTCGACTGCCTCGGCGAAACGATCTGGCGCGCCCAGCGCCAGGGCCAGCCGATGGACGCGATGGCCTACGTGGATGCCGTGAAGCGCAAGGCGAGCCTGATTTAGGGGCATCTCGATTACGACACGCCCGAGATTCCGCTTCGCGGCGGGCGAAGCGGGGACCCGCTGCCTTTTCTGGACTTCCGCCTATGCGGACTTTAAGGGATGACTGCCACCGCTTGGTCACGAGACGGTTTACCGGGCCCCTTGAGAGGTGCCGAGCAACGCAGGAAGGCCGGGGGCCTTCGGCGA
>NZ_JAVHPH010000417.1:0-1816 GCF_036170495.1 Azonexus sp.
CCGGCGTGGCTGAGCGAGAACTGGTAGAGGATGTTGTTGCTGTCGCCCGACAGGCGCTCGGCGCACACGTCGAGTTCGCCCGGCAGGTCGTCGAGACGGGCGACATGCAGGCTGACGCTGCGCACGCTGGTCAGGTAGCCCTGGCGCGGTGCGGCGCCTTCGTCAGCAACCTCACCGGCAATCAGCGCGCCGTGGATGGCCATGGCCTGGGCGGCGTATTCGATGCCGTTGGCGGCGCCCAATCGATTCTCCGCACGCAGCGGATTGGCCGGGTCGGTGTGGCTGCTGGCGCGGCAGGAGATCGCCGAGTTGGACCATTCGGTCACCGCATCGAGCAGGCACATGGTGCCTTGATGCGGGATGTGGGCGGCGATCCAGCTTTTGTCTAGCACAGCCTGATGGCGACCTGCAGTTGCATCGGCGGCAGGTAGTCGAGACAGACCTCGCCGGCCTCGCCGCGCGCCAGTTTTTGCAGCAGCGGCAGCGCGCGCAGGGCCGGGATCGAGACGCGCAAGGCTTCGAGGGCGGCGTCGGCCAGCGGTTCGGCGGCAGCGCCGGCGGGGGTGACCGTAATCGATGCGAGCGAGCGCTCACTGTGTTCAGGTGTCAGCAGCAGCGCGACGCCGGCGACGTCCGGCACTGGCCGCTTGGCAAACAGCGGTTCGGGATATTCGCTGTCGTAGGCGATGAGCAGCGTCGGCTGGCGGTCGGCAACGACCTGACCCAGCGCGTCGATCAGGCCGGCGCCAAAGCTGGCGTCGTAGGCGCAGATGACCTGGCACGGCGCCATGGCGCCGGTGGCGATGCCCCAGTAACCGGCGGCGGCGTTGTGCACCGAATTGTGAAAACGGGTCGGCGAAATCTGCCGGTCGTCGCTGGCCAGTTGCTCGCACAGGGCGTGGCAATTGTGGCCGTCGGCACCGGAGGCGGAGAAGACGGTAGCCAGCGTCGCGGCATCGGCGCCAGCATGGGCGGCGGCTTCAAGGCCGATGGCCAGCGCCAGCTTGACGACGCGGCTGGCCCGACGCCGTTCGGCCGGCGGCAGGATACTCGGTGCCGGCAAAATGGAAGGGGCTGCGGTCAACGCCATTTCGCCGCGTAAAACGGCGCGGGCGGTCGGCCAGTCGGGCAGGCCGGGGGCGAGGAATCCGATGCCTTCGATCCAGGCGGTCAGCGGGCGGCTCATTTGGCGACTCCCAGGATCAGGCTGCAATTGCTGCCGCCGAAGCCGAAGGAATTGGTCAGGGCGCCGCTGACTTTGCCTGGGCGGGCTTTCAGCAGGTAATTGATGGGTATGGCCGGGTCGACGTTTTCGGTGCCCGGGCTGCCGGGCAGGAAACCGTCGGTCAGCGTCAGCGCGCAGATGACCGCTTCGACCGCCCCGGAGGCGCCCAACGTGTGGCCGGTGGCGCCCTTGGTCGAACTGCACGGAACGGTGCTGGCGAACAGGGTGCTGACGGCCTTGCCTTCGGCGGCATCATTGGCCGGCGTCGAGGTGCCGTGCAGGTTGATGTAATCGATGTCGCCGGCCGTCAATCCGGCTGAGCGCAGCGCGGCTTGCATGGCCATCCGGGCGCCGAGGCCTTCCGGGTGTGGCGAGGACATGTGATAGGCGTCGCTCGATTCGCCGGTGCCGAGGAGCAGCACCGAGCCCGGTGTAGGCTGCTCGCCCCGTTCAAGCAGTGCAAACGCCGCCCCCTCGCCGACCGAAATGCCGTTGCGCGCCGCGTCGTAAGGGCGGCAGGGCTGGGTGGAGGTCAATTGCAGCGAGGCGAAGCCGTAGAGCGTGGTCAGGCACAGCGTATCGACGCCGCCG
>NZ_JAVHPH010000418.1:0-1808 GCF_036170495.1 Azonexus sp.
CCGCACAAGCGGTCCCGGGGCATGGCCTCCTTCGTGCTAGAATCTTCGTTTGCCTTCAATTGCTTACCTGTGACACCTGCCAATTTCGATTTTCATAGCCACTCGATCGTTTCCGACGGCTTTTTGCCGCCCCGGGTTGTCGCCGGGCGTGCGGCGGGAAATGGCGTCGATCTCTGGGCGCTGACCGATCACGACGACCTCGGTGGTCTGACTGAAGCTAGAACAGCAGCCGAAGAAGCCGGTATGGGCTTCGTCAATGGTGTCGAAATTTCCATCGAATGGCGCGGCGTACCGATTCATGTCGTCGGTCTCGGCTTTGATCCAGCCAACCCGGCACTGAGCGGCGGCCTCGACGCGTTGCGGGTGGGGCGTATCGAACGGGCCAAGCGGATGGGCGAGGCGCTCGCCGCCATTGGCATCCCTGGCGTTTACGAAGGCGCCCTGTGTTTCGTGACCAATCCCAGCCTGATTTCGCGCGCCCATTTTGCCCGCTATCTGGTGTCGATCGGCATCGCCCGTGACGTGCCGGGCGTATTCCAGCATTACCTGGCGGCTGGCAAACCGGGTTATGTCGATCATCGCTGGGCGACGCTCGACGAAGCGGTTGGCTGGATCACTGGCGCCGGTGGCGTCGCAGTGGTCGCCCATCCGGCACGCTACAAGATGTCGGGCGCCGACATGCGCCGTTTCCTCGACGATTTCAAGGACGTCGGCGGACAGGGCATCGAAGTGACCTGTGGCAGCCATTCGCCCGACCATGTCATGCATTTTGCCCGCCTGGCCCGTCACTACGCATTCCACGCTTCGCGCGGCTCTGATTTTCACGGGCCTGAAGAAAGTTATGTCGATCTTGGCAAGCTTCCGCAATTGCCGGAAGATCTGAAGCCGGTCTGGCGCCTGGTGGTCTGAACATGGCTCGCGTCGTCAATATTCACCCGGAAACGCCGCAGCCGCGTCTGCTCGTCCAGGCTGCCGATTTCATTCGGAAAGGGGCGATCGTCGCCTTGCCGACCGATTCCTGCTACGCCCTAGGTTGCCATCTCGGCGATAAGGAAGCGCTCGATCGTATCCGCTTGATTCGCCAGATGGACGAGCGCCATCACCTGACGCTGATGGTCCGCGATCTTTCCGAAATCGCCCATTTTGCTCGCGTCGATAACGCCCAGTATCGTTTGCTCAAGGCGGCGACGCCGGGCAGTTACACCTTCATTCTCGAAGGCTCGAAGGAATTGCCGCGGCGAGTCATGCACCCGAAGCGCAAAACTATCGGCCTGCGCGTGCCGGATCATCCGGTTGTCTTGGCCTTGCTCGAAGAGCTCAATGAGCCGCTGCTGACGACGACCCTGCAATTGCCGGGCGATGAGTTTCCACTGACTGAAGGCTGGGAAATCCAGGATCGCCTCGACGACCAGTTGGAACTGATTCTCGATGGCGGTCCTTGTGGTACCGAGCCGACGACGATCATCGATCTGACAGGCGCTGCGCCAGAGCTGATCCGGGCGGGCCGTGGCCCACTTGAGCTGTTCGGACTGGGCTAAGCCATGCTGGATATCAACGCCATCATCCAGACCATTGCGATTCTTGCCTTGCCGCTGGTTTTTGCGATCACCTTGCACGAAGCTGCGCATGGCTACGCCGCGCGCCATTTCGGCGACCCGACGGCCTGGCAGGCCGGGCGAATCAGCCTGAATCCATTGCGCCACATCGATCCGGTTGGCACCATCCTGATTCCGCTCAGCATCCTGCTCTTTTCCGGTGGCAACTTCCTGTTCGGCTATGCCAAGCCGGTGCCAGTCGATTTCAGCCGT
>NZ_JAVHPH010000419.1:0-1798 GCF_036170495.1 Azonexus sp.
GAACCCATGTTGCCGCCGAACTTGGAAAAGGCGTGGCGAACTTCGGCCACCGTGCGCACCTTGTTGTCGGTCAGGCAATCGACCATGATCGCTGCACCGCCGATGCCGTAGCCTTCGTAGCGGATCTCGATGTACTCGACGCCTTCGAGTTCGCCCGTGCCCTTCTTGATCGCTGTGTCGATCTTGTCCTTGGGCATATTGACGCCCTTGGCCTTGTCGACCGCGACGCGCAGGCGCGGGTTGAAGTTGATGTCGCCGCCGCCCATTTTGGCGGCAACGGTAATTTCCTTGGCAATCTTCGAGAAGGCGGCACCGCGCTTCTCGTCCTGGCGACCTTTACGGTGCTGGATATTGGCCCACTTGGAATGACCAGCCATGCTGTTTTCCCTGAATGCAAATAACGAAGAAGGCGTGATTTTACTCGCCCGGCGGCTTCTCGTCAGGCCGGCGTAGCACGCCGACTTACGCTATTTAACAAAGCGCCATCCCGGCGTTGCTAGAATGCGGGAATACCATTCCCGCTGGAGTCTGCCGTCATGTCCGAACCCATGTACCTCGCCAAATCCGAAGACGGTTACCCGGCCCTGCTGCCGCAGATGGCCAACCGCCACGGGCTGATCACCGGCGCCACCGGCACCGGCAAGACGGTGACCCTGCAGTCGATGGCCGAACGGCTCTCGTTTGCTGGCGTGCCGGTCTTCATGGCGGACGTGAAAGGAGACCTGTCGGGCATGGGCGCCGCCGGTACCCCTTCGGAAAAACTGCTCAAACGCATTGCTGAACTCGGTCTCGAAGGCTTCGCCCCCTACGCCAACCCGGTCGCCTTCTGGGACGTCTTCGGCGAAAGCGGCGTGCCGATCCGCGCCACCGTTTCCGACATGGGCCCGCTGCTCCTCGCCCGCCTGCTCAACCTCAACGACACGCAAGGCGGCGTCCTGCAATTGGTCTTCAAGATCGCCGACGATCAGGGTCTGCTCCTGCTCGACCTCAAGGACCTGCGCGCCATGGTCCAGCACGTCGGCGACAACGCCAAGACGTTCACCACCGAATACGGCAACGTCGCCTCGGCCTCGATCGGCGCCATCCAACGCGGCCTGCTGACGCTCGAACAACAAGGCGGCGACCAGTTCTTCGGCGAGCCGATGCTCGACATCAACGACCTCATGAAAGTCGACGAAAACGGCCGTGGCGTCATCAACGTGCTGTCGGCCGAAAAGCTCGTCCAGGCCCCGGCCCTCTACTCCACCTTCCTGCTCTGGCTGCTCTCCGAACTGTTCGAGCAACTGCCCGAAGCCGGCGACCTCGACAAGCCCAAGCTCGCCTTCTTCTTCGACGAAGCCCACCTGCTGTTCAGCGACGCGCCCCAGGCGCTGACCGACAAGGTCGAGCAGGTCGTCCGCCTGATCCGCTCGAAGGGCGTCGGCGTCTATTTCGTCACTCAGAACCCGCTCGACGTCCCGGAAAAAATCCTCGGCCAGCTCGGCAACCGCGTCCAGCACGCCCTGCGCGCCTTCACCCCGCGCGACCAGAAAGCCGTTCAGGCCGCCGCCGAAACCATGCGCGCCAACCCGAAATTCGACGCCGCCACGGCGATCACCGAACTCGGTGTCGGCGAAGCGTTGGTTTCCTTCCTCGACGAAAAAGGCCGGCCGACCATCGTCGAGCGCGGCCTCATCTTCCCGCCCGCCTCCCGCCTCGGCCCGCTCACCGCGGAGGAACGCCAGGCCATGATCCAGTCCAGCCCGCTGCTCGCCACCTACGGCACCACGGTCGACCGCGAATCCGCCTACGAAATCCT
>NZ_JAVHPH010000420.1:0-1791 GCF_036170495.1 Azonexus sp.
GTCTTCTCCGACGACGTCCGCGAGCGCGGTCGCTTCGGCCCCGCCGCCGAGTACGGCGAAGGGCATCACGGCAAGCGAGATCTGGCCGACGGGTTCGCTGCGGTGCCAGCCCAAGAGCAGGATCGCCGCCGGCACCAGCAGCGCTGCCATCCCTGCCGCCAGCGCCATGCGAACTGTCGCTGGCCGGCGGGACACGTTGGCAGGGACTGGCGCCGCTGGCAGCGGCGGAACACTGCGCGCCGCTTCGGCCGGCAGGTGCAGCGCATAGCCTCGGCGGGCGTGCGTCTCCAACCAACTGAGACGCTCGGGCCCGAGCGCGCGACGAATCTCGGACAGGCACTGGGCCAGCGAGTTCTCCGTCACCACGGCTTGGCCCCACACGGCGTCGAGCAGTTCGTCCCGCGTCACCAACTGCCCGGCACGAGACAGCAGATGGGCCAGCACGGCGGCGCTCTGTGGCCGTAGGCGGCGCACCTCGCCATCGATCGCAAGCTCGCCGGTCAGGGCATCGAAGCTGGCGTCGCCGAGGGTGTGAGGTACTGGCTGCCGGGCGTCCACGGGAACGGGGAGTGGAGGTGGGTCTGCGGGGCCGTAGTCCAGCAGCCCGAGTGGTGCAGCGGAGTGCGGTGACGCAATGATCGTAGGCGCCGTTCAGGGTCACGGCAAGGGCGCTCTGGTCCGGCAGAAACCCCACCCTTGTTGACGTCGACGCAAAGCCGACCCAGTGCGCTGACTTTCGACTAACCATCATGAGCCGGAAGGCGCACCCGGGATGATGGAAGAGACTATGGGGTGTGCGGGGCAGCGTGGGTAGAGGCCGGTCAAAGTTTTGATGGCATCGTGACCGCGATAGCTAACCTGACCCGCTGCCGACCACTCGTACCCAGGATTGCCTGCGGGCGTACACCGGCCGGTGACGGCGGGTGCATGTCTGACAGCCCACATTAAAGAGAGCCGCCGGGCGTGCCCGGCAGGCCGTTGGTCGGCGGCACCTACGCTGCTCCGCACGCTTGTGATTGTTGTTCAAGCTGCAGGAGGCATGCAATGGATTTGACCCCGATGCACAAGCGCGTGATTGCGCTGGATGTTCACCAGGCCAAGATCACCGCCTGTGCCGTTGTGGAACATGAGGACGGTCGGGTGGAGGTCATCAAGCGGGAGTTCGGTGCCTTCAAACGCGACCGGCGCGCGTTGGCGCAATGGTCGCTGGAGATCAGGCCCGAGGTGGTGGTGATGGAGAGCACGGGCGTGTACTGGAAGAGCCCGTTCGCGGCGCTGGAGGCGGTGGGCATCACCGCGTGGGTGGTCAACGCGCGGCACGTCAAGGCGGTGCCCGGGCGCAAGACCGACATGGCCGATGCGCAGTGGCTGGCCACGCTGGCCCGGGCGGGGCTGTTGCGGGCGTCGTTCATCCCGCCGCTGCTGATGCGGCAGTTGCGGCTGGTGGCGCGGCAGCGCCAGAAGCTGGTGGGCATGTGCAGCGCGGAGAAGAACCGGCTGCTCAAGGTGCTGGTGGACGCGGGCATCCGCATCAACGTGGTGGTGGCCGACATCCACGGCGCCAGCGCGCGGGCCATGGTCAAGGCGCTGATTGCGGACAAGCCCATGCACGAGGTGCTGGACTGCAAGGGCCGGCTGCGGGCCAGTCGAGAGGAGTTGTTCGAGGCCCTGAGCACCGAGCAGTTCAGCGCCACGCACCGCTTCGTGGCCGACGAGATCGTTCAGCACATCGAGCAGATCGAGCAGCGCGTTGCGCGGCTGGACGCGTATCTGCTGCAGGGTCTGAAGGGC
>NZ_JAVHPH010000421.1:0-1785 GCF_036170495.1 Azonexus sp.
ACCGGGCCCCTTGAGAGGTGCCGAGCAACGCAGGAAGGCCGGGGGCCTTCGGCGAGGACTGTCTGAGGGGCGCAGCCCCGAGTTCCGCAGCCGCCCGGCTTTCCGAGTAGCGCAGGGAACCGGCAACGCCGGCACCGACCCAGGGTCGCCTTCTTTTTGCTCACTTTTTCTTGGCGAAGCAAGAAAAAGTGAGACGCCCCGCAAGGGCGGAACCCCAAGCCAATTAGCCGCCCGCACGCCAATCCAGGGCAAACCCCACGAAAAAGCGCCTCATGCTTAACACCCTCATCAACTGGTCAGCCAGAAACCCCTTCCTCGTCCTCCTGGCTACCCTATTCATCATCATTGCCGGCATCTGGTCGGTGATCAAAACCCCGCTCGACGCCATCCCCGACCTCTCCGACGTCCAGGTCATCCTGTACACCGAATTCCCCGGCCAAGCGCCGCAGGTCGTCGAAGATCAGGTCACCTACCCGCTGACCACCGCCCTGCTCTCGGTGCCGAAATCCAAGGTCGTCCGCGGCTTTTCCTTCTTCGGCGCCTCGTTCGTCTACGTCATTTTCGAGGACGGCACCGACATCTATTGGGCGCGTTCTCGCGTGCTGGAATACGTAAACTCCGTCTCCGGCAAGCTGCCCAAGGGCGTCAGTCCGACCCTGGGCCCCGATGCCACCGGTGTCGGCTGGGTATTCGAGTACGCCGTGCTGGCCAAGAACAAGACGCTGGCCGAGCTGCGCACCTTGCAGGACTGGTACCTGCGCTACCAGTTGGCCAAGGCCCCCGGCGTCGCCGAGGTAGCGAGCATCGGCGGCTTCGTGCAGCAGTACCAGGTGACCGTCGACCCGATCAAGCTAAAAACCTACGGCATCCCGTTGATGCGCGTTGCCGAGGTGATCCGCAATTCCAACCGCGACGTCGGTGGCCGCACGCTGGAAATGGCCGAGACCGAATACATGGTGCGCGGCCGCGGTTATCTGCGCGGCAAGGGCGACATCGAGAACCTGGTCTTGAAGGCGACAACGGGCAAAGACGGCGGTACGCCGGTGCGCGTCGCCGACATCGGCCGCGTCGAGTTGGTGGCCGACGAACGGCGCGGCATCACCGAGCTGAACGGCGACGGCGAAGTGGTTTCCGGCATCGCCATGTCGCGCTACGGCCAGAATGCGCTGGAAGTCATCCACAACCTGAAGGCCAAGGTCGAAGAAATCAGCGCCGGTCTGCCGGAAGGCGTCCGCATCCAGACGGTCTATGACCGCTCCGAACTGATCGAACGCGCCATCGCCACGCTGAAACGCACGCTGGCCGAGGAAAGCCTGATAGTCGCGTTGGTCTGCGTTGTTTTCCTGCTCCACCTGCGCTCGGCGCTGGTCGCCATCATCATGCTGCCGGTCGGCATTCTGGCCGCCTTCATCGGCATGCGGGCGCTGGGCATCAATTCGAACATCATGAGTCTGGGCGGCATTGCGATTGCTGTCGGGGCGATGATCGATGCGGCGATTGTGATGATCGAGAATGCGCACAAGCATTTGGAGCGGCTGGAGGCCACCCATCCCCCTCCCGGCCTCCCCCTTGAAGGGGGAGGAGAAATTCACCCCCTCCCCTTCAAGGGGAGGGTTGGGGTGGGGATGGGTTTCGAAGCCACCCGCGCCCAGGCCATCATCACCGCCTGCAAGGAAGTCGGCCCCGCCCTCTTCTTCAGCCTCTTGATCATCACCGTCTCCTTCCTCCCCGTGTTCACGCTCGAAGCCCAGGAAGGCCGGCTGTTCGCGCCGCTGGCGTGGACCA
>NZ_JAVHPH010000422.1:0-1784 GCF_036170495.1 Azonexus sp.
CAAGGCCATGCGCGAAATCATGGCGCTGACCGACGCTGCTAATCAGTACGTCGACAGCGTCAAGCCCTGGGAACTGGCCAAGCAGGAAGGCAAGGACGTCGAACTGCATGCCGCCTGCACCAATGCGCTTAACCTCTTCCGCCTGCTCACCGTGCTGCTCAAGCCGATCCTGCCGGTGGTTGCCGGCAAGGTCGAGAAATTCCTCAATATCGCGCCGCTCACCTGGAACGATACGCAGAGCCTGCTCGCCGCCGGCCACGGCATCAATGCCTACGAGCACCTCATGACGCGCGTCGATCCCAAGCAGATCGAAAAACTGGTCGAAGCCAACAAGGAATCGCTGGCGCCAACCCAGGAGCAGCAGTCAGCGCAGCGCCATGCCGAACATCAGCAAAATGAAGTCAAAGCCGAAACCCCATGGGAGCCGTTCTGCAACATCGATGACTTCATGAAAGTCGACCTGCGCATTGTCCGCATCGCCAACGCCGAACACGTTGAGGGCGCCGACAAGCTGGTCCGACTCACGCTCGATGTCGGCAACAACGAAACGCGCAACGTCTTCGCCGGCATCAAGACGGCTTACGATCCCGCCCAACTGATCGGACGGCTGACTGTCATGGTCGCCAATCTGGCACCGCGGAAAATGAAATTCGGGTTGTCCGAGGGGATGGTCCTGGCCGCCTCGGATAGTGAGGGCAAAACCCCCGGAATTTTCCTTTTGTCGCCGGATTCCGGCGCTCAACCTGGAATGCGAGTGAAATAAAACGATGCGGCTGGCAACGACTGGCGCAGCAAGGAATTTCCTGCTGCGCCGCAGCAAAACTGTGACACAACCTCAAGTATCACTTTAACTTAGCCAGCCAATCTAGCTACACCGTTTAGGGTTTTGGAACTATCCACAAAAACTGTGGATAAGTCTGTGAATGAAACAAGGGGTAAGTCGCTAAGTGACCGTTCCACAAGGATTTTCCTTACCCTGCCCGAATCTTGAGCTCAATATTAAGCAACTGTTTTTAAACGACATTTAATCCTCCACTCGAATCTGGCAAATCTATCAGCCAGATTGAAACGCGGAGCATCGAAACGCCCCAACTCTGTGCATAAGTCAAGCCTCGACTTTCACTTTGTCAAGGCCATTCGATAAATATCAACCAACCGAACAAAACCGGCCAAGCCCATGCTCAATCGATCCCATCGCCCACCCCGTCCGACGCTGACCGGCCCGATCTTTCTCTACGCGCTGATCGACATGGCTGGCCTGGCCTGCGTTGGCATCGGCGCCAGCTGGTTTGCTGCCGGCCGGGGGGCGATTTTGGCCGATTTTCCGACGTCAACCGTAGAAGCAGTCGCTTGCACCGCAGGCGGTGCCGCCGTCATGCTCTGGGCGGTAGCCCGTATTCTGCGCGAAATGGCCAAGCAAGCGCCGCAAATGCAGGCCAAATCCGACACCCATATCAGCGCGCAACATCCGGACAAAGCGCCGAAAGTGCCTGAAAACCAGTGAGAGAAAAAATTCAGCCACTACGAACCACCGCAATTCGTCACGCAGGCCTCTTTCCCAGTTGCCACGGTCGACCGGAAAAAGCGGCCAAAATCAAAAACTGACCGGCCAACGGTCGGCGCCGCCGGCATGACAAGCGGCGAAAGCCTGACGGCCACCACCGCCAGAAAGCCAGCGTCCCGCACTTTCCAGGCAAGGCACACCACGTCTCGCAGGACCTGCCGGCAGCAAAATACCCGTTTGACACCTCATGCCTGCTTCGTTAAATTGGCCATTTACCCCC
>NZ_JAVHPH010000423.1:0-9194 GCF_036170495.1 Azonexus sp.
CCTGGCCGGAACAGGTCATCCACCTCTCGGTGCAGGCCAACACGGTGAATTGGGCCTCGGTGCGTTTTTGGCAAAAAATGGGCGTCGACCGCATCATTCTGTCGCGCGAGCTGTCGCTCGACGAAGTCGCCGAAATCCGCCAGCGCTGCCCTGACATCGAGCTTGAAGTCTTCGTGCACGGCGCGCTGTGCATCGCCTACTCCGGCCGCTGCCTGCTCTCCGGCTACTTCAATCACCGAGACCCGAACCAGGGCACGTGCACCAATTCCTGCCGCTGGGACTACAAGGTCAGCACTTCTGACGGTCAACCGGCAAAAATGCTCAAAAACGAACAGGAAATCCTGCTCGAGGAAAAGCAGCGCCCGGGCGAACTCATGCCCATCGAGGAAGACGAGCACGGCACCTACATCCTGAACTCCAAGGATCTGCGCGCCATCGAGCACGTGCACCGTTTGGTCGACATCGGCGTCGATTCGCTCAAGATCGAAGGCCGGACCAAGAGCCCGTATTACGTCGCGCGCACCTCGCAGGCCTACCGCCAGGCCATCGACGACGCCGTCGCCGGCCAGCCGCTCGACCCGGCCCTGCTGCGCGAGCTCGAAGGCTTGGCCAATCGCGGTTACACCGACGGCTTCCTGCAACGCCACCACGACGCCGAATACCAGAACTACCTGCGCGGCAGCTCCGAGTCGGATCGCAGCCTCTACGTCGGCGATGCCGTCGCTTTCGATACGGCCCGCGGCCTCATGGAAATCGAGGTCAAGAACCGCTTTTCCGTTGGCGACCGGCTGGAATGCGTGCATCCGTCCGGCAACCATGTGCTGACGCTGGGCCGCATGGAAAACCAAAAGGGCGAGCCGGTCACGGTCGCACCCGGTAGCGGCCACCGGGTGTGGATTGATTTGCCCGCCACGTACACCAATTCCTTCGTCGCGCGTTTTGTTTAACTAAACCTTACAAAACAACCAGGAATTCCGATTGTGCACCGCAGCAATCAGTGTACACTCCAGACCATGAGCAAGATTTCCAACCGCATGCCGCTGATCGACGCCCTCAAGGCGATCGCGGCCGTGCTCGTCCTGCTTAACCACTTTTCATCTTATGGCCCGCTCGCGGCTACCGCGCGCGAGACCCTGCCCGGCCTGTTCAGCTGGTTCTATGAATACGGACGCATGGCCGTCCAGGTGTTTCTCGTCATCGCCGGTTTCCTCGCCGCCCGCGGCCTGTCGGCCGAAGGACAGGCGCTGGCCATATCGCCGCTGCCCCTGATCTGGAAGCGCTACCTGCGGCTGGCCATGCCTTACCTCGCCGCCATCGGCCTGGCCATCATGGCCGCCGCCATCGCCAATCAGTGGTTGGACGACGAGGTGGTCCCTGCCCGCGCCACCTTCAAACAATGGCTCGCCCACGCTTTCCTGCTGCACAACCTGCTCGGCTTCGAAGCGCTGTCAGCCGGCGTCTGGTACATCGCCATCGACTTTCAGCTTTTCGCGCTGATGGCCATTCTGCTCTGGGCCGGCCACCGCAAGATCGTCGCCCCGGCGCTCGTTCTGCTTACCGCCCTCGCCTCGCTATTCTGGTTCAACCGCGACGCCAGCTGGGACAACTGGGCGATCTATTTTTTCGGCTCATACGGCCTCGGCGCCGCCGCCTGGTGGGCCTCCGATCGCCGGCACATGTCGGCCTGGCTCGGCGTCATCGCCACCATCACCATTGCTGCCCTGGTCGTCGATTTCCGCCTGCGCATCGGACTGGCCCTGGCCGTTGCGTTGCTGCTCGGCTTTGGCCGCCGCACGGGACTGCTCGAAAAATGGCCGAGTGCCCGGCCGCTGGCCTTCCTCGGCCAGATTTCGTATTCGCTTTTCCTGGTGCATTTCCCGGTCCTGCTCCTGGCCAACGGGCTCTACGCCAAATTTGGCCTGGATTCGCACGCCTCGGCCATGAGCACACTGCTTCTGGCATGGACCGCCAGCCTCATTGCGGCAACGTTGTTCTACCGCTGGGTCGAAAGCCCGGCCGCCAGCCAGCGCATCATGGCGGCGCTCAGCGGACTGGCCACCGGCTTGCTGCAACTGGCCCAGCGCGCCGGACGACTGACCCGGCGCGCCATGCTCGGCGGCGCCTAAGCGCTTAGCTCCGGCCGCCCGCGGAAGAATTCCAGCGCCTCGGGATTGGCCAGGGCCTCGACGTTCTTGACCGGCTGTTCATGCACGACGTTGCGCACGGCCAGTTCAACGATCTTGCCTGACTTGGTGCGCGGGATGTCCTGGACCTGGACGACCTGCGCCGGCACGTGGCGCGGCGTCGTGTTGTCGCGGATCTGCTTCTTGATGCGCTCGATCAGCGCCGCGTCGAGCTGGTGGCCTTCCTGTAATTTGACGAAAAGCACGACGCGGACGTCGTCGTGGCGGCCCGGCGGCCAGTCCTGGCCGATGACCAGCGCTTCGAGAATTTCCGGTAGCTGTTCGACCTGACGGTAGATTTCGGCCGTGCCGATACGCACGCCGCCTGGGTTCAATGTGGCGTCGGAACGGCCGTAGATGATCATGCCGTCATGCGCCGTGAGCTCCGAAAAGTCACCATGGCACCAGATATTGGGGAAGCGTTCGAAGTAGGCGGCACGGTATTTCGCGCCATCGGCGTCATTCCAGAAGCCGACCGGCATGACCGGGAAGGAGCCGGTGCACACCAGCTCGCCTTTTTGCCCACGTACCGGCTGGCCGACGTCGTCGACAACATCGACCGCCATGCCCAGGCCACGACACTGGATTTCGCCGCGCCAGACGGGCAGCACGGGATTGCCGAGGACGAAGCAGGAAACGATGTCGGTGCCGCCGGAAATCGAGGCGAGCAGGATGTCCTGCTTTATTTCGCGATAGACCCAGTCGAAGCCTTCCGGCGATAGCGGGCTGCCGGTCGAGAACATGGCACGCAGGGCGGCCAGGTCATGCGTCTTGCCCGGCGTCAGGCCGAGCTTGGCAGCGGCGTCGATGAACTTGGCCGAGGTACCGAAGTGGGTCATTTTCTCGGCCGCGGCGTAGTCGAAGAGCACCGTGCCGCCGCCGGCGAACGGCGAGCCGTCGTAGAGCAGCAGCGTGGCGCCACAGGCCAGGCCGGAAACCAGCCAGTTCCACATCATCCAGCCGCAGGTCGTGAAGTAGAACAGCCGGTCGCCCGGGCGCACGTCGCTGTGCAACTGATGCTCCTTGAGATGCTGGAGCAGCACGCCGCCGTGGCCATGGACGATGCACTTCGGGACGCCGGTCGTGCCGCTCGAAAACATGATGAAGAGCGGGTGAGCGAAGCCGACCCGTTTGAAAATTGGCGCTTTTTTCGGGTTGACCGTGGGAATGTCGTTCCAGACCACCGCGTGGGCAATCTTGCTGACATCCGGCACCGCGTTGAGGTACGGCACGACGACGACCTTGCGCAGCGACGGCATTTTGCTCACGACTTCGGCGTTCTTGGCCAGGCAATCGACCGACTTGCCGTTGTACCAGTAGCCATCGACGCAGATCAGCACTTTCGGCTCGATCTGGCCGAAACGGTCGAGCACGCCCTGCACGCCGAAATCCGGCGAGGCCGACGACCAAATGGCGCCGAGCGCCGTCGTGGCGAGCATGGCGATGAGCGTTTCCGGCAGGTTGGGCAGGTAGCCGGCAACGCGGTCGCCTTCGCCAACCCCGGCGTCGATCAGGAATTGCTGGAAGCGGGCGACTTCGCCGACCAGTTCGGCCCGGCTCATCCGGCGTTTGACCTTGTCCTCGCCCCAGAAAACCAGCGCCGCGCTGTCGTCACGCTGTTGCAGCAGGTTTTCGGCGTAGTTGAGTTTGGCTTCGGGAAACCACCGGGCGCCGGGCATTTTGCTACGGTCGACAACGATTTTCGACCCTTTTTCACCGACCGCGCCGCAGAAATCCCAAATTTCCGACCAGAATGCCGCTGGCTGATCGACCGACCATTGCCACAACTCGGCATAGTTCGCCTTGCCCTTGGCCTTGATCAACTGCGCCATGCGCGTTTGGCCGACGGTGGCGGGGTTGGGCGTCCACAACGGATTGGAATCGGTGGCGTAGGTCATCTTGTCTCCTCGGTCTTGTTCTATCTTGATCGGCAAAGATAGCAGGATTTGCCGGCCGGCAACTGTCATCGACCGGACACTTTGGCGCCCTGATTGACGCGACGCCATGACACGGACAAACTCGACGCCCGGAACCCACCACCGACCACCCCGCATGACCCTCGCCTGGACCTTCAAAATCCTCATCAGCACGCTGCTTCTGCCACCCGGCAACGGCCTGGTGCTGCTTGGCATCGCCGGCATCTTCCGGCGTCGGCGCTGGGCTTTCGGGCTGGCCGTGGCGGCCACGCTGCTGAGCATTGGCCAGTGCCTGCCGGTCGTGGCCGATCTGCTGATCGCCACGCTGGAAAACCAGTCGGCGGCCATCGTGCCCAAGGCACCGAAGCCGGAGGCCGGCGCCATCGTCATCCTCGGCAGCGGCCTGGCCACCGATGCCACCGAATACGGCGGCGACACGGCCAACGAACGCACGCTGACGCGCACCCGTTACGGCGCCACGCTGGCCCGCCGCTACGCGCTGCCCGTACTGGTTACCGGCGGCCAGTTGCCGGACGACGAAAGCTCGGAAGCCAAAATCATGACCCGCATTCTCGACGAGGAATATGGCATCAAGGCGCGCTGGCTGGAGGACAAAGCGATGGATACCGCCGGCAATGCGGTGCTCTCGGCAGCCATCCTCAAGGCCGCCGACATCAAGCGCGTCGTCCTCGTCACCCACGCCTTCCACATGCCGCGCGCCCGGCTGCGCTTCGAGCAGGCCGGGCTGGGAGTCATCCCGGCCCCGACGGCCTTCTTCAACCACCCGGACGACGACTGGCGGCTCGGCGATTTCCTGCCGCAGCCGAAAGCCCTGCAAATTTCCTATTACGCCCTGCACGAATGGCTCGGCATGGCCTGGATTGCCCTGACTCACTGAACAGCTCTGGAGACAAAAATGACCCAAGCAGTCCTCACCGAAACCATCGGCAAAGTCGGCCTGATTCGCATCAACCGGCCGGAAGCGATGAATGCGCTGAACAACGATGTCGTCGACGGCATCGGCGCCGCCATTGATGCCTTCGAGGCCGACGACAACATCGGCTGCATCGTCATCACCGGCAATGAAAAAGCCTTCGCCGCCGGGGCCGACATCGGCTTCATGCAGGATTTCGATTACATGCACGCCTACAAAACGGATTTCATCACCCGCAACTGGGAACGCATCAAGACGACGCGCAAGCCGGTCATCGCGGCGGTGGCCGGCTTCGCGCTGGGCGGCGGCTGCGAGATGGCGATGATGTGCGACATGATCTTCGCCGCCGATACGGCCAAATTCGGCCAGCCCGAAATCAAGCTCGGCACCCTGCCCGGGGCCGGCGGCACGCAACGTCTGCCGCGCGCCATCGGCAAGGCCAAGGCCATGGACATGTGCCTGACCGGGCGCCTGATGGACGCCGCCGAGGCGGAAAAGTCCGGTCTGGTCGCCCGCGTCATTCCGGCCGATCAGCTGCTTGCGGAAACGCTCAAGGCGGCGACCACCATCGCCAGCTACTCGCTGCCCGTGGTCATGATGATCAAGGAATCAGTCAATCGCGCCTTCGAGTCGTCGCTCAACGAAGGCCTGCTCTTCGAACGCCGCATATTCCATTCATCCTTCGCCCTCGAAGACCAGAAGGAAGGCATGGCCGCCTTCACGGAGAAGCGCAAGCCGACGTTCAAAAATCGCTGAATAAAGTCTGCACAGCATCCGGATAGCGGCCCGGGTGTTGTCAAATTTGGCCGATTATTCCGGTCGACCGTAGCATTGACGCGGCCATGATTTTTTTACCCGGAATATCCGGCAAATCCCCCGACTCGCCCCAGATTTGACACAATTCGGGATGCCAGAAATTAGCACCACACCCCATCTCGACAGCCGCCTGTGCGGCCGCGAAACCCCCGACCTGATCCGCAACGAAACCCTGGCCGATATTTTCGAGGCCACGGCGGCGCGCGCCCCGGACAATATCGCCCTGATTTTCGCCGAGCGCGAGCTGAGCTACGGCGAACTGAACGCCGCTGCCGACCGCGTCGCCTCGCGCCTGATCGCCGCTGGCGTGCGCCCCGGGCAGATCGTCGGCCTCTGGCTGCCGCGCGGCATCGACCTACTCATCATGCAACTCGGCATCGCCAAGAGCGGCGCCGCCTGGCTGCCTTTTGACGCCGATACGCCGGTCGACCGCATCAAGGTCTGCCTCGACGACGCCGACGCCGCCGGCCTCGTCACCGTTGCCGACATTGCCGATCTCGGCCGCCGCTGCTGGCTGGCCGACGAGCTGCAAGCGGCCCACCCCGGCCCGCTCAATCACCGCCACGATGCGCGCCCGGGCGACCCGGCCTACGTCATCTACACCTCCGGCTCGACCGGCAAGCCGAAGGGCATCCTGATCAACCAGGGCGCCATCTGCCATTTCCTGCGCAGCGAAAATGCCGTGCTCGGCATAACTGAGCACGACCGCGTTTATCAGGGCTTCTCGGTCGCTTTCGACATGTCCTTCGAGGAAATCTGGATCAGCTACCTGGTCGGCGCCACGCTCTGGCTCGCCCCCAAGGAGGTCGCCACCGATCCCGAAGCCCTGCCCATCGCCCTGATCGACAACCGGGTCACGGTGCTGCACGCCGTGCCGACCCTGCTCGCGCTATTCACCTGCGACGTCCCCGGCCTGCGCCTGATCAACCTCGGCGGCGAAGCCTGCCCGCAAGCCATCGTCGACCGCTGGGCCAGGCCCGGCCGGCAAGTCTTCAACACCTACGGCCCGACCGAAGCCACCGTCTCGGCCAGCCTGGCCGAACTGCACCCCGGCCAGCCGGTGACCATCGGCCGCCCGCTGCCCAACTACGGCCTGCTCGTCATCGATGCCGCCGTCGACAACGGCCTGCGCTTGCTGCCCCAAGGCGAAACGGGCGAACTGTGCATCACCGGCCCGGGCGTCGCTACCGGCTACCTCGGCCGCCCTGATCTGACGGCCGAAAAATTCCTCGCCAACCCATGGGCTGCCAACGCCCACGAAAGCCGCCTCTACCGCACCGGCGACCTCGCCCGCATCGACGAACACGGGCAGATCCATTGCCTTGGCCGCACCGACGACCAGGTCAAGATTCGCGGCTTCCGCGTCGAACTCGGCGAAATCGAAGCGGCCCTCACCCGCCAGCCCGGCGTCGGCACCGCCGCCGTCATCCTGCGTCAGGATGACGGTATCGAACGCCTCGTCGCCTACCTCGTCGTCGACGACACCGAGGCAACGACGGGCGCCGCCCTGCGCGCCACGCTGGCGACCAGCCTGCCGCCCTACATGGTGCCGTCGCACGTCGAAATGCTGGCCGAAATGCCGCGCCTGACCTCGGGCAAGATCGACCGCAAAGCCCTGCGCGCCCGCCGGATCGAACTGCCCGCCGGCGCTCCCGGCGATTCGGACACCCCGGAAACGCCGGCCGAGGAAGTCCTCTTCGCCGCCCTCGCCCGCCTGTTCCCCGGCCAGGCCATCAAGCGCGAGGCCGACTTCTTTGCCGATCTCGGTGGCCACTCGCTGTTCGCCGCCCGCCTCGCCTCGACGCTGCGCCAGGAAAAACGCTTTGCCGGATTTTCGGTGCGCGACATCTACGTCCACCGCCGCGTCGGCCTGATCGCCGACGCCCTGACCGCCACCGTCGAAGTCGCCAGCGACCCCGGCGCCACCGAATGGACGCCGCCGCCGGCCTGGCGGCGCTGGCTGTGCGGCATCGCCCAGGCCAGCGTTCTGCCGCCGCTGGTCGGCCTGCGCATGGGGCAGTGGCTGGCGCCCTTCTTCACCTACCACTATTTCACCGGCGACCCGGGCGACTCGATCGCCGTCGCCGTCGCCATCTCGGTCGGCGTTTTTCTCCTCGCCACCGTCCTTGGCTTCGTCTTCGCGATCCTCGGCAAATGGTTGATCGCCGGTCGCCTCAAGGCCGGTAGCTATCCGCTCTGGGGCCTGACCTATTTTCGCTGGTGGTGCGCCGACCGGCTGATCGAAGGCGCGCCGGTCTACATGCTCGGCAACTCACCGCTCAACATCTGGTGGCTGCGCGCCCTTGGCGCCCGGATCGGTGACGAGGCAATCATCGGCAACATTACCCTGCGCGCCCACGACCTGCTGACCGTCGGCGACGGGGTCAGCATCGGCAATGCCGCCAATCTGGAAAATGGCCGGGTTGAGCGCGGCCAGCTGCACCTCGGCCCGATCAGGCTCGCCGACAACGTCTGCATCGGCTCATACGCCGTCGTCGAAGGCAATACGACGATCGGCGCCTATGGTCATCTGGAAGCCCAATCAGCCCTGAGCGATGGGCAGGAAATACCGCCCCGGCGAATTTGGCTCGGCTCGCCGGCCCACGACGTAGGCGAATTCAATCCGGCGAGCCTCCCACCCCGGCCGGCAGTCTCGGAAACCCGGCTGGCCCGTGAAGGGCTGTTCTACATCCTGGGCATGCTGCTGACGGCAGCGCTGTTCTTCATGCCGGTCTTCCCGAGTTTCATGCTGGTTGACTGGCTGGACAGCGACCCGACCCCGGCTCAGCGCGACATCCCGATCATTCTCCAGTTACTCAAGTATTTCGCCCTCGCTTTCCCTGGCACGGCGGTGCTCATCGTCGGCACCATACTCTGCTCCGCCCTCCTGCGCTGGACGCTGATGCCCCGGCTGCAGGCCGGCCGCTGGCCGATTCACAGCCGCGTCTATGGCAGTCGCTGGCTGGTCAACCAGATCCAGGAATCCAGCCTGAACATCCTGCACGGCATCTACGCCACGGTGTACGCGCCCTTCTGGTATCGCCTGCTCGGCGCCGAGGTCGGCCGCGATGCCGAAATTTCGACCGCCCAGGGCCTGATCCCCGACCTGCTCACGCTCGGCGATGAAACCTTCATCGCCGATGCCGTGATGCTTGGCGACGAGGAAATCGATGGCGGCTGGATGACGCTCAAACCCACCGTGATCTCGCGCCGCAGCTTTGTCGGCAACGGCGCCTACATCCCCGACGGCACCATCCTGCCGGAAAACGTGCTGATCGGCGTCCAGTCGCGCGCCCCGGCCAATGACCGCATGCAGCCGGGCGACACCTGGCTCGGCTCGCCGCC
>NZ_JAVHPH010000424.1:0-1770 GCF_036170495.1 Azonexus sp.
CGATTTGCTGGCCAATTTGAAAGTAGGCTTTGGCCATGCGCTGCGACAGCATGCGTTGCCGCCCGGCCTTGTTGATCGCCGAATTGATGTCGCTGATCTGGGCCAGCGCGTCATGGCCGGCCAGGCCAAGAAAAAATGCGAGCAATAGAGACAACAGGGTCTTCACGAGGCCTCCCGGGATGGCTGTTTTCAAGCCGGGAGGATAGCTGCGGCATTCGCCGTCAGACCATGATACGAATCAACAATGTTACACAGCAGTAAAGCGGTCGTTCAAGGCATTTGCGTCAGGTAGTTGGCGATGGCCGTGACATCTTCGTTTTTTAGCGTAGCGGTGGCAATTGACATCAACTGATTGTTGCGCACGCCGGTCAGGTCGCGGTAGCGGGTGATCGAGCTTTTCAGATACGGCACTTTCTGCCCAGCCAGACGCGGGAACAACTCGTTGCCGCGGGCCTGCTCGCCATGGCAGCGAACGCAGAGCTTGGCGAACAACTCCTTGCCGTGCGGCACCAGCGCCTTGTCAGCAACGGACGGCGGCACCTTGATGCTGGCGTAATAGGTGGCCACCTGCACCCGCTCTTCTTCCTTGAGCACCTTGATCAGCCCTTGCATGAAGGGATCCTTGCGCTCGCCGGCACCGAACTTGCGAACCTATTCGAGCAGGTAGGCCGGGTTCTGGCCGGCCAGGTTCGGCACATCCGGCGTCTTGCTGATGCCGTCTTCACCGTGGCAATTGGCGCAGAAGAACGTCTCCTTCTTGCCGGCGTCGATCGCTGCCCGCAAGGCGACCGGGTCGGCGCTGAGCGCTTTCAGGCGTTCCTGCGCGGCGCTTGCCTGAGGCGTCGATTGAGCCAAAACCGAAGCAGACAGCAAGCAGCCAGCGAGAAAAATCAGTGCGCGCATCAAAATACCCCCACAAAATGTGCCGGTATTATGCCGTTCCACCCACCGTCAGTCCATCGATACGCAAAGTGGGTTGCCCGACGCCGACCGGAACGCTTTGCCCATCCTTGCCGCAGGTGCCAACGCCGGGGTCGAGTTTGAGGTCGTTGCCGATCATCGAAACGCGGGTCAGGGCGTCCGGCCCGTTGCCGATCAACGTCGCGCCCTTGATCGGGCGCGTCACCTTGCCGTCTTCGATGAGGTAGGCCTCGCTCATCGAAAAGACGAATTTTCCGCTCGTGATGTCGACCTGACCACCGCCGAAATTGGCGGCGTAGATGCCCTTCTTGACCGACTTGATGATTTCGGCGGGATCGTGCTTGCCGGCCAGCATCATGGTGTTGGTCATGCGCGGGATGGGCAGGTGGGCGAAGGATTCGCGCCGGCCGTTGCCGGTCGGGGCGACGCCCATGAGGCGGGCATTCAGGCTGTCTTGCAGGTAACCCTTGAGAATGCCGTCCTCAATCAGCACGGTGCGTTGCGTCGTGTTGCCTTCGTCGTCGATGTTGAGCGAGCCGCGCCGGTCGGCAATCGTGCCGTCGTCGATGACGGTGACGCCCTCGGCGGCAACGCGCTGGCCGACACGGCCACTGAAGGTCGAACTGCCCTTGCGGTTGAAATCGCCTTCCAGACCGTGGCCGACGGCTTCGTGCAGCAGGATGCCGGGCCAGCCGGCGCCGAGCACGACGGTCATCTGGCCAGCCGGTGCGGGGTCGGCATGGAGATTGGTGGCGGCTTGATGGACCGCTTCCTTGGCGTAGCGCTGGAGGATTTCGTCGTCGAAATAGCCGAAGTCGAAACGACCGCCGCCGCCCGACGAGCCCTGTT
>NZ_JAVHPH010000425.1:0-9130 GCF_036170495.1 Azonexus sp.
ATGTCGATCACGCCGGCATCGGGGTCGATGACGCCGCCGGTATCCGGCCGGGCCAGGGTGTCGTAACGACTGACGCCGACGATGCAGTCGGTCAGCCCCAGCCAGTCGAGGGCGCGGCTGATGTAGGGCGACTGGCTGACGATCCGGGGGCAGTCGGCGGCCTCGGCGAGGCCGGCCGAGAGGGCCAGGCAGAGCAAGGCAACATGGCGGAATTTCATGGTTTTCCTGTAGATGGGATTCATTGGCAGGCCTCGCATTCCGGGTTGTGGCTACGGCCGCTGCGCTTAACCTGGCAAGCCAGGTTAGCCTGCGCCGCAACCCATCGAAGAAGTGGGTCGAGTTTCATTGGCATGCTTCGCACTCCGGGTTGTCAATCGAGCAGAATTTCGGCTCTTCCGGAACCGCTGCCTCGTCGCGCCCACCCGCTTTCTCGGCCTGGCTGGCGCCTAGCGTGCGCAGGTAGTAGGTGGTTTTCAGGCCACGCAGCCAGGCCAGCTTGTAGATTTCGTCGAGCTTCTTGCCCGAGGGCAGCGCCAGATACAGGTTCAGCGACTGGGCCTGGTCGATCCATTTCTGACGACGCGCCGCCGCTTCGATCAGCCACACCGGATCGATCTCGAAAGCCGTCGCGTAGCGCGCCTTGAGCTCGTCCGGGACGCGCTCAATGCGGGCCAGCGAGCCATCGAAATACTTGAGGTCGGCGACCATGACTTCGTCCCACAGGTCGAGCGCCTTCAAGTCCCTGACCAGCGCTTCGTTGACCACGGTGAATTCGCCCGACAGGTTGGATTTGACGTAGAGGTTCTGGTAGGCCGGCTCGATGCTGGCCGAGACGCCGACGATGTTGGAGATGGTCGCCGTCGGCGCGATGGCGACGCAGTTGGAATTGCGCATGCCGTGGCGGGCGATGCGTTGGCGCAGGGCGTCCCAGTCGAGCGTGGCGTCGCGGTTAAGGTCGAGATGACCGTCCCGCCCTGCTTCGAGCAGTCGGATCGAATCGAGCGGCAGGATTCCCTGATCCCACAGGCTGCCAGTGAAGCTTGAATACCGGCCGCGTTCGCCGGCCAGTTCGCTCGACGCCGAATAGGCGTGGTAGCAGACGGCTTCCATGGTCTGGTCGGCAAATTCGATGGCTGCGGTCGACGCGTAAGGCAGGCCGATTTCGACCAGGCAATCGGCGAAACCCATGATGCCCAGCCCGACCGGCCGATGCCGCAGGTTGGCGTTGCGCGCCTTGGGCGTGGCGTAGAAGTTGATGTCGACGACGTTGTCGAGCATGCGCAGCGCGGTGGTCACGGTGCGCGCCAGCTTGGCCTGATCCAAGGCGCCATCCTTCAAGTGCGCCAGCAGATTGACCGAGCCGAGATTGCAGACGGCAGTTTCCTCGTCCGAGGTATTGAGCGTGATTTCGGTACAGAGATTCGAGCTATGCACGACGCCGACATGCTGCTGCGGCGAACGCAGGTTGCAGGCATCCTTGAAAGTGATCCACGGATGGCCGGTCTCGAACAGCATGGTCAGCATCTTGCGCCAGAGCTGGACGGCGGGAATTTTCTTGTGCAGCTTGAGTTGCCCGGCGGTGGCTTGCGCCTCGTAGCCGACATAAGCCGCCTCGAATTCGGTGCCGAATTTGTCGTGCAGGTCAGGCACGTCGACCGGCGAGAACAGCGTCCATTCGCCGTTGGCGATGACCCGCTGCATGAACAGGTCGGGAATCCAGTTGGCCGTGTTCATGTCGTGCGTGCGCCGGCGCTCGTCGCCGGTGTTCTTGCGCAGGTCGAGGAACTCCTCGATGTCGAGGTGCCACGTTTCGAGATAGGCGCAGACGGCGCCTTTGCGCTTGCCGCCCTGGTTGACGGCGACCGCCGTGTCGTTGACCACCTTCAAAAAGGGAATCACGCCCTGACTCTGGCCGTTGGTGCCCTTGATCCGGCTGCCCAGCGAGCGCACCGGCGTCCAGTCGTTGCCCAGGCCGCCGGCGTATTTCTGGAGCAGGGCGTTTTCCTTGATGCTCTGGTAAATGCCGTCAAGATCGTCGGCCACGGTGGTCAGGTAGCACGACGACAGCTGCGAATGCAGCGTGCCGCTGTTGAACAGGGTCGGTGTCGAGCACATGAAATCGAAGCTGGAAATCAGGTCATAGAACTTTATGGCGCGCGCTTCGCGGTCGATTTCGTTCAAGGCCAGGCCCATCGCGACGCGCATGAAGAAAATCTGCGGCAGCTCGATGCGCCGCCCGTCGATGTGCAGGAAATAGCGGTCGTACAAGGTCTGCAGGCCAAGGTAGCCGAACTGCAGGTCGCGTTCCGGCTTGAGCGCGGCGGCCAGACGCGGCAGGTCGAAGCTGGCCAGACGCGGGTCGAGCAGCTCGGCCTCGATACCGCGTTGTATGAATTTTGGCCAATATTTCCGGTTGACCGTAGCAACGTCCTCCGCCGCCACCGGCGCGCCGATGACCTCCTCGCTTAGGCTGGCCAGCAGCAGGCGGGCCGTCGCATAGTTGTAGCCCGGCTCGCGCTCGATCAGGGTGCGCGCGGCGAGAATCAGGGCCTGCCACACGTCGGCCATGGCGACGCCATCGTAGAGATTCTTCAGCGCCTGATCGAGGATGGTCCGCGCCGAAACGCCCTCGCCCAGCCCGGCGCAGGCCGCTTCGCAGGTGTTCAGCAAGGCGGCGATATCGAGCGGCTGGCGCTGGCCATCGACCAAAACATGCAGCACCGGCACCCCGGCCACCTCGCCCAGGCTCGCCCGCTCGGCGGCGCGGCGCTCGCGGTAGAGGACGTAGGCGCGGGCGACATCGTGCTCGCCGGCACGCATCAGGGCCAGTTCGACCTGATCCTGGATGTCCTCGATATGCACCGTGCCGCCATCGGGCAGGCGGCGGGTCAGCGAATTGACCACCGTCTGCGTCAGGCGGGCGACGACCTCGCGCAGGCGCGACGACACCGCGCTCTGGCTGCCCTCGACGGCAAGAAAGGCCTTGCTCAGCGCGATGGCAATCTTGTCGGCGTCGAAGGCAACGAGCGCGCCGTTGCGGCGGATGACCTGCAGGGCAGCCACCGCGAAGGCGTTAGCAGCTGAAAGGGACTGGATATTGGATGGCAAGGCGATTCTCCGTATCGGGGGGCGGAGAACCGAGTGCGCGACCAGCCGGCGCCCGCCAGCCAGCGCTGCGGGAGGAAACCCGGCAACGGCAGGAGACGACGGACAAACGGCAATGGACCACGCAAAAACCTCTCGTCAGGGACACCCCGCCCCAAAACCATGAAAGAAATTTGTCGTGGCAGGTCTCCTGGCTCTCGGTTCATTGCGTTTCAGCCGCCTTCCCGGACGCATCCAGTGGCATGTGTTGGCGAAACGCTCGCCGATTACAGTTGCGGGGGCAGCCCCGGAATTCAGACCTTGCGGCCTGGCACCGGATTCCCGTTTTAATCCCCCGAAAGGGAACCATCAACGGCGCCGAGTCTAACGACGACGCATGCCATGGTCAACACCGAAACACTAAATAACGCCTCTATGCCGGCCACCGATACTACCTGTAGTGTTTTTTGCCATGACAGGCATCAAAGGATGTCGTCCGTGAGAAAATCCACCCATGCGACCCCTAGCCTTCGTAGACCTCGAAACCACTGGCGCCACCGCCACCCATGACCGCATCACCGAAATCGGCATTGTCGAAGTCGATGCCGACGGCAGCGTTCGCGAATGGCAGCAGCTGGTCAATCCCGGCATGCGGATTCCGCCCTTCATCGAGCAACTGACTGGCATCAGCAACGACATGGTGGCCGATGCGCCGCCGTTCGAGGCGGTGGCGGCGGAAACCATGAAGCGTCTCGAAGGCCGGCTGTTCATCGCCCACAACGCGCGTTTCGACTATGGCTTCCTGAAAAACGAGTTCAAGCGCCTCGGCATCACTTTCCGCGCTTCCGTGCTGTGCACCGTCAAGCTGTCGCGCGCGCTGTTTCCCGAGCACAAGCGCCACAACCTCGACAGCCTGATCGAGCGCCACGACCTGCAAGCCAATGCCCGCCACCGGGCGCTGGCCGATGCCCAGCTGATATTTCAATTTTGGCAAAAAATTCGGGTTGACCGTAGCAACGAGCAATTCGAGGCCGCGCTCAAGGCGCAGAACGCCCACCCCAGCCTGCCGCCCCATCTCGACGCCGGAATCATCGATGAACTGCCGGAAGCGCCCGGCGTCTATCTGTTCTACGGCGAAAACAACCTGCCGCTCTACGTCGGCAAGGCCAAGGACATCCGCCAGCGCGTGCTTTCGCATTTCGCCGGCGACCACAGCGCCGCCAAGGAAATGGAACTGGCGCAGCAGGTCAAGCGCATCGACTGGATCGAAACGGCCGGCGAAATCGGCGCCCTGCTCAAGGAATCGGCGCTGGTCAAGGCTTTGCAGCCAAGCCACAACCGCCAGCTACGCAAGAACGACGAGGCCTGTACGTGGACGCTGATCGATGAAGGCGAAGGCTGGCTGCGGCCGCAACTCATGGCGCTGGCCGACATCGAGGCCGGCCTGACCAGCGCCTGCTATGGCCTGTTCAAGACCACCAAGGAAGCCAACAAGGTGCTGCACGCCCTGGCCGAATCGCACAACCTCTGCGACGTGTTGCTCGGGCTGGAAAAAGCCAAGCCCGGCAAACCGTGTTTCGGCTACCAGCTCCGGCGTTGCAAGGGGGCCTGCGTTGGTGCCGAGCCCTACGCCAAGCACACGGTTCGCCTGATCTCGGCGCTCGTCGGCCTCAAGCTCGTTGCCTGGCCCTTCGCCGGCCCCGGGCTGGTCCGCGAAGGCGACGAAATCCACCTGATCGAAGGCTGGCGCTACCTCGGCACCGCCGCTTCGGACGAAGAACTACACGCCCTGCTCGACAGCCCGCGCCCGCCCTTCGACCGCGATATCTACAAAATCCTCACGAAATACGTCGGCAAGCTGATTCCGTTATCATCGACCCGACCATCCTGAACGGAACCATCATGAAAACCGCCGCCCTTCTTCTCGCTGCTTTCTCCGCCCTCTCCCTGCCCGCCACCGCCGAAGAAATCGGCTGTGCGACGACGACCTGGAAGCTGATCGGGGCCAATCATCGCGTCTGTATTTACGCCTACGACGACCCGAAGATTCCCGGTGTGACCTGCCACGTCAGCCAGGCCCGCACCGGTGGCGTCAAAGGCAGTTTCGGGCTGGCCGAAGATCCGTCGCAGTTCTCGCTGGCCTGCCGACAGATCGGCCCGATCACCCTGCCCGCCAAGCTGTCGGAAGACGAAATCGTCTTTAGCGCCGACACCTCGATTTTCTTCAAGGAAACCGATGTCCATCGCTTCTTCGACCACAAGCGCAACGTCCTGATTTACATGGCGATCAGCCGCAAAATCATCGAAGGCGCCCCGGCCAACGCCATTTCCACCGTGCCGATCCAGCCGTGGGGCGGCAAGTAAGGTGAAAACCTCGCGCGACGCGATCGGCCCCTACATCACCAAGGACGGCACGGAAATCCGCGAACTGCTGCACCCGGCGCAGCACGGCGCCAAAAACCAGAGCCTGGCCGAAGCGCTGGTGCCGGCCGGCGGCACGACCTTGCTGCATCGCCATCAAGTGACCGAAGAGATTTACCACGTCACCGGCGGCACGGGAGTCATGACGCTGGGCGCTGAAAAATTCCCGATTGGCCCTGGCGACAGCGTCCTGATCCCGCCCGGCACGCCGCATTGCGTGGCGAACACCGGTAAAACGGCGCTGGTCATTCTGTGCTGCTGTGCGCCGGCTTATTCGCACGAGGATACGGTTTTGCTGGACGCCTCGGCGTAAGAAAAGCGCCGGTAGTTGGCGTCAGTCCGGCTTCTTCAACCATTCCGGCAATGCCGCCGTAAGCTGACTCACCTCGCCCGCCAGGTCGCCCCGCTCCCCGACAAACAGGTAATACGGCGCCTGAACACCCGGAAAATAGGGCACTGTCGCCCGCAGCTCAGCCGAAAACTGCTCGACGAACATCCGCCTGAGCATCGCCAGATGCTCTCCCGACAGATGCACGCCATCATGGCCGAACCAGTTGCGCCAGAAGGCGTTGCTCAGTCGGCCGCCGGCAGCTGGCAGATGAAAATCGACAACGCCGATGCGCCCGCCCGGGACCAGCATGGCCTGGGCATTGGCGATCACCCGCGACCAGTCGGGAATCATCGTCAGCGCGTACGACATGAAGACGAAATCCACCGGCTGATCGGGCTGCCAACTTGTCGCGTCGGCCTCGATGACCCGGATCCGCTCATGGCCGGCCGCCCGTTGCCGCGCCACGTCGAGCAAGGCCGGACAAAGATCGACCATGTCGAAACTGGCAAACTGGCCGGCCCGGGCGCCGATCCGCAGCAGGCTGCTGCCCGTGCCGCAGCCGAGCTCGACGACCCGGGCGCCAGGCTGCAGACTCAGACGCTGGATCAGTTCCTGCCGGCCGTACAGCAGGCGTTCACGAAAGGCGTCGTAGCGATCGGCCTGCGGCGCATAGAAAGCCTGCAGGCGCTCGGCGTGGCTGCCGGATTTCGGCTGGCCGCAGAGCAGGCGCCACAGGATGCGGGCATCGGCCGCCAGATCAGGCGCGACCATGTTCCGCCAGCTGGGCGATGACGAACCCGGCGTAGGTGTGCACACGGTCGTCGCCTTGCAGGCGGGCGGCAAGTTCGGTCTCGAAGTTGAGCATTTCCTTGAGCGGCTTGTGTTGCGGGCCGGCCGTCACCCAATCAAGGAACGGCGGGTTGGCGTGGGCGCTGCGTAGCAGCAGGCGGGCTTCGGGCGCCGCCCGCTCGAAGATGGCGTTCCACTCTTCAATCAGCGCCGCCGGGTAGTAGCAGCTCATCCAGTCCATGTGGTCGAGCAGCACGAAGCGCGTGATCGGCTCGTCGCCGGCCTGCAGGAATTCGGTGACGGTGCAGGTATGCGGCTCGATGCAATCGACCAGGCCGCCCTTGAGCGCATTGAAGTTTTCTTCTTTCAAATAGGACGGGCAGCAGTCGCGGGTGTAGCTACCGGTCAGATAGACGCGCCAGAAATAGTTTTCACCGACCGGCAGGTTGCGGAAAACGTATTCGATGGCATCGCGGATGAATCCCGAAACGCCGCCCGGATGCTGGCCCTGGACCAGCCGGCGCTGCGGATGCGGCACACCGAGCAGGCTCATGGTCAGCTGGCGGTTGAGCACCCAGTTGATGACCGGCGTCCACAATTCACTGGCGATTTTTTGGTCGTAAATCTGGCGTTGTTCGACCAGATTGGTCGAGGCGAACAGTTCCGTAACGCGCTGGGCCAGCGCCGGCCGCATGCGGAAATAAGTGCGGAAACCGCGCGCCACGAAGCCGGCCAGGCCATGAAAATAGAAGCTGCCGTGACGGCTGCAAAACCAGTTGAAACGGCGATCCCAATAGGTTCTGGCGAAATCCGAGAGTTCGGCCCGCAACTGGTGGCGGTAGATGTTCTTGATATTGGGGTGAAATCCGCTGCCGAAAATGGCGAAGAAATCGTCGAAACCGAGTTTGCGGATACCCGCCATCTTCAGTTCGAGCAGCGCATTCTGGCGCGGGTTGGCGTCAATCGCATAAACCTTGGCCGGCCCCTGCAGGGCGTAGTCGAGCGCGTTGCAGCCGGCGCTGGTGATCACCATCACCGTGTCCTGCGGCCCGAGGTGCAGTGCCCGGCGGTCGACCGCCGGGTCTTCCCAGCAAGTGTTGTAGACCAGCGAGCGCGAATAGAGCGCATCGAAAATCTTCTGGTCGATGCGGTCCTTGAGGGTCAGATTGAGAGCGGGTACGGCCAGGTTGAGCGGTGCGGGTGCGTTCATGTCGGCGCGGGTCGGTTTGGAATTTCTCCAAATTAAGCGCCGCGTGTTACGACCCCATGACAAACGGCAATCGATCGCACATCGACCACGTTTTCCGGCCCGCTGCCGATTTCAATTTTGGCCATTTTTTCCGGTTGACCGTGGCATCCGGCGCTCGGTAAAAATTTGATACAAATCGTCGCAAAAACACCCATCGAAAAAAGTCCAATCGGGGCAAAACTGCGGGTCTACTGATTTTGCAAAAGGAGTGACCGATGCAGACTGATCCCCATTGGCAAGAACAGACCCTTGCCCGATTCATACTGGCCTCCCGCCAGCACCTCGGCCTCATGCAGGCCACTGCCAGCCTGGAACCGCCCCGCCGCGTCGCCGGATCGACCCGCAAGCTGTTGCGCTCGCTGGTCGTCGCCAGTTCCCTCGGTGCCTTGTTCGGTGCCCCGGCATTCGCCAGCGAAACCAGCAACGAACCCGCCAAGCGCAGCCCGAACGAACACGGCACACGAATGAAAGCCAACGACCACAGCGCCCACGCGCACCGGCTTTCCATCCACGGCCGAAATCGTTGATCAATATCCCCAAACCCACGCAACAAGAGGTAGCCATGAACCGTAATTCACTGAAGATGACCGTCGCCGCCATCGCCGTCGCAGCCGCCATGGGCGGCGCCTATTCGCTCGGTCAGAACGTGCCTTTCGGCCACGCCAACGCAGCCACCCAACCGACTGCCGCCGTCGCCGCCCCGGCAATCAACATCACCACCCCCAACGGCCTGCCCGACATGCGCAGCATCGTCGCCAGCAACGCCCCGGCCGTGGTCAATATCAGCGTCACCGGCACGCGCAAGACGGCGGCTACTGGCCCCGACCTGCAACAGATGGACCCGAACGACCCGTTCTTCCAGTTCTTCCGCCACTTCCGCGGCCAGATGCCAGAAAGCAACCAGCCGATGCACGGCCTCGGCTCCGGCTTCATTGTCACGGCCGATGGCACGGTGCTAACCAACGCCCACGTCGTCGATGGCGCCGAGGAAGTCACCGTCAAGCTCAACGACAAGCGCGAATTCAAGGCCAAGGTACTCGGCCTCGACAAGGCCAGCGATGTCGCCGTGCTCAAAATCGACGCCAAAAACTTGCCGACCGTAAAGCTGGGCACCTCGCTGCAAACCCAGGTCGGCGAATGGGTGCTCGCCATCGGCTCGCCCTACGGTTTTGAGAGCAGCGCCAGCGCCGGCATCGTCTCGGCCAAGTCGCGCAACCTGCCGGACGGCAGCTACGTCCCCTTCATCCAGACCGACG
>NZ_JAVHPH010000426.1:0-1769 GCF_036170495.1 Azonexus sp.
CATCTGGTCGCGGGCGGTCATGCCGCCGACGGAACGGTCGCCGATGGAGATCAGGAAAGTCTTGTCAGCGATGGTCGGCAGACGCATCAGGCGGTAGGCGGCGTCCTTGAGTTCGATGGCGGTGGCGTCGAAGGAGACGAAAGTTTCCGGCTCGTGCTTGACGTCGCGGGTCATGCGCGGCGGCTTGCCGAGCAACGCTTCCATTTCCATGTCGACCGGATTGACGCCGAAATGGGCATCGGTCACGGTCAGGTGGCCGTCGCCGGTCGCTTCGCCGACCACGGCGAACGGGCAGCGCTCGCGTTCGCACATGGCCTGGAATTCGCCGATGCGGTTCGGCGGAATGGCCAGCACGTAGCGTTCCTGCGATTCGTTGGACCAGATTTCGGCCGGCGACATGCCCGGCTCTTCGGTCGGCACCTTGCGCAGGTCGAACACGGCGCCGACGCCGCCCGAGTGGGCCAGTTCCGGCAGAGCGTTGGAGACGCCACCGGCACCGACGTCGTGCACGGAAAGAATTGGATTGTTCTTGCCCAGCTGCCAGCAGCGGTCGATGACTTCCTGGGCGCGGCGCTGGATTTCCGGGTTACCGCGCTGGACGGAGGCGAAGTCGAGGTCTTCGGCGTTCGAGCCGGCCGTCATCGACGAAGCGGCGCCGCCGCCCAGGCCGATCAGCATGCCGGGGCCGCCGAGTTGGACGAACTTGGTGCCGACCGGGAAGGTTTCGTCCTTGAACGACTGCTCGGCCTGGATGCTGCCCAGACCGCCGGCGATCATGATCGGCTTGTGATAGCCGCGGACGACGCCGGCGACATCCTGCTCGTAGGTGCGGAAATAGCCGGTCAGGTTCGGGCGGCCGAATTCGTTGTTGAATGCGGCCGCGCCGATCGGGCCTTCGAGCATGATGTCGAGGGCGGAAGCGATGCGCGACGGGCGGCCGTAGGCGCGCTGTTCCGTCGTTTCCCAGGGCTGAAGCGCATCGGGAATATTCAGGTTGGAGACCGAGAAACCGCAGAGGCCGGCCTTCGGCTTGGAACCCTTGCCGGTGGCGCCTTCGTCACGGATTTCACCGCCGGAACCGGTGGAGGCGCCCGGGAACGGCGAAATCGCCGTCGGGTGGTTGTGCGTTTCGACCTTGGTCAGAATGTGGGTCAGCTCTTCCTTGTAGGAATAGCCATGGTCGCCATCCGGGTAGAAGCGCTGGATGCTGGCTCCTTCGATGATCGACGAATTGTCGGCGTAGGCCATCACCGTACCCTGCGGGTGGGCGGCGTGGGTTTCGCGGATCATGCCGAACAGGGTCTTGTCCCTTGCTTCGCCGTCGATCACCCAGGAAGCGTTGAAAATCTTGTGGCGGCAGTGCTCGGAATTGGCCTGGGCGAACATCATCAGTTCGACGTCGGTCGGGTTGCGACCGGCAGTGGTGAAGATGTTCAGCAGGTAGTCGATTTCGTCGTCGGACAGCGCCAGACCGAGCGAAGAGTTGGCCTCGACCAAGGCCAATTTACCGCCTTTTAGGACGTCGACCGTAGCCAGCGGCTTCGGCGCGAAATGGCGGAACAGTTCGCCGGCAGCTTCGAAACCGGGCAGCACGGAATCGGTCATGCGGTCGTGCAGCAACGCGGCGACCACTTTCTTTTCGTCGGCGCTCAGGACGCGACCGCCCTTGACCACAACGTGGAAGGCAATGACGCGTTCGATGCGCTCGATGGCATCCAGATCGCAGTTCCAGGCGATGTCGGTGGCCTTCGACGACCACGGCGAAATGG
>NZ_JAVHPH010000427.1:0-9075 GCF_036170495.1 Azonexus sp.
GAACGGCCTGCAGCAACTCGCGCGAATAGGCGCGAAAGCCGGTGTGATACTCGGACAGCTTGGCGCCGAGCAGCAGATTTTCGAACGCCGTGAGAAACCGGTTGGCTGCGTACTTCCACCAGGGCATACCGCCTCGTAATGCCCCGCCGCCGAGGATGCGAGAGCCGAGCACCATGTCGTAGACGCCCGAGGCTATCATCCCGGCCATGGCGGTGACCAGCCTCGGCTCGTACTGGTAATCCGGGTGCAGCATCACCACGATATCCGCCTCCGCCTCCAGTGCCGCCGTATAGCAAGTCTTCTGGTTGGCGCCATAGCCTTGGTTGACATCATGCAGGATGACCGGGATGCCCAGGCGACGGGCCAGCTCTACCGTCTCGTCGTCGCTGGCGTCGTCCACCAGCAGGACCCGGTCCACGACCTCATGGGGGATGGCCCGCCAGGTGGTTTCCAGGGTCTTCGCCGCCCGGAAGGCAGGCATCACCACCATTATGGTTTTATTGTCGATCATGGGTGACGGCGTTGACGGGGAAGACGGCGATCTTATCATCCTCGTACAGCACCCCGCCGAAGCGCCGCCGCAGCACCTCCAGACAATGCGCCGTATCCTCGCCGAAACGGTTGCCGTCGACGCGATTCATGTCCCGATAAGGCTTCTGGAAGACCACCATGTCGATCCCCTTGGCCCGCAGGTCGGCGGCATCGGCCAGATGCACCGCATTGCGCAAGACGAACCGGGGATCGCGGGGCGGTTCACCGTCGCGCCGGCCGACGCACAGCCCGGTCAGGAAACCGGGCACGACCCGCTGCCGGCCCAGCGCCTCCCAGCGAGGGGCGTCCCACCTCGGGCTGTAGTGATAATAAGGCGCGGCGGCGATGGTCAGACTAGCGCGCGGATGGCTACGTAATGTCGTCCACCAGGCCGATAGCGGAGTCCGGTCGCGGATGATCTCCCTGGCGCCATGGCGGCCCGTGCGGTAGTCCGCCTGGAATGTGGAATGCAGGGCATTACCGTTGGGCTTGCGCATGGTTTCGGCCAACGGGGTTTGCGCCAATAGCAGGACGACGGGCAGCGCCAGGACGGGGATCGCCGCCCGGCCTCCCCACCTTCGCGCCACCGCGTCGGCCAGCCGGACGGCGCCCACGGCGACGGCCAGCAGGAGCAGCGGCTGGGCCGGCAGCAGGTAACGGGCGAAGGCGAGCGGACTGTGTATCCAGGCCGGCCTGGCCATGAGCAGCAGGGCCAGGGCGAGGAACAGGCCGAGCAGGACGCTCCTGGTCAGGGGCTCGTCCCGCCAGAGGCGCGGCAACCCCGCTGCCGCCAGGCCGAGGCAGACCAACACGGCCACGGACAAAGGTGTACCCAGCCAGGTATGCCACACCCCGAGCAAGGTATCCCAGGTGGGCATGTCGCTACCGGCCTTGTTGAGCAGCGCGCCGGGGTCGGCCAGCAGGGGGGGGCCGATCAGCAAGGCGATAAGCAAGGCGCTGGGCAACCCGAGACGCAGCAGACCCAGCACCGCCGCCCCCTGGTCGTGCCGCCATCCCCGCAGGGCGGCGAGGCCCGCCGGAAGAAAGGGTGCCAATACGAAAGGCAGGCTGACCAGATGCAGCCAACCGGCCAGGGCAGTGGAACCGCCATAGAGCAGACCCGACCACAATCGGCCCTCGTCCCTCGTCGAATAACGCAGAAAGGCCCAATGCGCCAGGTAGCCCAGCAGAAGGGTCAGGCCATACGGACGGGCCTGCCGACTGTAGTTGATCAACAGCGGTGAAATGGCCAGGAGCAGGGCGAACAGCAGGGCCACACGCCAGCCAAGCCGACTCGACGCCCGCAGCGGGAACAGCAGCAGGATCAGCAGACCCGCCGACAACATCGGCCAGCGCATGCCCCATTCGGTGATCCCGAACCATGCCGCCTCGCACCAGTACAACAAGGCAAGTGGGATGCTGTAGTCGGCGTAGCCGAAGGACAGCAGGAACTGGCCGGGCGACCCCGAGAACAACTGGACAAGGGCATGCCACTCGTCGTCGGTGACCACCTGCAGGCCGAACTGGTCGAGCCTCAGCCAGGCCCCGACGCCGGCGATGACCAGGAGAAATACCAGATGGCGAGAAGCGCCGGGAGTGCCGTTCACTCGCGCCCCGCCGACGCCGGCCCCTGCGTCTCGGGCCGCCCAAGATAGGTGGACGGTCGCCAGCGCTTCCCTGCGCGGGCGTACAGGTACAGCGGCTTCTCGACGCGCTGGTAATACACCAGACTGACGAGCACGATCAGGATGAGGCCGGCGCCGAAGGCCAATCCGGTCGGCAAGGCCGCGCGCCCGTCGGGGAAGTGGGCGCGAATCCAGGCCGAACAGAACTCGATCAGGGCGTAATGGCAGAGATAGAGCGTATAGGAGGCCCCGCCCAGGCGCGCCAGCAGGCCGGGCCGGTTAATGCCGCGATTGCCCAGAATGACCGCGACCGTCAGCAGGCCCAGGCCCGCGCCACCGAAACAGGCGGCCCGGACGAGACCGCGCCGGACCTCGAACTCCATGCCCAGGTATAAGAGCAGGACGGCCAGAAGGAGGGCCGTCGCCAAGGCCGTCCGGCTGCGCAAATCCCTGCCGGAGTGATAAAGGAGCGTGCCGCCGATGAACTCCAGCACGAAGGGGTTGGCGGCAAGCCAGCCGCTCGGCCAGGGCTCCCCCGCCAGAGCATTGCCGGCGACCACCAGGGCGAAATAGGCCAGCAACACCCGGACCCGTTTTTGCACGGCAAGCCCGAGCAGGGCCGCGAACAGGACATAGAAGAACAGTTCGTAGACCAGCGACCAGGACTGACCGATGACCAGTTTGGCGATGTCCGGGGTGGTCAGTAAGATCGCCCCCATGGCATCCACGCGGTCCAGCCGATGCCCATCCAGGCTCAGGTAGTAGGCGCTCACCAATGCCAGGATCGGCCAATAGCCCAGATAGATGCGAAACGCCCGCTGCTCGATGAAACGCACCGCGCTGTTCAGGCCGGGCGGCTGGCCCGCCGTGCTCATGGCGATGACGTAGCCGCTGATGACGAAGAAGACGTCGACACCCGCGTAGCCGTGGAAAAGGAGTGGTTCGAAGGGCATCGCCACGCCGACCAGGTCCTTGTAGAACGGCAAGGCATGGAACAACATCACCGCGATGGCGGCGATCGCCCGCAGGGCCTGGATGTTGTGGTTGGTGGCCATGGCCGGACGGATACGCGAATGAGTCTTGTCAGGACGCGGCGAGCAACGGCCCCCGGCCGCCGCCGAGATGGTGCTCCCACATCCGCCCGTAGAGCGATTCCAGGTCGCGCGCGAATCCCGCCGTATCGAACAGGGGGCAGGTCGACCGGCTCGCCGCCAGCCTGTCGCGCGCCGAACGGAGCGACTCCGGGTCGGTGGCCAGGCGCTTCGCCAGTACATGATATGCCCGCCAATCCTCGACGATCAGTTCGGGCAGGCCGACGGAACGCAACAGGCTGGCGGCCACCCGGCTGGCGAAGGTCTCCCCCATCCGGGTCACGAGCGGGACCCCCGCCCAGAGGAGGTCGCAGCCGGTGCTGTGCGATGTATAGGGGTAGGTATCCAGGGCCAGATCGGCCAGGCGCAGCCGACCCAGGTGATCGGCCACCGCGTCGGTCCTCTGCGCGAAGACCAGACGGTCCCCCGCCACCCCGCGCTGCTCGGCCTCGCGCCGCAGGTTGGCGATGGCGACAGACCCCGCGCGGGCCAGCCAGAGCACGCTGCCGGGAACCTCCTTGAGCAACCCGCACCAGACGTCGAAGGTCTCCGGGTTGAGCTTCACCGCCTGGTTGAAATTGCAGAACACGAAGCCGTCCTCCGGCAGGCCCTCCTCCACGCGTGTCGGACATGGGCCGATCAGCCGTTCCCGATCGTTGGGCAGGTAGCAATGCGGCAACTGCGCGATGGTCTCGCTGAAGTGCGGCGCGGCCTCCGCAGGGGTCACCACCGGGTCGCCGATGATGTAGTCGGCCAGCCGGGCGTGGCCGAGGCTGCCGGGATAACCCAGCCAGTTGACCTGCACGGGGGCCGGGCGAGCGGCGGTGATGGCCGGCCGGGCGCCGTGGGTGTGGCCGGTGAGGTCGACCAGGATGTCGATGCCGTCCGCCGCGATGCGCTCGGCGGCGGCCATGTCGGACAACCCGCGCAGGTCGTGGAAGTGCTCGCAGGCCCGTTCCACGCGCAGGCGACCGGCGTCGCGGCCGTCCGGCCCGGTCGAATAGGCGTGGATCTCGAAGCGGTCCCGGTCGTGGGCATCCAGTACGCCGCCGAGCAGGTGCATGACGGCGTGCTCGCGGAAATCCGCCGAGAGATAACCGATCCGCAACCGGCCTCCATGGACCTCCCCGGTCGGATCGCGCAAACGCGGCGCGGCCAGTTGGCGCGCGATCCTTGACAGCGTCCCGAGCCGAGCCGCCTCGCGATGTAGCTCCCCACGATCGGCCTCGCCCAGGTTCATTACCGACAGTTCAGGCACCGCCCGGCCCTGGCGCAGGAAGGCGACCACCGCCTTGCCGTCCTGCCCGGCGCGGTCCCAGTGATAGCGCCGGCGCGCGCAGGTGACTGCCTGGCCCAGGGCATTGCCGTAGTCGGGTTCGATCCGTAGCGCCTCCCGGAAGGCCGCCTCCGCCTCTTCGAAGCGGCCTCTCTCCATCAGTAAGGTACCGAGGTTGTTATGGATGGTCGCCGCCTCCGGCTTGATCGCCAGGGCTTGCCGGAAGGCCCGCTCCGCCTCGTCATGCCGGCCGGCCTCCGAAAGCAGGTTGGCCAGGCAGTTGATCGCGCCCGCGTGGCGTGGGTCGATCGCCAATACACGTTGCAGTGCATCGTAGGCGTCGGCCAGGCGCCGGACGTCGTACAACAGCCGGGCCAGATTGAAATGGGCCTCGGCGTACCCTGGCGTCAGATCGATGGCGCGCCGGTAGGCGGCCTCCGCCTCGGCCGGGCGAAGTCCACGCATGCAGAGATTGCCCAGATCGTTCCAGACATCCGACTGATCCGGCTTGATCGCCAGACTCCGCCGGAATGCCTGTTCCGCCTCGACCGGGCGGTCCGTGTCGGCCAGCAGCAGGCCAAGGTTGTACTGCGCGTCGACGTGCCCGGGCTGGATGTTCGATGCTTGCCGATAGGCATCCTCGGCGTCGCCGATGCGACCCGCCGCACGATACAAATTGCCCAGATTGACATAGGTGTCCGCGTGTCCGGGTTCCAGCGCCAGGACGGCCCGGAAGGCGGCCTCCGCCTCGTCGTTGCGGCCCGACTCCATGAGCAGAAGGCCGAGGCTGGTGTGCGCATTCAGGTAATCGGGCCGCAGCGCGATCAACGCCCGCCAG
Organism: Azonexus sp.; assembly: GCF_036170495.1. Classification (GTDB taxonomy): domain Bacteria; phylum Pseudomonadota; class Gammaproteobacteria; order Burkholderiales; family Rhodocyclaceae; genus Azonexus. Next base: position 5,362 of record NZ_JAVHPH010000427.1, read on the forward strand.
TGGCGCTCCGCCTTCGCGCGGTCGCCGCCGGCACCGGCCGCCACCGCCGCCAGGTTGAATAATTCGGGAACAGGCGGCAACGAGTCGAGTTGCCGTTCGACGAGCGCCAAGGCGTCCTGGTGCCGGCCGGACCGGTAGAGCGCAAGCGCATCTTCGAACAACCGGGCCGGGCTTGGCGTTGTCGACGGCATTGCTGATCGACTGCCGTGTTTCAACTCACCGCCCCTCACCGATTACTGGCTTTGTGACCGAATCGACCAACCGCTCCAGGCGCTCGTTGGCCGCCAGGTTCTCCGCGCCCGGCTCGTAGGTCACGAAGGTACAGGAGCGGCACAGCCCGCCCTTTTCGCCATAGCCGACCAGCGACCTTCGCCAGGCCGACAGGGCCTGGCCGGCATAGATCAGGAAGAGGGAATTGCCCTCCTCCAGTTGACCGACTGCCGCATCGGCGTGGGCCGGTATGTCCGAGCGCAGGTTGCAGCAGGGCATGACCTTACCGTTGAAATCGACGTAGAAGTGCCAGAACGGCGACAGACAGGGGGAGGTGCGCGCGTACTCGCGCCGGATCGGCACGGTGTCGCCCCGGCTGGTGCCGTTGAGGTCGAAATTCCGGGCATAGACGCGGATGCCCATGCCCCGGTGAGTGGTGGTTCCCTCCAGCCAGACGCCGGGCTCGTCGCGGACGATGTCCGGCTCGATGCCGGCCCGCCGACACAACTTCTGCATCGCCCGGCGCATGCGCTCGTGGTCGTAATGTTCCCGGTTGCCCAGATAGACCTGGATGCCCAGGTTGTTCAGGCCGGCCTCGCACAGTTCGTCGAGCAGGGCCGCGTCGAGGTAGTCGCCGTTGGTGTTGGTGTGCAGGCGAGCGTTCGGCAGGGCGGCGCGAGCCTCGCGCAGGCGGTCGAGGATGATCCGGTCGGCCAGTGGTTCGTTGTAGCGGCTGTAGGTCACCACGCCGGCATAGTCGATCGCGGCCAGTTGGCGCAGGATGGCCGCGTACAACCCGGCGGCCATGAACTGGTTGTCGCCGCGCCGGTCGCCGCTGGCGTTCGGGCAGAACCAGCACACCCGGTTGCAGTAGGAGAATATCTCGATCTCGACCATCTGGACCGAACGGCGGAACAGCTCGCGGGCGGCAGTCTCGTCCGTCAGGGCGCGGAAGTGGTCGGCCTCGACGAAGTCGAAGGGTGTGCTCATGCCGCAACCCCCGCCAGGGCGGCGTCGATCAGCGCCCACACGGGCGAGGTGCCGTCATAGGCCCACCCCGTGTAGGCCGCCAGATGGCGGGCGACGATGGCCGACTCGTGCGGCCCCGTGAGACGGAAGCGCAGGTAGTCGAGATCGAACATCAGTTGCTCGGGGACCAGGTAGGCGAACAGGAAAAAGGCCAGGCGGGCGATGCGTTCGCGTTCGTCATCCGCGTCCAGGACATAGCGGTAGGAGGCGTCGCCCAGCACGGTGGCCGGCGTGCCCAGCAGAAGCGCCTCCAGGCCCAGGCTGGAATTGATGGTGACGATCCGCTTGCAGTGCTGGATGAACTCCAGGCTGTCGTAGGAGGTGTCGGTGGTGAACCAGTACCCGGCGATGCTGAACAGGCTGCCGGGGTGGCGGCGGACCAGCAGGGGGCCGTCGTTGCCATGGAACAGGCGGGCGTGGACCACCGCCGCCTGGTTGTCGAAACCGTTGCCGAAGGCAACCAGGTTGGAATCGTCCTCCACCTGCAAGGCCAGGCCGACATAGCCAGCCGGGTCCTTGGGAGGCAGATCGCCGGGCAGGAAAAAGAACCGCCGCAGGCGTTCAAGATCGATCGCCGGCCCCGTCCGGGCCGGCACACTCAGGTAGCGTCGCCCCGCCTCGGTGTTGCCGTTCACCCCGGAGAAGTCGCAATAGGCGGTCGGCCGGTAGAGTGGAATGCGCAACGGCCCGGCCTCCAGGTGCACGACCGGGATGCCGCGCCGCTCGGCCACCGCCGACAGCGAGGGGCAGTTGTGCCAGGTGACGATCGCCTCGATCCGCTCGGTCCCGCCGCCGCGCTCCAGGGCCGCCTCGAAGGCGGCCTCCAGGGCGGGCAGGCGCTGCGTCAGCATGCGGCGAAAGACCTCGATTGGATTATTAGCGCACTCCGCCAGCAGACCGTCGAAGAGCCCGCCGGGCAGGGTCTCGACGCGATGCCCGGCGACGGTCTCGGCGGTAGGGGCGGTGAAGCCGTACACCCAACGGGTGTGGTCGTTGAGCTCCCAGCGCCCCTCGGCGGCGAAGCCGGCCGGGTCGCGCAGGTAGTCCTCGCCGACCACGAACAGGGCGCGCTCGCGCAGCACGGCGAGCAGCTTGTAGAACACCCACAGGTAGGGGGCGCGCACCCCGCGCGCCGGGTAGGGCAACAGATACGCGGCGATCATGACGCGGCCGGGCCTTGATAACTGACCGTGATCGGGGCGTAGACCACGCCCACCTGTTCGCGGGGCGTCCAGACCCGCAGGGTGCCGACCGGACGCCGGTGGTCCAGTTCCTCGCGCTGGTCGCCCACCAGCCTCACCAGGCCGCAGTGGATGAGGTATTCGCCGGCGCTGAGCGGCAGCCTCGCCCGGTACTCCACGTACGTCTCGCCCGGTGCCAGATCGATGATCTCGCCCGCGTGCAGGTTGTTGTCGCCCCACACGTCGATGCCCCGCGTCTGGGACAGGGAGACGCCCAGCACGACACCGGGGATGGCCTCGGCGGCGAGGATGCGGAAACGGAACACCACCTCCTCACCGGGCCGGATGAGATGACGCTCGTCCGGCTCGCCACCGTCCCTGCCCAACGCCGCGGCCCCCTCATTTCCAGACTCGGCTTCGGCATCCTTCGCCCGCCGCACGCTCACCTCGTCGATGATGGCGCGCGCGGTGCCGATGCGCCGCTCCTCCACCGCCGCGTTGCGCCCCGCCTGCTGCCGATGCGCCAGTTCCGCCACGCTGTACGCCCCCCCCGCCTCGCCCGGCCTGACCGGACTGGTGGGCTTGTGCCGCGCGCCCAGCATGCCCTTCTCATAGGCGAGGACCGCCTCCAGCACGTTCTCGGTGTCGTGGGCGATCCGGCCGCCATCCAGGACGATGCAGCGGTTGGCGTATTCCAGGATGCTGCCGGTGGAATGGGTCACCATGAGGATGGTGACGCCCCGTCGGCGCAACTCCTCCATGCGCTTGAAGCACTTGTACTGGAAACCGATGTCGCCCACCGACAGGGCCTCGTCGACGATCAGGATTTCCGGGTCGACGCAGGCCTGGACCGCGAAGGCCAGGCGGACGTACATGCCGCTGGAATAGGTCTTGACGGGTTGGTCGAGAAAGTCGCCGATGTCCGCGAAGGCGGCGATCTCGTCGAACCGCGCGTCGATACGCGACCGGTCCATGCCCAGCACGGCGCCGTTCAGGTAGATGTTCTCGCGGCCGGTGAATTCGGGATTGAAACCGGCGCCCAACTCAAGCAGGGCGGCGACGCGGCCGTGGGTCTCCACCGCGCCGGCGGTCGGCCCCAGTGTGCCGCAGATCATCTGCAACAGGGTCGACTTGCCCGCCCCGTTGCGGCCGATGATGCCGACGGTCTCCCCCTTGCGCACCTCGAACGAGACGTCGCGCAAGGCCCAGAACTCCCGGTGATAGGTGGCCGGCGGGCGTCCGGCCAGGCGCTGCAGACGGGGCAGCACGAACTGGCGCAGACGATCGCGGGGTG
>NZ_JAVHPH010000428.1:0-1746 GCF_036170495.1 Azonexus sp.
TTCGCCTTATCCAGTTTGTAGGCCCAGGGCAGGCCGGCATTCTTCCAGCCATTGATCACGCGCTGCCCGGCTTTCGGGCCTTCCTTGGCGGCGTCACCCTCAAAGCCTTCGGCGACGCCGTAAACCTTGCGGTAGCCGGCCTGCAGAAGAAGATCCTGCGCCTTGGCGCTGCGGTCGCCGGAGCGGCACATCAGAATGATAGTGGCGTCCTTGGCCAGGCCCATGGCGGTCAGGCGGCGATCCACTTCGGGGACAAAATCGGAGTTCGGCTCAAGCTGGTAGCTACCGCGCTTTTCATCCCAGTCGCTCATGATTTCCGCATGCTCAACGTAGGGGACGAGGCCGTCGACATCAGCCGACATCCCGACGTACATGGCTTCGGCGCGGGTCCGGATGTCGAAAAAGGCAACGCCCTGCGGATTGTTCTTCTTCATGTCATGAGCCTGCTGCGGCGTCAGGTAGAGGCCAACTTTCGATTTCTTGACCTCAGGCAGCTTGTCCCAGTCAGTGCTGCCCGATGCCCAGTCGGCGGCGAAGGTTTGCGTGGCGACGGCCAGCGCGGCGATGGCAAAGAACTTGGATAGAAGTTTCATCAGGCGATCCCCGGGTTGTTGGCGGCGCCTTTCAGCGTCGGCAGGTTGAGTTTGACCGGCTTGACGGTCTTGATGTCGCGCAGATAGGTGGCGACGACGTCCCAGATCGGTTCGCCGGCGTTCTTGGCTGCCTCCGAAACCGGCGCCCAGCCGGCCACTTTGTAGGTTTTGGCCGGGTCGATGAGCTGGCCTTTGAGCATCATGTTCTGGATGCGGCTGCCCATCCTGGCGGTCGGATCGCAGGTCCATTGCAGGCCGCCGACGCGCACCATGTCGCCGCCCTGCTGGTAGTACGGGTCGGGGTTGAACAGGTTGTCGCAGACGTCTTCGAGCACGGTCTTGATCGTTTCGCCGCTCATGTTGCTGACCGTCGTCCACGGATAGGTAATCGCCGTCTGGTCGAGCACGTGTTCCATCAGGATGGGCTGCCCGGGCAGCAGCGAGGTGCCCCAGCGGAAGCCGGGCGAGAAGGCGATTTCGGCCTCCTTGACCTGCATCAGCGCGTCGAGAATGACCTGGTCGAAGGTACCGTTGAAGTTGCCACGACGGTAGAGCAAGCCTTCGCTGACCGCCAGCTTTTCGTTGAGTTTGGCCAGGTAGGGCGCGCGCGCCTGGTCGATCAGCGTCTGCATCTCCTTGTCGGCCGGCAGCAGGTTGGCGAAGACGGGTAGCAGCTTGTAGCGGAAATCGGCGATCTTGCCGTTCCTGACGTCGAAATCGAGCACGCCGAGGTACTTGCCGTTGGAACCGGCATTGGTCACCAGCGTCTGGCCGCCGGCGTTCTTGACGACGACCGGGGCCGGCATGCCGTCATGGGTGTGACCGCCGAGGATGGCGTCGATGCCTTTGACGCGGGAGGCCATCTTGAGGTCGACGTCCATGCCGTTGTGCGAGAGGACGACGACGACCTGCGCTCCCGCAGCGCGGGCTTCGTCGACGGTCTTCTGCATGTTTTCTTCCTGGATGCCGAAGCTCCAGTTCGGCGTCTGCCAGCGCGGATTGGCAATCGGCGTGTAGGGGAAAGCCTGGCCGATGATGGCAACCGGCACGCCGTTCATCTTCTTTATGACGAAGGGCTTGAAGACGGCATCGCCGAAATCGGTGGTCTTGACGTTCTGGGCGACGATGTCGATCTGGCCGGCGAAATCCTTTT
>NZ_JAVHPH010000429.1:0-1745 GCF_036170495.1 Azonexus sp.
CATCCCACAAAGCCCACATATTCAAGGCAAGATGGAGCAGGCCAAAATGCAGGAACATCGCGCTACCGAGGCGCCACCACTCACCATCCTGGGTCGCCGGACCAAAATTGGCGCCCCACGCCAACTGGACGCCATTCTGCGCATGCCACAGCCCGGCGCCGCTCAGCAACATCGCGCCGAAGACCAGCCCATTGGCAACGATCAACAGTGGCGTCAGCCGCAATTTCGGCATTGTCAGACGAAGCTGCTCATGAAGGGAAGTCATGGATTCCGGGTGATTGGGGGGCGACACGTTTCAAGGTTCAATGTTTGGATTATGCGCGACATATCCGTCCGAATTGACGTCGGATACGGAGTAGTGAAGCCATGCCGCGCCCCCAGGAACAAAAACGGGAGCTCTCGGCTCCCGTTTCAAGTCGGCGAACCAAACTCGCTTATTGCAGTTCTTCCAGGCGAATACGCTTGACCTTGCCTTTTTGAGCCGACAGCGCCTCGATCTTGGCAATCGCTGCATCCGCGGCGCTTTCCTTGCAAACGTGGGTCAGGATGATGATGTCGGTCTCGCCTTCGCCTTCTTCCGGTTCGCGTTGCAGCATGGCATCGATGGAGATGCCCTGATCAGCCAGAATGCGCGTAACGTCAGCCAGCACCCCCGGCTTGTCTTCAACACGCAGACGCAGGTAATAACCGGTCTCAATCTCGCTCATCGGCAAAATCGGCAGGTTGGACATGGCATCCGGCTGGAAAGCCAGGTGCGGCACACGGTGCGCTGCATCGGCGGTAGCCAGGCGGGTGACATCGACCAGATCGGCAATCACGGCCGAAGCGGTCGGCTCGGCACCAGCGCCCTTGCCGTAGTACATCGTTGCGCCGACGGCATCGCCCTTGACCAGCACAGCATTCATCGCGCCTTCGACGTTAGCGATCAGACGCTTGGCCGGAATCAAGGTCGGATGGACGCGCAGCTCGATGCCCTTTTCACGGCGCTTGGCAATGCCGAGCAGCTTGATGCGGTAGCCGAGTTGCTCAGCGTACTTGATATCGGAGGCTTCGAGTTTGGTGATGCCTTCAATGTAGGCTTTGTCAAACTGAACCGGGATGCCGAAGGCAATCGAGGCGATCAGCGTCGCCTTGTGAGCCGCATCAACGCCTTCGATATCGAAGGTTGGATCAGCTTCGGCGTAACCGAGACGCTGGGCTTCCTTGAGCACGTCGTCAAAGGACAGCCCCTTGTCGCGCATCTCGGAGAGGATGAAGTTGGTCGTGCCGTTGATGATGCCAGCCGCCCACTCGATACGGTTGGCGCTAAGGCCTTCACGCAGCGCCTTGATGACCGGAATACCGCCGGCCACGGCAGCCTCGAAGGCAACCATGACGCCCTTGTCCTGGGCTGCATTGAATATTTCCGTGCCATGCACGGCGAGTAGCGCCTTGTTGGCGGTAACGACATGCTTGCCATTGGCGATGGCCTGCATGACCACTTCTTTGGCCACACCATAGCCGCCGATCAATTCGACAACGATGTCGATTTCCGGATCGTTTACCAGCGAGAAGGCATCGTCGGTGACACGAGCTGCGCCCCCCGTAATTTGCTTTGCCAGCGCAACATTCTTGTCGGCCACGACGGTAATACGAATCGGCCGGCCGGCACGGCGCGTAATTTCTTCTTCGTTGCGTTTCAAAACGGTCCAGGTGCCACCGCCGACGGTGCCGATGCCGATAAGGCCAACATTGATAGGTTTCAT
>NZ_JAVHPH010000430.1:0-8931 GCF_036170495.1 Azonexus sp.
TCAAGAACATGTTCTCGGTCACCCTGCGCGATACCGGTGAGGTGGCCCTGATCGATGGCGATACCAAGGAAATCCGCAGCATCGTCAAGACTGGCTACGCGGTGCATATTTCGCGTCTGTCGGCTTCCGGCCGTTATGTCTACGTGATCGGTCGCGATGGTCGCCTGTCGTTGATAGACTTGTGGATGGAAAAGCCGGGTGTGGTTGCTGAGGTCAAGATTGGCTTTGATGCGCGCTCGGTCGATACCTCGAAGTTCAAGGGCTTCGAAGATAAGTACGCCGTGGCCGGCTCCTACTGGCCGCCCCAGTACGTGATCATGGATGGCGACACGCTGAAACCGCGCAAGGTTGTGTCGACCCGTGGCATGACCGTCGATGGCGAATACCATCCGGAACCCCGCGTCGCTTCGATCGTGGCGTCCTTCACCAAGCCGGAATGGGTTATCAACATCAAGGAAACCGGCCAGATTCTGCTGGTCGACTACTCCGATATTGAAAATCTGAAGACGACGACAATCGGTTCCGCCAAGTTCCTGCATGATGGTGGCTGGGATGCGTCCAAGCGTTATTTCCTGGTGGCGGCCAACGCCTCGAACAAGATCGCGGCGGTCGATACCAAGACCGGCAAGCTGGCGGCTCTGGTCAATGTCGCCAAGATCCCCCACCCGGGGCGCGGTGCCAACTTCACCCATCCGCAGTTTGGCCCGGTGTGGACGACGGGGCACCTTGGTGCCGATGTTCTGACCCTGATCAGCACACCATCGGATGAAAAGAAGAACGCCAAGTTCAAGGAGTTCAACTGGAAGGTGGTTCAGGAAGTCAAACACGTGCCGGGTAATCTGTTCGTCAAGACCCACCCGACTTCCAAGCACCTGTGGGCCGATTCGCCGCAGAATCCGGAGAAGGAACTGGCTGAATCGGTTTCCATCTGGAATATTTCCGATTTGTCGAAGCCGGTCAAGATCATCAACGTAGCGAAGGATTCCGGCCTGCCGGTGACCAAAGCGACGCGCCGTGCCGTGCATCCGGAATTCAGCGCTGACGGCAAGGAAGTCTGGATCTCGTTGTGGGGCGGCAAGACCGACCAGTCGGCCATCGTCGTCTATGATGATGCAACGCTGACGCTGAAGAAGGTGATCACCGATCCGAAGATGATCACGCCGACCGGCAAGTTCAACGTCTACAACACCCAGCACGACATCTATTGATCGACCGCTGATTGTTTGATGTGACTTAAAGCTACGGGGGCGCAAGCCCCCGTAGCATATGGAACAGCAGTCTCCAGCGCAGGGGCGGCATGGCCTGCGTGGCAAGCAAATTATTTGGTGGAGTGAAGCACGATGAAAAAGAATTTCGTTTCCCTGGCAGTCATTGGCGCCTTGGTCGCTTTCGGTTCGCAGTCGGCCATCGCGGCGCCGGACTGGAGCAAGGCGGCCAAGAGCACGATCCACGTTTTCCACCCGGGCGCAGCGCCGATCGAATGGGTTCAGGGCAAGGGCGAGCACAGTGGTGCCAGCGGCCTGAAAAAGGGCGAGGCCTGTGCCGGCTGCCATATCGAGGATGGCAAGCTGAGCCTCGACACCAAGCGTCTGGTCAGCAAGGAAATGGAACCCAAGGGCGGACCGAAGACGGCGACCTATCCGGTCACCGTGCAGGCAGCCTACGATGCGGCCAACCTTTACGTGCGCCTGAGTTTCAAGGCTCCAGCCGGCGGTTTTGACCACTCCGACAAGGATAACGAGCTCAAGGCCACCATCATGTTCCCGAACGACAAGGTGCCGCTGGCCGAACAGGCCGGCTGCTGGGCTGCTTGTCACCAGGATGCCAAGGGCATGCCGGGGAGCAAGGATAAGTCCAAGTACGTGACCGCCGGCGCGTTGGACCTTGTGCAATGGTCGAGCAGCGGCAAGTCGGTCGACGGTTACGTCGCCGACAAGCGCCACATGGACGGCGGCAAGGCCGGTGCGTCGGCAGAAGGCGCCAAGGCTGGCGATACCTACACCGTGACCTTTACCCGCAAGCTGACCGGCAATGCCGTGCTGGCGCCGGGCAAGGCCGTGCCTTTCGGCATCGCCATCCATGCCGACCATGCCGCCGGGCGTTTCCATCACGTTTCCTTCGGCCACACGATCGGTCTGGGGGCCGATGGCGACGTGAAGGCGGTCAAGCAGTAAGCCAAGCATGCCATCCGGACTCTCCTTGCATTCCGGATGGTCGTGCCTGAAAAGGGCGCCGCTTATGCTGGCGCTCTTTGCTTTTTCGGCACTGGCCGGCGATGTCGTCGAGGTGCGCATCGAAGGCTACCAATACCGGCCGGCCGAGGTGCGCGTCAAGGTCGGTGACAGCGTGCGATGGGTCAATCGTGAGAAGCGCACCAGTCATTCGATCGTCTTTCCGGCCGAAGGCGGGCGGGAGTCGGAGCGCTTATTTCCCGACGAAAGCTGGCAGCGCCCGTTCGATATGCCGGGGCGCTATCCCTATCATTGTGGGCCGCATCCCGAAATGGAAGGTGTCGTTCTTGTCGCTGAATAATTCGCCGGGCAATTTGATTTTTGGCCTTTTTTTCCTGTCGACCGTAGGATTGGCCGCCGAGCCGGACGTCGCCCGCCAGAAAGAACTGGTACACCTCGTGCGCCAGGATTGCGGCTCGTGCCACGGCATGACGTTGAAAGGCGGGCTCGGTCCGGCCTTGCTGCCGGAAACCCTGCGCGCCAAGCCGGCCGAGGGGCTGGCCGCGACGATTTACTACGGCCGCCCGGGAACGCCGATGCCGCCGTGGAAAGCCTTCCTGTCCGAAGCCGAAGCGGCCTGGATAGTCGACAAACTGATGACCGAATTCCCCGAGTGAGAACGCCATGCGCCTGCTGCTGATCGTCTGTTTTGCCCTGCTCCTCAACGCCTGCGCCGGCCCGCAACTGCGCGGCACCGGCGATCTCGGGCTGATCATCGAACGGGCCAGCGGCCACGTCACGCTGGTCAACACCACGGCCCGCCAGCCATATGCCCGCATCGGCGGCCTCGGCGACCTTTCCCACGCCTCTGCCGTTTATTCGCGCGACGGCCGCTACGCCTTCATCTTCGGCCGCGACGGCGGGCTGACCAAGATCGACCTGCTCGAAGCGAAAATCGTCAAACGCATCATCCAGTCCGGCAACGCCATCGGCGGCTCGATCTCGCAGGACGGCCGCATCGTCGTCGCCCAGAACTACACGCCGGGCGGCATCAAGGCCTTCGACAGCGAGACGCTCGAACTGCTCTCCGAAGTGCCGGCCGAGTTCGCCCCCGGCCAGTTCTCCAAGGTCGTCGGCCTGGCTGACACGGCGGGCAACAAGTTCGCCTACGCGCTGTTCGACGGCGGCGAAATCGGCGTTACCGACTTCAGCCATCCGCGCCAGCCGACGACGCAAAAATTCCCGGCCGGCAAGCAGCCCTACGACGGCCTCGTCACGCCGGATGGCCGGCATTACCTGGCCGGCCTGTTCGGCGAGGACGGCGTTGCCCTGCTCGACCTTTGGCAGCCGGAAAAGGGCGCCCGCAAGATTCTTGAAAATTACGGCCGCGGCCAGGAGAAGCTGCCCGTTTTCAAGATGCCGCACCTGCGCGGCTGGTCGGTGGCGCAAGGCAAGGCCTACCTGCCGGCGATCGGTCGCCATGAAGTGCTGGTCGTCGATGTTGCGACGTGGCAGGAAGTCGGCCGCATCCCGGTACGCGGCCAGCCGGTCTTCGTCATGGCACGCCCCGACGGCCGGCAGATCTGGGTCAATTTCGCCTTTCCGGACAACGCCAAGGTCGATGTCATCGACACCCTGGCCGGCCAAGTGGTGCACCGGATGGAGCCGGGCAAGGCCATCCTGCACATGGAGTTTGCGCCGCGCGGCGAAAACGTCTGGCTCTCGGCGCGCGATGACAACAAGGTTTTGATTTACAACACGGAGAATTTTGCCAAACTGGGCGAAATTCCGGCCGAAAGCCCATCCGGCATATTTTTCACCGCGCGCGCCGTGCGCACCGGTTTCTGATGGACGCTTTGGCCATGAACAGCAGCAGCCTCGACTTTCAGTTGCTCAACGACTTTCAGCGCGACTTTCCGCTCTGTCCGGCCCCCTTTGCCGAGCTTGCCTCGCGCCTCGGAGTCGGCGAAAAGGTCGTCCTCGGCCACCTCGAAAACCTCCGCCGCGAAGGCAAGATTTCCCGCGTTGGCGCCGTCTTCGCCCCGAAACGCATCGGCGCCTCGACCCTCGCCGCCATGGCCGTCCCGCCGGAAAAGCTCGAAGCCGTGGCCGCCGTGGTCAACCGCTTCCCCGAGGTCAATCACAACTACGAACGCGAGCATCGCTACAACCTGTGGTTCGTCGTCACCGCCGCCACGGAGGGTCGCCTGCAGGCCAGCCTCGGCGCCATCGAAAAGGCCGCTGGCTATTCGCTGCTCGCCCTGCCGCTCGAAGAAGAATTTCACATCGATCTCGGCTTCTGCCTGAACGGCGACAAGAAAAAAAGCGTCGCCACTGCCCTGCCGGTGCACCCGGCTGCGCTCATCGACGAAGCCGAGCGCCGTCTCGTTTACGTGCTGCAGGAAGGCCTGCCGCTGTTTATCCGGCCCTTCGCCCTGATCGCCGAGCGCATCGGCGCCTCCGAGCCGGAAGTCATCGGCCGCATCCGCCGCTGGCTTGAAGAGGGCGCCATCAAGCGTTTCGGCGTCGTTGTCCGCCACCACGAACTCGGCTACCGGGCCAACGCCATGCTGGTTCATGACATACCCGACGAGCAGGTCGGCGACATCGGTCGCGCCCTGGCCGAAGAGCCGGCCGTCACGCTGTGCTACCGCCGGCCGCGTCGCCTGCCCGACTGGCCGTACAACCTGTTCTGCATGATCCACGGCCGCGAGCGCGGCGAAGTCGAGTCCATCATCGCCGACCTGCGCCAGCGCCACGGCCTTAAAACGGCCGCCCACGAGGTGCTGTTCTCGCTGACCCGCTTCAAGCAGAACGGCGCCCGCTATGCGTGAACTCTCCACGGTCGACCGGAAAATTCTGGCAAAACTGCAAGGCGATTTCCCGATCTGCGAACACCCCTATGCCGAGGCCGCCGAGCAACTGGGCATCAGCGAGGAGGAGTTGCTGCAACGCCTGCAGCAACTGCTCGCCGACAAGGTGCTGACCCGCTTCGGCCCGATGTTCCAGATCGAAGAAATGGGCGGCGCCTTCGTGCTGGCCGCCCTGGCCGTCCCCGAGGAGCGTTACGACGTGGTGACGGCGCTGGTCAACGAATTGCCCGCGGTCGCCCACAACTACCGCCGCGAACACGCGCTCAACATGTGGTTCGTGCTCGCCACCGAAACGAAGGACGGCATCGCCGAAGCCATCGCCCGCATTGAGCGCGACACCGGCCTGCCGGTCTACGCCTTCCCCAAGGAACGCGAATTCTTCGTCGAAATGAAGCTCGAGGCGCGCTTGTGATCGATGACATTGATCGCGCCCTGATCGTCGCCAGCCAAGGCGGCCTGCCGCTCGTGCCGCGTCCCTATCACGCCATCGCAGAGCAACTCGGTTTGTCGGCCGACGAAGTCATGCGCCGCCTGAAGGCCATGCTCGAAACTGGGATCATCCGCCGCATCGGCGCCGTCCCCAATCACTACGCCATCGGCTGGACGGCCAACGGCATGACCGTCTGGGATGTCGCCGACGAACTGGTCGACCAACTCGGCGAGCGCATCGGTGCCCTCGATTTTGTCACCCACTGCTACCGCCGCCCACGCGCCCTGCCAGCCTGGCCCTACAACCTGTTCGCCATGGTGCACGGCGCCTCGCGCGACGAATGTTCAGCCAAAGCCGCTGAAATCCGCACCCTGCTCGGCGCCGCCTGCCGGGCCAGCGACATTCTCTACTCGACGAAAATCCTCAAGAAATCAGGCCTGCGAATCGACAGTTGAGTTGTCACGGTCAACCCGAAAAAAGCGGTAAAAATGAAATCCGGCTATTGGTCGGTTAAGTACTTTTGGTGAATAGAGGGGCGCTAAAGCGGCCGTTCAAAGCCAAAGTTAACGGCGCTGCGCGGCACGTCACTATCGCGCAGCGTCCGTGCGAATTGCCGGATTACGCAGCCGTGCCATATTGGGCTGCTGGTTCAAGCAAAGTGTACTGCGTTTGACTTTCTTTACGCTCTGTAGAAATTGCATTGAAGTTTGTGACCAGCGCTTCAATGACTGGATTCCTATTTTTTTCTTTGCCACCGACGTGATAAAAGTGCTCTCGTGTAAGAACGCAATACTCTGACCAAAGTTTCTTCATGTACTCGTTTTCGCGATAATCATTGTGATGCCATGTTGACAGAATAAATCTGCCTCCGAAACTGGATAACTTATTAAAAAGCTCCCGTTCGTGAGAATCTCCCCACCCGTTGTAGTAATCAACGTGCCTATCAATGTATGGTGGGTCGCAGTAGATAACATCGGCAGAGGATGCTTCCTCAATGGTCGTGTTGAAATCTTGACACTTAAAGGTGAACTCTTTCGTTTTGATGATTTTGCTCACCCAACTGACTTGGTTTGTAATCTTTGTTATGTATGCCTGCGAAAATCGCTGAGGTTTTCGGCAAAATGGGATATTGAAACCCCCTTTTCGATTGAATCGAATCATGCCATTGAAGCCAGAACGATTTATAAACAAAAAATCAAGTGGTGAGTGCTCTGAATTAAATCGATCTCTTACAAAGTAATAGTGATCTTCGCCCTTGGATAAGAGCACCTCCCCTTCGCGGGTAAGAAATTCCTTAACCACCTCTGGCGTTATTGCACCAGACGCTATGCTGGCGTAGAAATTCACAAGATAGGGGTTTGTGTCGCACAAAATGGCTCGCCGTGGTGCAATATTAAAAGCCACCGCTCCTGTGCCCATGAATGGTTCAATCCATGTGCCATTGAAATCTTTTGGAACTATGCTGTGTATCCATGGCACCAGTTTTGTTTTTATGCCTTGCGACTTGATCGGCGGGACGCCAACTTTCGGAATCATTCTTCGCCATTCCTTTTATCTACGACCAAAGAAACGTTGCCATGCTTGTACGCAACGAATTCTCGAAGATTAGAAATCTTCTTGGTGCCACCGTTTTCGTCGTGGACCGTTATTTTCTTATAATTCATCCAGTATTCGTCAAACCAATGCTCGCCAAGCTTTGAGAACATGCCCCTGCCGTTGACTATGTCGTCAATGTTGTTGATGCTGCCGATGTTGGCTGTATTTCCGCTTCCACCTTTGTCGCTTGCAATTTTCCATTTTTCTGTAATAAAGAAGTGGAAATTACTTGCGACGGATGCTATGGAATGCAGCTCTTCAATCTTGTGGGCTTTTGTTTCATCAATGGTTGCTCCGAGCGTTCTGTCATAGATAATGCCGAGGCAGAAATGGCCAGAATATGAACCGTAAGGGAACTGAATATTCTTGGTGCTTGTTCTGTTCTCAAAATATGCACCATGTGAGCCAAGCGTAAATCCATTGCATAGGTGTGGCTTCTTTGGGTTTCTGTATGTGGTCTTGAAGTCGACGGCGAATCTTATGGACTCATCACTAGCTTTTACAAACGATATATCAGGGTAGTAGTTCTGATGCGTAGCAAGAACGACTTTGTATTCGTTGGCTTGTGCAAACGCGAGAATCTGTGGGAAAAGGTGAATTTCAAGAATCTTTGACACAATCTTTGTATCGGATGAGATCGTGTAAACATTCTCAAAAACATCAACAAATCCTTTGATCGTCCATTGGCCGTCATTTGTACTGACGTAACCTTTGAGTTCCGTGACGAATTCTTCGAGTTTTCTTGAAAAGTTCTCTTTTTCCGTCATCGTATTGATACCCTGACTTTAGTTGATCGGTATGTTACAGGCTCCTGCACCATAGAGGAACCGGCGGAGCGGAAATGACGGCTTTGGAGTGAGGAGCCTGATCGCTCGCTCATTGGCCGAATCGAACCACCAGCATGGGGCGCCAATTTTTCACTTGCGCATTCCGAATCCCCAAAAAAAGGCCCGGACTGTGCCGGGCCTTGTCGGGAGCGATATGACTCAGGGCGCCTCGCCAATCCGTTTGGCAATATGCGCTAGCGCCTCTTCGACCTGATCGATCAGGATCAGGCAGAGGTCGCCCGGTTGCAGGCGGGCCAGTGCGCTGTCGATGGCGATGAACTCGCCGGTGATGGCGTCGATCTGTTTGGTCCGGCGGGCGTTGGCCAGACCTTGGCGGAGCAGGGCGATGACTTCCCCGTCTTGACGGCCGCGCTGGCAGGCGTCCTGATAAAGAATGACGTCGTCGAAGGCATCGCCGAGGATTTCGGTTTGCTGGCGGATGTCGTCGTCGCGGCGGTCGCCGGCGCCGCTGATCACCACCGAGCGGCGCACCGCCGGCATGTTGTCGATGGCGCCGACCAGCGCCAGGATGGCGTCCGGGTTGTGGCCGTAGTCGGCGATCAGCGTGGCGCCCTTGTAGTCGAAGACGTTGAAGCGGCCGGGGGCCGTCGCAGCATCGCTGACGAAATTGGCCAAGGCCTTTTCGATCACCGGCCACGCGTAGCCGAGCGCCCAGCCGGTGGCGATGGCGGCCATGGCGTTGTCAACCTGGAAACCGATGGTGCCGTTGCGGGTCAGCGGGATGTTGGCCAGCGGGATGCGCTGTTTCTTGCGGCCTTCGCTGCAGACGATGGTGTCGCGCTCGACATGGACAACCCGCTTGCCCTGGGCGCGGTGCGTGGCGAGCATCGGATTCATCCGGTCGCGGGCGAAAAAGATGACCTCGCCGTGGCAGTGATGGGCCATTGCGGCGACCACCGGATCGGCCGCATTGAGTACGGCGGTGCCGGTCGGTGCGACGTTTTCGACGATGACGCGCTTGACCACGGCCAGTTCGTCGACCGTGGTGATGTAGTTGAGGCCGAGGTGGTCGC
>NZ_JAVHPH010000431.1:0-1726 GCF_036170495.1 Azonexus sp.
TGAATCCTTAAAATGCGGCGACCCGCCGCAGCGGGTCACAGAATAAGACGATTTCGTTACGGTCTGGCGTCAGATTTTGGGCAACGTGACGCCAACTTGCCCCTGGTATTTGCCACCGCGATCCTTGTACGAAGTTTCGCAAACCTCGTCGGATTCGAAGAACAGCACCTGGGCGCAACCTTCGCCGGCGTAGATCTTGGCCGGCAGCGGCGTCGTGTTGGAAAACTCGAGGGTGACATAGCCTTCCCACTCGGGCTCAAAGGGCGTGACGTTCACGATGATGCCGCAGCGGGCGTAGGTCGATTTGCCCAGACAAACAGTCAGCACCGAACGCGGAATGCGGAAGTATTCCATCGTGCGGGCCAGCGCAAACGAGTTCGGCGGAATGATGCAAACATCGGACTCAATCTCGACAAAGGACTTCGGATCGAAGGCCTTGGGATCAACGACCGTCGAGTTGATATTCGTGAACACCTTGAATTCGCGGGCACAACGAATATCGTAGCCATAGCTGGAGGTACCGTAGGAAACGATCTTCTGGCCATTCACCTCGCGCACGAGATCCGGCGAAAACGGCTCGATCATGCCGTGCTCTGCCGCCATGCGGCGTATCCATTTATCTGATTTGATGGCCATTTTTCCCTGCTACGGTGGACAAAAATAAAGGCGGGATTTTACCCGCCTTTATTGACCCCAATGTGCAAAAAAATTAAGTGTTTTGCACGACGATATTGGGGAATTTCGAGCTCATGTCCTTGGCCTTCTCGCCGATCTTGATCGCCACCCGGCGGGCGATGGCGCGATAGATTTCGGCCGTCCGCGAATCCGGCGCACCGACGACGGTCGGCTTGCCGCCATCGGCCATTTCGCGAATCGCCAGCTCCAGCGGCAGGCTGCCGAGGAATTCAGTGTTGTAGTCAGCACACATTTTTTCGCCGCCGCCCGAGCCGAAGATATGCTCTTCGTGGCCGCACTTCGAGCAAATGTGGATGCTCATGTTCTCAACGATGCCGATGATCGGAATATTCACCTTCTCGAACATCTTCAGACCCTTGCGCGCGTCGATCAGCGCGATGTCCTGCGGCGTGGTGACGATCACCGCGCCAGTTACCGGCACCTTCTGGGCCAGCGACAACTGGATGTCGCCAGTACCCGGCGGCATATCGACGATCAGATAATCAATGTCGTTCCAGTTGGTCTGGCCGAGCATTTGGTCAAGCGCCTGGGCGACCATCGGGCCGCGCCAGACCATCGGTGTCTCGACATCGACCATGAAGCCGATTGACATCGCCTGCACGCCGTAGGCCTCCAGCGGCTCCATGCTTTGGCCATCCTTCGATTCCGGCTGCTGACCGGCCAAACCAAGCATTTGCGGCTGCGACGGCCCATAGATGTCGGCATCGAGGATACCGACCCGAGCGCCTTCCTGAGCTAAAGCCAGGGCCAGATTGACAGCGGTCGTGCTCTTGCCGACGCCGCCCTTGCCAGAAGCAACGGCAATGATGTTCTTGACGCCAGGCAACAGCTTGACGCCGAGCTGCACGGAGTGCGCAACGATCTTGCTGAAAACATTGGCCGACACGTTGCCGACACATGGAAGGGCGCGCACCGCAGCGATCACCTGCTTACGGATGGCGTCGAGCTGGCTTTTCGCCGGGTAAGCCAGCTCGATGTCGAACGACACGTCGTCGCCATCGATTTTCACATTCTTGAGTGCCTTGCCGGC
>NZ_JAVHPH010000432.1:0-8900 GCF_036170495.1 Azonexus sp.
CGCACGGCCCGCTCTACGTCACCCACGTCTACGTCCGCGGCCCGCATGGCTGGCGTTTGGCCAGCCGCCACGCCTCAGCCGCCGACGACGGCCATCAGGCGATGGCCGAGGCCGTGCCGCACACCCTGCATTGAAGGCGATACGCATCCACCAGACGCAGAGACGCGGAGGCGCGGAGAAATGCAAGGGCTTGCTCTGCGTCTCCGCGCCTCGGCGTTTCAACCAGGCACGCTCATGAAACCGTACCACGCCCCCGCTTGGCTTCCCGGCGGTCAGGCGCAAACCCTGTGGCCGCTGCTCATCAAGCCACCCCCGCTCAAATTGCGCCGCGAACGGTGGACGACGCCCGACGGCGATTTCATCGACGTCGATCACCTTGACGGCCCGGCTGATGCACCGCTGCTGGTCCTCTTCCATGGCCTCGAAGGCAGCGCCCGCAGCCATTACGCCATCTCGACCGCCCGCGCCTGCAAGGCCGCCGGCTGGCGCCTCGCGTTGCCGCATTTCCGCGGCTGCTCGGGCGAACTGAACCGCCGGCCGCGCGCCTACCATTCGGGCGACTCCGAAGAAATCGACTGGATCCTGCGCCGCCTGCACGCCGCCAACGACGGCCGTCAGCTCCACGCCGCCGGCGTTTCGCTCGGCGGCAACGCCTTGCTCAAATGGGCCGGCGAACAGGGTGCCAACGCTGGCGAACGGGTCACCGGCGTCGCCGCCTTCTGCGCCCCGCTCGACCTCGCCGCCTGCGGCCACCATCTGGCCATGGGCTTCAATCAAATCTACACCCGCCACTTCCTGACCACGCTCAAAGCCGTTTCGGCCAGCCGCCTGCAGCAATTCCCTGGCCTCTTCGACGAAGCGCGCATGCGCCGGGCGACCAACCTCTACCAATTCGACGACGCCGTCACCGCCCCGATCCACGGCTTTGCCGGCGCCGACGACTACTGGCGGCGCGCCTCGGCCAAACCGTGGCTGAAATCGATCGCCGTACCGACCCTCACGGTCAACCCGAAAAATGACCCATTTTTGCCCTCCCGGTTTCTACCGACAGCCGCCGACGTCAGTCCCTGCGTCCGCCTCGAACAGCCCGCAGGCGGCGGCCATGTGGGTTTTGTCACCGGCGCCTTTCCCGGAAATCTGGACTGGCTCCCGCAAAGGCTTTTACACTTCTTCCTTTTCCAGACGTCATAGGCAAAAAACATGAGCCAACTCCCCGCTGAAATCTTCAAGGCCTACGATATTCGTGGCATCGTCAATCAATCGCTGACCGCCGACGTCGTCCGCCAGGTGGGTCACGCGCTCGGTTCGCTGGCCATCGAGCAGGGCCAGACGGCCATCGCCGTCGGCCGTGACGGCCGCCTGTCCGGCCCGGAACTGGCCGGCGCGCTGATCGACGGCATCTGCGCCGCCGGTTGCGACGCCATCGACGTCGGCTGCGTGCCGACCCCGGTCACCTACTTCGCCGCCTACGAACTCGGCTGCCATAGCTGCGTCTCGGTCACCGGCAGCCACAACCCACCGGACTACAACGGCCTCAAGATGGTCATCGGCGGCAACACGCTGGCCCTCGACGCCATCCAGGACCTCAAAAAGCGCATCGAAGCCGGCAACCTCAAGCACGGCCAGGGCCAGCGCAGCTCGGCCGACGTCCTCGGCGCCTACGTCGACAAGATCATCGGCGACGTCAAGCTGGCCCGCCCGCTGAAGATCGTCATGGATTGCGGCAACGGCGTCGCCGGCGCGATTGCCCCGGAACTGTTCAAGCGCCTCGGTTGCGACATCGTGCCGCTGTTCTGCGAAGTCGATGGCAATTTCCCGAACCATCACCCGGACCCGTCGAAGCCGGAAAACCTGGCCGACGTCATCAAGGCGCTCCAGGAAACCGACGCTGAAATCGGCATCGCCTTCGACGGCGACGGCGACCGCCTCGGCGTCGTCACCAAGGACGGCGAAATCATTTTCCCAGACCGCCAGCTCATGCTCTTCGCCGCCGACGTCCTGTCGCGCGTGCCGGGCGGCACGGTCATTTACGACGTCAAATGCACGCGCCTGCTCGCCCCGTGGATTCGCCAACATGGCGGTGTGCCGCTGATGTGGAACACCGGCCACGCCCTGGTCAAGGCCAAGCTGCGCGAAACCGGCGCCCCGCTGGCCGGCGAAATGTCCGGCCACACCTTCTTCAAGGAACGTTGGTACGGTTTCGATGACGGGCTGTATACAGGCGCCCGCCTGCTCGAAATCCTCTCTCGCTCGGCCGATGCCAACGCGCCGCTGAAAGCCCTGCCGAATTCCCCGTCGACCCCGGAACTCAACATCAAGATGACTGAGGGCGAACCCTTCGCGCTGATCGACAAGCTAAAGCAAAATGGCAAATTCAATAGATCCAACGAAATCATCACCATCGACGGCGTGCGCGTAGAATACGCCGATGGCTTCGGTCTGGCCCGCCCGTCGAACACGACACCGGTGGTTGTCCTGCGTTTCGAGGCCGATAACGCCGTCGCGCTCGAACGCATCCAAGCCGATTTCCGTCAGGCCATCAATGCAGTCTGGCCGGGGATTCAATTACCGTTTTAAGGGTTAACGTGAGCGAAAACGCCGCCGACCAGCTTTATTTAGGGCGCCAGCCCATCCTCGACCGCGATCAGCAGCTTTTCGCCTACGAACTCCTATTCCGCAGCGGTAGCCGCAACTTCGCCGACATCACCTGCGGCGTGCAGGCGACCGCCACGGTCATCGCCAACGCCTTCACCGAACTCGGCGTCGAAGCGGCGCTGGGCAGTTGCCGCGGTTTCATCAACGTCGACGAGGCCTTTCTGTTCAGCGACCTGCTTGAGTTGCTGCCGCGCCACGCCGTCGTTCTCGAAATCCTCGAAACCGTGCCCCCAACGCCGGCTGTCATCGAACGCTGCATCGCCCTCAAAGCCGCCGGTTTTACGCTGGCCCTCGACGACGTCATCCAGCTTGAACCGGCATACGCCGAATTGCTCGCGCTGGTCGACATCGTCAAGGTCGACATTCAGCCGCTATCACGCGTCCAGCTCATGCAGCTCGTCATGAAACTGAAGCCGATGGGCAAGCAATTGCTGGCCGAAAAAGTCGACTCGCGCGAGCAGATGGAACAATGCCTGAAGCTCGGCTTCACGCTGTTCCAGGGCTACTACTTCGCCAAGCCGACGATCATTTCCGGCAAGAAGCTCGACCATTCGCAACGGTCGCTCATGAAGCTCATGGGCCTGCTGCTCGGCGATGCGCCAACGTCGGAAATCGAAACCGCGCTCAAGCCGGAACCCGGCCTGACCATCAACCTGTTGCGCATGACCAATTCGGTCGGCGCCGGCAGCCGCGAAAAAATCACCTCGCTCGGCCACGCCATCACCGTCCTCGGCCGCCGCCAGCTGCAACGCTGGCTGCAACTGCTGGCTTTCTCGGCCGGCAACCCGAGCGGCCCGAGCAAACCGCTGCTGCTCCTGGCCGCCACCCGCGGCCGGCTCATGGAACTGTTGGCCGCCGAAGTGCAGCCGGGCGACGTCAGCTTTGCCGACCAGGCTTTCATGGCCGGCATCATGTCGCTGATGCCGGCGCTGGTCGGCCAAGCCATCGCCGACATCGTCGCTCCGCTTGGCCTCACCGCCCCGGTGCGCGATGCGCTGTGCGAGGGCAGCGGCCGCCTCGGCGCCCTGCTCCGCCTGGCTGAAAGCAGCGAATCGGGCGATATTTCCCGGTTGACCGTAGCCCTCGGCGAATTGCCCGGCCTCAGGCCGAAAGCCCTCAACCGCGCCCAGACGCAGGCGCTGCAATGGTCGAACAGCATCGGCCAGGAACAGGCGGGATAACCCAACAAGCGTTACAAAAAGGCGACAGCACCCGCACAAAACGGGGCCCGCAGGCGACTACAATCGCCCATTTTCACGACGTGAGCCAGACATGGACAGCCCCCGACAGAACGCTTCGTTTCGCCCCGGCACCCCGCCCGGCCCTCTGGCCAAGCTGGCCGCCTTCGTCCTGAGCGCGGCCTTCATGGTGCTGGCTTTCATGTTTTCGCTGGTTGCCCTGGCGGTCGTTGCCGTTCTTGGGGTGGCGCTGGGTGGCTGGCTGTGGTGGAAAACGCGCGCGCTGCGCCAGCAGATGCAGCAAATGCGCGAGGCGGCCGAGCAGATGGGCAACGATGGCCCGACCGGCAGCGATCAGGTGATCGAGGGCGAATTCATCCGCGAAGTGCCGCCAGAGCAGCGCTTGCCTTGATCAGCGCAACTTGGGGTTGAGCGAACCCCGGTTGTAATCCTTGTCGCCGGGCATGATCGTCCGGCCGATGCCAAAAACACCGCCCTGCGCTGCGGCCGGGCGGGCCTTGTTTTCAGGATACGCAGCGGCTACTTTCTGGGCCTCGGCGGCCAGCGCGGCATCGGCATATTCCCAACGACCGTTCGGAAAAAGACGGACTTTTTTCCCGTCGACCGTAGCCGCCTCGAGCGGCGTCCGATCAAGCTCGGCGGCGAAGCCCTGGCCCGCCGCCAGCACCAGCATCAGCGCCCAAGCCGCTTTCACAGCTTGCCTTCGACCCAGGCCTGAACGGAAGCCAGCGCCGCCGGCAGGTTTTCCGGCTGCGTGCCGCCAGCCTGCGCCATGTCGGGACGACCACCGCCCTTGCCGCCGACCTGCTGGGCGACCAAGTTGACCAGTTCGCCGGCCTTGACCTTGCCGGTCAGGTCGGCCGTCACGCCAGCAATCAGCGTCACCTTGCCATCGACCACCGAAGCCAGCACGATGGCCGCCGATTTGAGTTTGTCGCGCAGCTTGTCCATGGTTTCGCGCAGCGCATTGACGTCGGCGCCTTCGAGCGTCGCGGCCAGCACCTTGGCGCCCTTGACGTCGACCGCGTTGGCCAGCATGTCGTCGCCCTGGGCCGAGGCCAGCTTGCCTTTGAGGGCGGCCAGTTCGCGTTCGAGCTTCTTGACCTGATCGAGCACGGCCAACACACGGCCAGGCGCCTCTTTCGGCAACACCTTGAGGGCGCTGGCAACGCCGCCCAGCGCACTTTCCATGCCCTGCATGTAAGCCAGCGCGTTGTCGCCGGTCACCGCTTCGACCCGACGCACGCCGGCCGCGACGCCGCCTTCGGCGGTGATGCTGAACAGGCCAATGTCGCCGGTGCGGGCAACGTGGGTGCCGCCGCACAGTTCGCGCGACGAACCGATGTCGAGGACGCGCACGTCGTCGCCGTATTTTTCGCCGAAGAGCATCATGGCGCCGAGCTTCTGGGCTTCGGCGATGGGCAGGACGCGGGTTTCGGTGGCGACGTTGGCGAGAATCTCGGCATTGACGATGTTTTCGACACGACGAATTTCCGCATCGCTCATCGGCTGGTTATGCACGAAGTCGAAACGGGTTTTGTCCGGATCGACCTGCGACCCTTTCTGCTGGACGTGATCACCAAGCACTTCGCGCAGCGCCTTGTGCAGCAGGTGGGTGGCCGAGTGGTTGCGCATGATGCGCTGGCGGGCCTGCACGTCGACCTTGGCAGCGACATTGTTGCCGACGCTCAGCGTGCCGGTCTTGACGACGCCGTGGTGGCCGAAGACGGTGGCCTGGATTTTCTGCGTATCTTCGACGGCGAAAATGCCATGCACCGACTGCAGCGCGCCGCAGTCGCCGACCTGGCCACCGGATTCGGCATAGAACGGTGTGTCGTCGAGAACAACGACGCCCATTTCGCCCTCGTTGAGCTGGTTGACCGCCGCACCATCCTTGTACAGCGCGAGGACGTTAGCCTTGGTTTCGAGCCCAGCGTAGCCGTGGAATGTGGTGGCCGGGCCGTCGTAGTCGAGGTTGGTCGCCATCTTGAACTTGCCGGCGGCGCGCGCCTGCTCCTTTTGGCGGGCCATGGCCGCGTCAAAGGCGGCAGCATCGACGGTGATCTGGTGTTCGCGGCAGATGTCCTGCGTCAGGTCGAGCGGGAAGCCATAGGTGTCGTGTAGCTTGAAGGCAGTATCACCGTTGAAGACACCGCCTTGCGCCAGCGCCTTCAATTCGCCGTCGAGAATGGCCATGCCGTGCTCGATGGTCTCGAAGAAACGGTCTTCCTCCTGCTTCAGCGTGGCGATGACTTTGTGCTGGTTGTGCGCCAGTTCCGGGTAGGCGGCGCCCATTTCGGCAACGAGGTCGGGCACCATTTTGTGGAAGAAAGCAGCGCGGGCGCCGAGTTTGTAGCCGTGGCGAATGGCCCGGCGGATGATGCGACGCAGGACATAGCCGCGCCCTTCGTTGCCCGGAATGACGCCATCGGCGATCAGGAAGGAACAGGCGCGGATGTGGTCGGCCAGCACCTTGAGCGACGGCGAATCCATGTCGGCTGCGCTGGTTTCGCGGGCCGCCGCCTTGAGCAAGGCCTGGAACAAATCGATTTCATAGTTGGCGTGCACGCCCTGGAGCACGGCGGAAACGCGTTCCAGGCCCATGCCGGTGTCGACCGAGGGCTTGGGCAGCGGGTGCATGACGCCGGCATCGTCGCGATTGAACTGCATGAAGACGTTGTTCCAGATTTCGATGAAACGGTCGCCGTCTTCCTCCGGCGATCCCGGGGGGCCGCCCCAGTACTGTTCGCCGTGGTCGTAGAAGATTTCGGTGCACGGGCCGCAGGGGCCGGTGTCGCCCATCATCCAGAAGTTGTCGGAAGCATAGCGGGCGCCCTTGTTGTCGCCGATGCGGATGACGCGCTCGACCGGGACGCCGATTTCCCGGGTCCAGATGTCGTAAGCTTCGTCGTCCTCGGCGTAAACCGTGACCGTCAGCTTGTCCTTGGGCAGTTTGTAGACCTCGGTGAGCAATTCCCAGGCGTACTTGATGGCGTCGCGCTTGAAATAATCGCCAAACGAGAAGTTGCCAAGCATCTCGAAGAAGGTGTGATGGCGCGCCGTGTAGCCAACGTTCTCGAGATCGTTGTGCTTGCCGCCGGCACGGACGCATTTCTGCGAGGTCGTCGCGCGCGTGTAGGGCCGTTTGTCGAAACCGAGAAAGACATCCTTGAACTGATTCATCCCGGCGTTGGTGAACAGCAGGGTCGGATCTTCGTGCGGCACCAGCGAACTGGAAGAAACGATCTGGTGCCCCTTGGAGGCGAAGAAGTCGAGGAACTGCTGGCGGATTTCGGCGCTTTTCATAAGCTGGCTGCCCTTGCGGCGGTGAATTCGGAATCCGTGATTTTAACGCAGGTACGCCAGGAACTTGAGCCCCCGGAAAAGGTTTCAAAACGCCTTTCAATTTTGGCCATTTTTTCCGGTTGACCGTGAGAATGACAAAACCCGCCGACGGGCGGGCTTCGGGCGGGGCAGAAGCGCAGTTTAGCGGCGACGCGGACGATCAACCCGGCCGTTGTGGTTGTAATCGTGCTGGCGGTCGTGTTTTTGCCCGTAGATGCGGCGACTTTGCACGTCCTGCGCCTGATGCAGGCGGGCGCGCTCGCCGCGGGTCACGACGCCATCGGCCTTGGCACGGTTTTCCATGTTGTCGACGTGTTGCTGACCGCGTTCGAGGCGATTGGCTTCACGCTGGGTCAGGCTGCCGGAGGCGACGCCCTGGTCGATGCGTTGTTCCTGATTGGCCTGGCGCTGATCGACGCGCGGCGTGTTGGCCTGGGCGAAGGCCAGGGCGGGCAGAACAAGGGAAAGAACAGCGACGGTCTTGACGATTTTCATGTTTATCTCCTGGTGATTAGGGCGAACTCCCTGAACGCCATTAGAAGGTAAAACGGGGTAAAAATCAGCCGCCCAAATGCAAGCCTTTGTAAGCACTTGTTTCGCCGGAAACAAGATCGAGGCGATCGGTAAAGACGGCGCTGACGCCACGTCCGAACAACGATTTGGCGGCTTTTTCCGTGTTGACCGTGTAGCACAGCACCGGAATGCCATTGGCCTGCGCCTCAGCCAGGACTTCATCGCTCAAATGCGCCGCCGCACAATGCAGAGTAACCGCCTGCAAGCGCCGCACCGTTGCCAGCCAGTCGGCCGGCACCCGCTCGAAGAGCACGCCACGCGGTATCTGCGGCGCCCGATCGCGGGCAATTTCCAGTGCGACCAGCGAGAACGACGAGAACAGTGGCGGCACCCTGGCGCCCTGCCAAAGCTCGGCGCTCAGACCGGCCACCGTTTCCGCCGTCTGGCGCTCGAAGCCGGCTGCCGGCTTGATTTCGACATTGGCCAGCAGGCCGTATTCGCGGCACGCCGCTACCGCTTCGGCATAACGGGGAATCCGCTCACCATTCCCGGCATCGAGCGCGAAGAGCCGCGCATCAGGCGTCTGACCGACCCGGCCATGGCCGTTCGTCGTTCGCTCCAGCGTTTCGTCGTGGATGAGCACGGGCGTGCCGTCGCCGGACAACATGACATCGAACTCGACGGCCGCCAGCCCCCGGTCTGCCGCCAGCCGGAGTCCGGCCAGGGTATTTTCCGGCGCCAGCGCCCCGCCGCCGCGATGGGCAAACCAGCGCGGCAGCGGCAAATCCATCAGAAGGGCTGCGCCTTCTTCAACAGCGGCTTGGCACCGAGCAGCGAATTGCCGCGACTGACCGAGGTATCGAGCGCCGCCTTGGCCGGCTTCTTATCGTCCCAAACGGCTTCCATTTCCTCGTTGGCAATGAGGCGCACCGCATCGATGTTGGCGACCCGCACAGCCGGCTTGCTACCATTGCCTTTGAGCGAGGCGTAGGCGATTTCCAGTGTCTTGTCGTCATCCTTGAGCAGCTTGCTGCGCGCCGCGACACGGGCCGCCGAGGTCATCGGCAAGCCGCCGTAGAGGCGGACCATTTCCATCTGCATTTCCGGCGACAGCATGAAGCTGACGAATTTGGCCGCCTGCTTGTACTGCACCGGCGTCCGACCGGCGCCCACCCACAGCGACGCACC
>NZ_JAVHPH010000433.1:0-8887 GCF_036170495.1 Azonexus sp.
GCGCCGTCGCCAAGTTCGCAGCCGGCGGCCAGCCCAACCGCAAGAAGGATCTGGCCCGTATCGCCATGGATTACGAAAACGTCTATGTCGCCCAGGTTGCCTACGGCGCCAAGGATGTCCATACGCTCAAGGCTTTTCTCGAAGCCGAAAGCTATCCCGGCGTCTCGATCATCATTGCCTACAGCCCGTGCATCGCGCATGGCGTCGATCTCTCGAACAACCTTCGCCAACAGGATCTGGCGGTCAAGGCCGGGCACTGGCCGCTGCTCCGCTATGACCCGCGCCTGCGCAGCCAGGGCAAGAATCCGTTGTCGGTCGATAGCGCCGCACCAAGCATCCCGTTCAGTGATTTCGCCGGCAACGAAGCGCGCTTTACCATCCTCGAACGGCTGAAGCCGGATGCTTCCGCCTACTTCATGGCGCAAGCCGGCAAAGACGCCCGCCTGCGCCACCAGGAATATGTCGAACTCTCGGAAATGGTCCTGCCCGAAGCCGCCATCGATGAAAAGGCCCAGGCGGCCGCAGACAAGAAGGAAGAACCCAATGCCTGATCTGTCCACGACCTACCTCGGACTGCACCTCAAAAACCCGCTGGTCCCCTCGTCGAGCCCGCTCAGCCGCGACCTCGACGCCGTGCTCCACCTCGAAGATGCCGGCGCCGCGGCCATCGTCATGCATTCGCTGTTCGAGGAAGACGTCCGCCACGACGAACGGATGATCGACCGCTTCCTGGTCCATCCGGACACCTTCGGCGAATCGGCCGGCCACCTGCCTTTCGGTCACGACTACCAGAGCCGGCTAGACAGCTATCTCGAAAAAATCCTGCGCCTCAAGTCGCGGCTGTCCATCCCCGTCGTCGCCAGTCTCAACGGCTCAACGCTCAACGGCTGGGTCGAACTGGGCAAGGAACTCGAATCCGCCGGCGCCGACGCGCTTGAGCTCAACGCCTGGTACATGCCGAGCGATCCCAGAGTGTCTGGCGAAGCGATCGAAGATCACCACATTTCGCTGCTGCAGGAACTCAAGGCCGCGGTGAGCATTCCGGTCGGCATGAAGCTGTCGCCGTTCTTCTCATCGCTGCCGCATTTTGTCCATCAGGCCGAAGCGGCCGGGGCGGCCGGGGTCTCGCTATTCAACCGCTTCTTCCAGCCCGACATCGATCTGGAAACCCTGAGCGTCGTCGATCGCGTA
Source organism: Azonexus sp. (assembly GCF_036170495.1). Classification (GTDB taxonomy): domain Bacteria; phylum Pseudomonadota; class Gammaproteobacteria; order Burkholderiales; family Rhodocyclaceae; genus Azonexus. Next base: position 1,192 of record NZ_JAVHPH010000433.1, read on the forward strand.
CAACTGTCGTCCTCAGCCGATACGCTCCTCGCCATGCGCTGGATCGCCATCCTGCGCGGTAGCACGAAGTTATCGCTGGCCGCTACCGGCGGCGTACACACGGCAGAAGACGCCCTAAAAATGCTGCTCGCCGGTGCCGACGTCGTGCACATGGCCAGCGCCCTGCTCAAACGCGGCCCGGAAGCCCTAAGCGAAGTCCTGCAAGGCATGACCGACTGGCTGCGCGAGCGCGAATACACCTCGGTTGGGCAAATGAAAGGCTCGATGAGCCAGCTGAATTCCCCGAACCCGAGCACCTTCGCACGGGCTTCTTATCTGCATGTGCTCAATTCGTTTGTGCCACCGGACGGGGTGCGTTATTGAGCGTCGGATAAAGCGACGGCAGCTTTGGTAGCTGCCGTCGTTGTCTGCGTGACAAATCCAGAGTCTGATCAGGCCTTGCGACGCCTGGAGAAACCTAGCCCAACTAACGCCAATCCCATTAGTGCCAAGGTTTCAGGTTCGGGAACATTATTTCCATCCACGATTTCCCTGCCCAAGTGGAAAATACCTTCCATATTGGTGTTTATCGGAGACCACTCTGCGCTTGGATTGGGATCGGGTACCCAGGTAAATTGATAATCACCTTCCGTTAGTCCCGCGAAGGTTACACCTTGCCAATGATCAACAGGGCCACAGGCGGGGCATGCAGCATTGAATCCGGCTTCTGATCCGGACAGTGGCGCACTTCCACCTATGTTGATGTCAGGCGTATAAAAGTTTGACGTACCGTCAACGAGTCCCAGTGGCTTACTCGTGGTTAATAGGGTAAACGCCGTGTTTACAGGTCCAAACAAGGTTCCCAAGACGCCTGTCAGCGTTAGGCTACCTTCGTTTGTAGGGGTGCCATGATTATATGTACCCAGCCAAATATTGACGGAACCAGGGCCGGCGTTTTCATAGCCGATCGATACGCCGTGGGCGAGAGCGTTGCTAGCGACACCGAAAGTCAGTGCTGCAGCGACAGCCGCACCTAGGGCAGACATTTTCATTTTTGACATTTTTGCTCCTTTGTTTTGTTGGGTGGTGAGACTAAATTGACTTCACTCTTGTTTTGATACGCGGGACAGCTTCAGCGGTTAAATCTGTAAGGCAAATGTGTTCTAGCAATAGGTGTGCCGGTTGTTAATAAATTTATATTAATCAGTAAGTTGGTGGTTTTTTGTTATTGATTTTATATCCCGGTGTAAAGTAATTCGACACCCAATTATGAGACATTGTTACTTGCCGTTAATTTGCTACAGCAATGGATGACCGGAGCCGCTACGGAGTACTCATTCGCGGAATGCGGAAGCTGTATTAGTGGTGGTTGGCAGGTATTCTGCCGATTGCAAACCCATCGCTGATGAAGATCTGCTGCGGCGCGCGGTCGAACTGCTCGCGCCTCGCTTCGCCGATTGGGCGAAATTTATGGCAATTTGATTTTTGGCCATTTTTTCCGGTTGACCGTAGGAATGGCTCCATCGATTCTGAACAGGGCTATTCCAGATGCTCAACCATCAACTGCGGGCTTTCGACGCCCATGTATTCGTTGATGGACAGCCGATAGGCGACGCGGGTGCGGTTGCCGGGCTGGGTGCTGAAATTGAACTGGATGGCGTCGATGCGGGTGTCGCCTTTGCGCAGGCGCAGCTTGAGGTGTTTTTCCTTGAGTACGCGTTGCTGTTCGACCTCGAATTCGTCCATGAACAGCGGCACCGGGAAGCCCTGGCCCCAGATTTCGTTTTCCAGCAGGCGGGCGGTGGCTAGGGAAATGTAGCTGCCTTCGAGCTTGCCGTCGGTTTCCAGTGTGCGAGTCAGGTCGGCCGGGGCGAGCAATTCGCCGGCGACTTCGGCGAACAGGGATTTGAATTTTTCGAAGTTTTCCGCGTTGACCGTGGCACCGGCCGCCATGGCGTGGCCGCCGAAGCGGATGAGCAGGCCGGGGGCGCGTTTGGCGACGAGGTCGAGGGCGTCGCGCAGGTGCAGGCCGGGGATCGAGCGGCCAGAGCCTTTGACGATGCCGCCTTCGCCGGGGGCGAAGGCGAAGACCGGGCGGTGCAGTTTGTCCTTGATGCGCGAGGCGAGGATGCCGACGACGCCTTCGTGCCAGCTTTCGTCAAAGAGCGCGATACCCGGGGTGGCGTCGTTGGCGTCGAGCGATTCGAGCAGAATCAGCGCCTGTTCCTGCATGCCGGATTCGATTTCGCGACGCTCGCGGTTCAGGGTGTCGAGTTCCTGGGCGATTTGCAGGGCGCGGCTGGCGTCATCGGTGAGCAGGCATTCGACGCCGAGGCGCATGTCGGCAAGGCGGCCGGCGGCGTTGAGACGCGGGCCGAGGATGAAGCCGAGGTCCATCGCCGTGGCCTTTTTCGGGTCGCGGCCGGCGGCTTTGAACAGGGCAGCGATGCCGGCCTGCATCTGGCCGGCGCGCATGCGCTTCAAGCCTTGGCTGACGAGGATGCGGTTGTTGCGGTCGAGCTTGACGACGTCGGCGACGGTACCCAGCGCGACGAGGTCGAGCAGGCTGGCGAAATTCGGTTCCGGGCGTTCGGCAAAATAACCGCGTTCGCGCAGTTCGGCGCGCAGGGCGAGCATGACGTAGAACATGACACCGACGCCGGCGATGCATTTGGACGGGAAGTCGCAGCCGGGCTGGTTGGGATTGACGATGCAATCGGCGGCCGGGAGCGTTTCGGCCGGCAGATGGTGGTCGGTGATCAGTGTGGCGATGCCGTGCTGCAGGGCGCGGGCGACGCCTTCGAGCGAGGCGATGCCGTTGTCGACGGTGATGATGAGGTCGGGCGATTGCTCGGCGGCGACATCGACGATTTCCGGAGATAGACCGTAGCCGAGCTTGAAACGGTCAGGCAGCAGGAAATCGACATCGGCGCCGAGCGACTTCAAGGCGCGCATACCGACGGCGGTGGCGGTGGCGCCGTCGCAGTCGTAGTCGCCGATGATCAGCATCTTGGCTTCAGCCTCGATGGCGTCGGCCAGCAGGTGGGCGGCGGCAGTGGCGTTGGTCAGCGCGGTCGGCGGGATCAGCGACTTCAGTTCGTAGTCGAGCTCGGACTTGTCCTTGATGCCGCGCGCGGCGTAGAGCCGGGCGAGCAGCGGGTGCAGGCCCTGTTGTTCGAGTTGCCAGACGACGCGTTGCGGTGCGCTGCGAGTGGTGATGTTGGTCACGGGGGCGTTCCTTCGGCCGGAGTGTCGGCCAAATCCTTGGCGATGGTCTGCAGCGGGCGGGCCTTGCGCCAGAATTTCCAGCGGTCCTTGCCGTACAGCGTCCAGGTCAGCTGGCCGTAGATGGTCGGGGCGACAATATTCAGGCTTTCGACCTTGCCGCCGAGTGCGGCGCGCAGCGGGACGAACCAGTCGCGTTCGAGCGCGGCGAAGGCGTTACGCCAGTCTTCGCTGTTTTCGTAGAGAACCGGTGGCAGCAAGGTGTCGAGCAGGACCAGCGGGTTGTCGTTGGGCGCCGAGTCGGCGAGCAGGGCGCTCAGGCTGGCCGGGCAGGGCGGCGCCTCGATGCCGGCGGCGAGCGCCAGGCCGGTAGCCAGCGGGTTGTCGCTGCACACGGCGGAAAACTGCGGCGCCGGCACGTCGGCCAGCGGCCCGCCACCCCACAGCCAGACGCTGTTGACGGCCGGTTTGCCTTCGGCCTGGCGGCGCTCGTTGACCGGATGGCCGTGCAGGAACATCTGCACTTCGTTGAGCCAGCGGTTGAGCGGGCCGTTCTTGTCGGTCAGGTCACTATCGAGCCGGCGGCCGGCAATGGTTGAAATCGGGGCAAATTTCTCGTTGACCGTGGCATTCAGTTGCAGATACCAGCGCCGGGCGGTGGCGACATGAAAGCGCCCGATGTCGGCGAATTCTGAATTCAGCGATGCCGTGATGGCGTGTGCCTCTTCCAGTTCGAGGTCAAAGGCGCCGGCATCGGCGAGGACGATGCGTTCGTGGTGGAAGCGCAGATGCACCGGGTCGGCGCACAGCCAGTGGCCGTCATCGACCTGTTTCTTTCCCGTTTCGCCGAGCAGCCGGAGGGCGCCAAAAGGCGCGTCGGTCAGGCCGAAGTGGTCGGCCAGCGCGTGCTCGAAAGCCCGGCGTGGAAGGCGGGAAAATTCGGCGTGAGCGGTCAGCCATTCGAAGCCGGGGGGCGCCAGTTTCCCGAGGGTCAGTTGGTCATTCGGTTCGGGCCAGATCAGTTCGGGGACAAGCAGAGTGAGGCGCACGGGCAGCAGGCAAGGGGTCAGCGGGCAAAAAGTGTACCATAGCGACTTTCCCCGCCCGGTGTTACCCGCATGGCATTGCCTTACGAACTGTTGATCGGCCTGCGCTACACGCGCGCCAAGAAACGCAATCACTTCATTTCATTCATTTCCCTGATTTCGATGCTCGGCATCGGCCTCGGCGTTGCGGCGCTGATCGTGGTGCTGTCGGTCATGAACGGCTTCCAGAAGGAATTGCGGACGCGCATTCTCGGCGTCGCCTCGCACATCCAGATCACCGGCATCAACGGCGAGTTGCCGAACTGGCAACTGGTCGCCGAGCAGGCTGCCAAGCACCCTGAAGTCCGGGCCAGCGCGCCCTTCGTTCAATCGCAGGGGATGTTCAGCGTCGATGGCACGGTCAAGGGCACCATCGTGCGCGGCATCCTGCCCGAGCAGGAAGACCGCGTCGCCGATTTCCGCAAGACCATCCAGAGCGGCAGCCTCGACGATCTGCGGCCCGGCGAATTCGGTGTCGTGCTCGGTTCAGATCTGGCCCGTTCGTTGCGCGTATTCACCGGCGACAAGGTCACGCTGATCGCACCGCAAGGGACGGTGACGCCGGCCGGCGTCATGCCGCGGCTGAAGTCGTTCAAGGTGGTCGGCATCTTCGAGGTTGGCATGTTCGAGTACGACTCCGGGTTGGCCCTGATCAATCTCGAAGACGCGCAGAAGCTTTACCAGATGGACGACCGGGTGACCGGCGTGCGGCTCAAGGTCGACGATCTCTTCCAGGCACCGCGCATCGCCCGCGAACTGGTCCGCTACATCGACGCCGACGCTTACCTGAGCGACTGGACGAAGAGCCACGCCAATTTCTTCCGCGCCGTGGCGATCGAGAAAAACATGATGTTCATCATCCTCTCGCTGATCGTTGCCGTGGCGGCGTTCAACCTCGTGTCGACGCTGGTCATGGCGGTCACCGACAAGCAGGCCGACATCGCCATTCTGCGCACGCTCGGGGCGCGGCCACTGTCGATCATGGCGGTGTTCGTCGTGCAGGGCGCGCTGGTCGGCTTCATCGGGCTCGGCCTGGGCATCGTCGGCGGTGTGCTGCTGGCGCTCAATATCGATGTCGTCGTGCCCTTCATTGAGCAAATACTTGGCGTGCATTTCCTCTCGAAGGAGGTCTATTACATTTCCGACCTGCCTTCCGAGCTGCAATGGGGCGATGTCTGGGGCGTCACCTTGATTGCCTTCGTGCTCGCCTTGCTGGCGACGCTTTACCCCAGTTGGCGGGCTTCCCGCGTCAATCCGGCGGAGGCCCTGCGCTATGAGTGAACCCATTCTGATCGCCCGCGGGCTGTCCAAGGTATTTCGTGGCGGCGGCCTTGAAGTGCCGGTTCTGTCCGGCATCGATCTGCAGGTCAATCCCGGCGAAACGGTCGCCGTGGTCGGTGCTTCCGGCTCCGGCAAGAGCACCCTGCTGCACCTGCTGGGCGGGCTGGATACGCCAACGGCGGGTGACGTCACGCTCATGGGCCGCGATTTTTCGGCCCTGGGCGAGGTTGACCGTGGGGATTGGCGCAACCGGCATCTCGGTTTCGTCTATCAGTTCCACCATCTGCTGGCCGAGTTCTCGGCCCTGGAAAACGTCGCCATGCCGCTGCTGATTCGTCGCATGGAACGCGCTGAAGCGCTAGCCAAGGCCGGCGTGATATTGACCGCCGTCGGCCTCGGCCATCGGGTCGAGCATCGCCCCGGTGAACTCTCCGGTGGCGAGCGCCAGCGCGCCGCCATCGCCCGGGCGCTGGTCAGCGATCCGTCCTGTTTGCTGGCCGATGAACCAACCGGCAATCTCGACAGTCATACCGCGTCCGTCGTCTTCGGCCTGCTCATCGATCGGGTCCGCGAGCAGCAAGCCAGCCTGATCGTCGTGACGCACGATCAGCGGCTGGCGGCAAAGGCCGATCGCGTCATGCATCTTGATGACGGCATTCTTTGTTAAGAATTTGATAAGTGATAAAACCATGGCGATCTGTTTGATTTAACATTTTGCCTGTCGCCAGCGGCGCGACATTGAGGAGATACCAAATGCAGGCGCTCTTTTCCCCGGCTGTGGCCTTGATGAACCGGCTTCGCTACACCAGCAAGTTCTTGTTGCTCGGGTCGGCTGTTTTTCTTGTTTTGGTCGTCCTGCTCTATTCGGTTTTTTCTTCACTGAACCGGGATATTGACAATGCCCGACAGGAAATGGCTGGCCTCCAAATGCTCAAGCCGCTCAACCGGATGGTGCAGGTCATGCAACAGCACCGCGGCCTGTCTTCCGGCGTCTTGAACGGTAACGAGGCGATGAAGGAAAAACGGGCGGCCAAGGAAAAGGAAGTGGCGGATTTTGTCGCGGCGACCGACGCCGGCCTGTCGCCGACCTTGCGTGAGCGTCCGACCTGGAAATCCATTCGCCAGGATTGGAGCGCCATCCAGGGGCAGGGCCTGACCTGGACCCCGCCCGAGAACATCAAACGTCACTCGGCAATGATTGCGACAGCCCTGCAACTGATGGTCGACATTGCCGACGAGAGCCAATTGACGCTCGATCCGGCCATGGATACGTACTACTTCATGGATTCCATCGTAACCAAAATGCCGGCCATGCTGGAGCCGATGGGGATCACGCGGGCGCGGGGCACCGGGGTGCTGGCGAAGAAGGAATTGTCGCCGCAGATGCGTATCGACATTGCTTCGCAGATTGCCCAGATGAACGGTACGCTACGTGCCCAGAATGCCAACCTGGACAAGGTGGTTCGTATCGTGCCTGAACTCGGGGCATCGATTTCGGGGCCGGCAAAAGAATTTACGGATGGCGCCGAACGGGTATTCGCGCTGCTTCGTGACGATATTCTGGGCGAGAAATTCACCACTTCGCCGCAAGACTATTTCGCCATGACCACCCAATTGATCGACGTCGGCTACAAGGTCATGTTCGATACGCTGATCCCGCAATTCGAGAAGCAATTGCAGCGCCGTATCGACGAGTCCAGTCGGCTCCTGTTTCTTGAACTTGGCTTGTCGGTACTCGTCGTCCTGCTCGTTGGCTATCTGGGGGTTGGTACCTACTATTCGGTCATCAACAGCGTCGGCGACTTTTCGCAGGGCGCGCGCCGACTGGCTGATGGCGACCTGACGACCGAGTTCGATTCCCATGGGGCCGACGAATTGCATGCTGCCGGCAAGGATTTCAACGGGATGGCGGCGGCTTTCCGGGCCTTGCTCGGCGGTGTTCAGGGTGATGTCCGGAAGCTCAATTCGGCTGCGGAACAGTTGGCTGCGTCGAGCCAGCAGATTTCGGCCGGCACGGCGGCACAAAGCGACGCTGCCTCAAGCATGGCGGCGGCCGTTGAGGAGATGACGGTGGGCATCGATCATATTTCGCGGAATGCCCAGGATGCGCAGCACTATTCTCGGGA
>NZ_JAVHPH010000434.1:0-1717 GCF_036170495.1 Azonexus sp.
TCACCAACGCGCTGATCAACATTGGCGGCAACGTCATGGCGCTCGGCAGCAAGCAGGGCAAGCCGTGGCGCGTCGGCATCCAGCACCCGCGCCAGCCCGGGCCGCTGGCCACCGTCACCCTGGCCGACGGCGAAGCGATCGGCACCTCGGGCGACTACCAGCGCTACTTCGAAGTCGATGGCCGGCGCTACGCCCACCTGCTCGACCCGCGCCGTGGCTACCCGGCCGACCACACGCAGGCCGTCACCGTACTCATCCCGGCCGGTCCACGCGCCGGCACCTTGTCCGACGCCAGTTCCAAGCCGATTTTTATCGCCGGCCCGGCCTGGCGCGAGATGGCGCGCCAAATGGAAATCGGCCTCGTTTTACGGGTCGACCGTGACAACCGGGTTTTCCTCACCGAAGCGCTACGTCAGCGCCTCGAATTCATCGGCCAACCGCCGGAGATCACCGTCGTACCCTAGAAATCATTCGGTTGACATGTATACGCCCGGTACGACTATCTCGTAACATTGCGACAGGAACAAAAAGAAAAATTCGACAAGACAGCGTAGGCATTCGCACAGAGGAGGAAGAATGCTGCGGGACGGTTTCTTCACCAAACCGGGGTTCGCCAACAGTCTGGTACTGCGTATCGGCCTGCTTATCCTGCTGTCTGTCGCCGTCTTCGCCTTCGCCCAGTATCAGCTGATCGGTCGGCCGACCGTCGACCGGCTGGCCGAATCCCAGATGCGGCTCGCCGCTGAACAGCTCGAAGCCCGCGTCACGCGCCTTTTCAAAACGGTCGAAGTGACCCTGCGCAGCAGCCACGGCTGGGGCGTCAACAACGACCTCGACCAGGCCCAACTGCTCCGTTTCAACGAATTCTTTTTCCCCATCATCGCCCATCACGGCGAAATCAGCTCAGTCATTTTCGCTCACGAATCGGGCCGAGAAATCCTCCTCCTGATGACCGACGACGGGCGGTGGGTCAACCGTATCAGCAATCCCGCCGAGTGGGGCAACCAGACCTACTGGATCACCTGGGACAAGAACCGCCAGATCGAAAACGTCGACCTGCGCGAACGCAACTACGACGCCCGTCAACGCCCGTGGTTCAAGGGCGCCATGGCGCTGACCGATTCGCAAGCGGTGCACTGGACCGAGCCGTACATCTTCTTTACCACCAAGGAGCCTGGCATCACGGCCGCCATGCGGTGGACGGCGAGCGATGGCTCGACCTACGTCATTGCCCACGACGTGCGGCTCATCGACATCGCCGAATTCACCACCCGGATGACCGTTGGCGAGCGTGGCAAGGCCGCGCTTTTCCTCAAGGAAGGCAAGCTCATCGCACCGCCGCGCGATGCTCGTTTCAACGACAGGCAGACGATTAGCCAGACCCTGCTCAAGACCGCCGAAGAGCTCGAACTGCCGGAATTCGCCGAGGCTTTCCGCCACTGGCAGGAGCAGCCGGCGGCGGCCCATGACGTTCTCGACTTCGATCGTCCCGACGGGCGCTGGGTCAGCCTCTTCCGACCGCTCATGGGCAACGCCAGCGGCATCCTGCTCGGCGTCGTGGCTCCGGAAACCGATTTCGTCCCGATTTCCCGCCATGATCTGCTGCTGCTCGCCCTCATTACCCTCTCTGCCCTCGCCCTCGGCATGGCCGTCGCCATCCACATCGCCCGCCGTTTTGGTGCGCCGCTGCATGCCCTGGCCGAAGACAGCGCGCGCA
>NZ_JAVHPH010000435.1:0-1715 GCF_036170495.1 Azonexus sp.
GAAGAGATGGGTGGGTTGCTCGCCGTCGGCGGGGGGCTGCAGCCGGACCGCATACTGGAAGCCTATCGGCAGGGCATTTTCCCGTGGGGAACGGTCGATGGTCTGCCGCTCTGGTATGCGCCCGATCCGCGCATGGTGCTTTTTCCCGAAGAGTTCCGGCTGACCCGTTCGCTGAAGAAAACGCTGCGTGCCGGCAAATTCGCGGTGCGCTTCGACACCGATTTCCCCGGCGTCATGGATGCCTGCGCCACAACGCCGCGGGACGGCCAGGACGGCACCTGGATCACGCCCGAAATGAAGGAGGCCTACTGCCGCCTGCATGAACTCGGCTGGGCGCATTCGGTCGAAAGCTACGTTGGCGACACGCTGGTCGGCGGCCTGTACGGGCTGGCCATCGGTCGGATGTTTTACGGCGAATCGATGTTCGCCCAGCGCACCGATGCCTCGAAGGTCGCTTTTGCCCACCTCGTGCGTTACCTTTTGGCCAAGCAATTCGCCATGATTGATTGTCAGATGCACACCGACCACCTCGCCTCGCTCGGCGGCCGCGAAATTCCGCGCGACGCCTTTTTGACCCGATTATCGGCGTTGACCGTAGCCGCCTCGTCGCGCGACCGCTGGTCGGCCGACCCACTCGTTCTCGCGTGGTAAGCCATGGCCCAGCCCGACGACGCCGAACTGCCCTTCTCGCTGCTCCAGTACTACGCCACCTCGCCCTATCCGTGCAGCTACCTGGCCGACCGCGAGGCGCGTTCGCAGGTGGCGACGCCGGCCCACCTGATCGACAGCGAGATCTATAGCGCGCTGGTTCGCAACGGGTTCCGGCGTAGCGGCGTGTTTACCTACCGGCCGCATTGCGACCACTGCCAGGCCTGCGTCCCGGTCCGTCTGCCGGTTACCGAACTGCAGCCCAGCCGCAGCCAGCGCCGGGCCTTGAAGCACCACGCCAACCTGCGCGCCCGCGAATTGCCGCTGCTCTATTACGACGCGCATTACGCGCTTTACAAGCGCTACCAGCAGGCCCGCCACCCGGGCGGCGGGATGGACGAGGACAGCCACGACCAGTACGCCCAGTTCCTGCTGCAAAGCCGCGTCGACACGCGGCTCATCGAGTTCTCCGAAAACGGCAGCATGCGCATGGTGAGCGTGATCGATGTCCTCGACGATGGTCTGTCGTCGGTCTACACCTTTTACGAGCCGGACGTTCCGCAGGCCAGCTTCGGCACCTACAACATCCTCTGGCAGGTCGCCCAGTGCCGCGCCCTCGGCCTGCCCTACCTGTACCTCGGCTACTGGATTGCCGAAAGTCGCAAGATGGCCTACAAATCGGCCTTCCAGCCCATCGAAGGCCTCATCGACGGGGCCTGGATCCCTCTCCCCAAACCGGAAAACCCATGAACCTCCGCCCCCTGCTGGCGCTGGCGTTGCTTATCCCGCTCGGCGCCGTCGCCGGCGACGAACGCCTCGCCTACACTTGCGACAACAACAGCCGTTTCGACATTTCATTTTCGGCCGATATTTCCGGTCGACCGCAGGCCACCCTGCATTTCGCCGACGACGCCGTCGTTCTGCCGCAAGTGCCGGCCGCTTCCGGCGCGCTTTATCGCAGCGGCGATATTCGCCTGGCGACCAAGGGCGACGACGCCATTCTCGAAGACGGCAAGGGCAATCTGCGCCGCTGCTCGCGCGGCAGCCTGGCGCCGGTCATGCCACAG
>NZ_JAVHPH010000436.1:0-8851 GCF_036170495.1 Azonexus sp.
CTGGTCTTCGGCCGGCACGAAACCGCCGGGGATGACGCGGAAGTAGGCGACGGTCGACGCGGCGACCAGCACGAAAATGATCGCGCCGATGATGCCGTGCTTCAGTGTCAGGCTGACCGTGCTGACGTAGGAGCGGGTAAAGCGCTCGAACAGTCGATTAAAGGGACGGAACAGCTTGTTCTCGGTGTGCTGGGCCTTCAACAGCAAGGCGCACAGCGCCGGCGTCAGGGTCAGCGCGACGACGCCGGAGAGCACGACGGCAACGGCGACGGTCACTGCGAACTGCTTGTACAACTGGCCGGCGATGCCGCCGAGGAAGGCGACTGGAATGAATACCGAGACCAGGACCAGGACGATGGCGATCAGCGCCCCGGTCACCTGCTTCATGGCCTTGATCGCCGCGTCCTTGGGCGACAGCTTTTCCTCGGCCATCAGGCGCTCGACGTTTTCCAGCACGACGATGGCGTCGTCGACGACGATGCCGATGGCCAGGACCATGGCGAACAGCGTCAGCATGTTGATCGAGAAGCCGAACAGCCAGAGGCCGGCGAAGGAGCCGATCAGCGAGATCGGCACGGCGATCATCGGGATCAGCGTGGCGCGCCAGCTCTGTAGGAAGATAAAGACGACGGCGAGGACGAGCAGCATCGCCTCGGCCAGCGTCTTGACGACTTCCTTGATCGAGGCCGAGACAAAGTGCGTCGTATCGTAGGGAATGACGTAGTCCATGCCGGCCGGGAAGCGCAGCTTCAGTTCGTCCATCTTGCTGCGGATGGACGCGGCCGTGTCCAGCGCGTTGGCGCCGGTCTGCAGGAAGATGCCCATGGCGATGGTCGGCTGGCCATCGAGCGTCACGCGTTGGTCGTAGTTGTAGGCGCCGAGCTCGATGCGGGCGATGTCCCCGAGGCGCAACAGGCCGCCCGGGCCGCTGGCGCGGATGACGATGTTGCCGAACTCCTCCTCGCTGAGCAGGCGCCCCTTGGCGGTCACCGTATAGACCAGCTGCTGGTCATCTGGCGCCGGTTCCTGGCCGATCTTGCCGGCCGCGTTCTGGGCGTTCTGGGCGGCGATAGCGGCGGCGATCTCGCTGGTCGTCACGCCGAGCTGGGCCATGCGGTCCGGCTTCAGCCAGATGCGCATCGAATAGTCCTGGGCGCCGAAAATGGTCACGTCACCGACGCCCTTGATCCGCTTCAGTTCGTCGGCAATGTTCAGGCTGGCGTAGTTGGACAGGAATAGCGTGCTGTACTTGCCACCTTCCGACTTCAGCGCGACGACATTCAGGATGTCGTTCGAACGCTTCTGGACGATCACCCCGTTGGTCCGCACGGCGGCTGGCAGGCGCGCCTCGGCGGCCTTGACCCGGTTGTTGACGTTGACCGCGGCGAGGTCGGCGTTGGTGCCGACCTCGAAGGTGGCGGTGATGGTCACCGTGCCGTTGGCCGTCGCCGAGGAATTGAAGTACAGCATGTTCTCGACGCCGTTCAACTGCTCCTCGATCGGCGCGGCGACGGTCTTGGCCAGCGTTTCGGCCGAGGCGCCCGGATAGGTGGCGGTGATCAGCACGGTCGGCGGCGCGATTTCCGGATACTGCGCGATGGGCAGCACGCGCGAGGCGACCAGGCCGGCAATGACGATGATGATCGAGATGACCGACGCAAAGATCGGCCGGTTGATGAAGAATTTGGACATGGCTGCTCCTTAACCCTGCTTGGCCGGGGCCGGTGCAGCGTCCTTCGCCGGAGCGGCGGCGCCGTCCTTGGCCGGAGCCGGTGCCCCTGGTTTTTCGCCCGGGCCATGCGGGGCGACCGGCGCACCGGGGCGCAGCTTGATTAGATTGTCGATGATGACCTTGTCTCCCGCCTTCAGGCCGCCAAGGATGACCCAGTCCTTGCCGCGCCATTCGCCAGCCTGCACCGGACGCGGGGCGACCTTGTCGCCTTCGCCGGCGAGCATGACGAGCGGGCCTTGCTCGGTCTGCACGACGGCCGACTGTGGCACCAGGAAAACACCGTCGCGCTCGCCGGTGAGCAGGCGGATGCGGACGAACTGGCCGGGCAGCAACTGGTTGTCGTGGTTGTCGAACTCGGCGCGCAGGGCCTGGGTACCGAGCGTGGTGTCGATGTTGCTGGCCAGGAAATTGAGCTTGCCGGTCTTCGGATAGACCGTGCCGTCGGCCAGGATCAGCTCGACCCCGCTGACATTCTTGTTGGTCACGCGACCGCCGGCCAGTTTCGCCAGATCGCTGTCGCCGAGGCTGAACCGGACCCAGATCGGGTTGCTCTGGTAAATCGAGGTGAGCAGGCTGTCGGCCCCGGCGGTGATCAGGTTGCCCTCGGATTTGGCGGCGCGGCCGGTGGTGCCGGAAACCGGTGCGGTGACGGTCGTCCACGACAGATTCAGCTCGGCCTGGCGCAGCGCAGCCTGGGCGATGGCGTTGGCCGAAGAAGCATCGTCGTATTCCTTCTGGCTGATCGCCTTGGCCTCGATCAGGCTCTTCAGGCGATGCATTTCGCGGCTGGTCTGCTCGGCCTTGGCCTTGGCTTCGGCCAGGGCGATTTCGTAGCTCGAACGGTCGATCTGGAACAGCGGCTGGCCGGCCTTGACCGTCTCGCCTTCCTGATAGAGGCGCTTGACCAGAATGCCGGCGACGCGGGCGCGAACTTCGGTTTCGCGGGCACCTTCGGTTTGCGCCATGACCTCGACGGAATTGGGCAACTTCTGCGGCTGAACTTCCAGCACGGTGACCGGCATCGGCCCCATTGGCGGGCCGCCGGCCGGCTTGTTGTCCGAGCAGCCGGTGAGCAGGGCGGTGCCGAGAACCGTTGCACCGAGAAGAGTCGAAAGCGTCGTACGCCGCAGCAGATTTCCGGAAATCATGGGGAAAGACTCCAATTTTAGAAAAGTTTGGGCTATTATATACAAACACGAATGTATGTAAAATATTTTCGGTGTCGAAGTTGATGGCTTTACATTGGCAACGGCCAAGCCAGAAAGTTGCCAGGCAGGGAGAGAACAAAGTGGTCAGAAAAACCAAGGAAGACGCGGAAAAAACCCGTCAGGACATCATCGAATCGGCGCGCACGGTGTTTCACCAGTGCGGTGTCAGCCGGTCGACGCTGGAGAAAATTGCCAAGGAGGCCGGCGTTACCCGCGGTGCGATCTACTGGCATTTCAAGGATAAGGCTGAGCTGTTTTTCGCCATGCGCGAGGATGTTTTCGCGCCGATGGTCGAGCGCACCGACTCCCTGCTGTTCTCTGAAGCCTACGCCAACCCGCTCGATGCCATCGAAGCCTCGCTGAAAGAATTTTTCCGTGTGCTCGACGACTGCCCGGTGGTGCGCGAAGTCTTCGAAATCATGATTTCACGCTGCGAATACGTCGATGAATTCGCCGCCGTCCAGGAAGAGGCCGGCCGCCCGGCCTACGAATTTCTCGAAAAGATGGAACGCTTCTACCGCAAGGCGGCGGACAAGGGTGCTTTGCGCCTGGGTCTCGACCCGGAAGCGACGGCGCGCGACACCTGGGCCTTTACCAGCGGCTTGCTGCACCTCATGCTCGGTTGCCAGAAAGGCTCCGATCTCGACCAGCGGATTCCGGCGATGATCACCATGCACATGGCGCTGCGCCGTCGGGGGTGATCGGACGACTGGTCACGCTTGTTTGCCTTGCGGTCGACCGGGAAATAACAGGAAAAACGAAATCTCCCCTTTTGTTCCGCCAGTCCTCTTTTCTTATCTGTCAGCAGGAGCACCTTGTTCGGCGCTCCTGATTTCCCCATCCAGGTGTCTGATCTGGTCGATGATTCCGACCAGTCGCTGGCCGTTCTTGGTCAGCGAATACTCGGTTCTGGGCGGAACTTCGGCATAAACATGTTTGGTGAGCAAACCGTAGAGGGTCAGTTTGCGGAGCCGCTCGGACAAGACCTTGGTCGAAATACCCTGGATATGGCGCTCCAGGGCGCCCGGTCGGGAAATGCCCGCAGTAATGGCCTGTAGAACCGATACTGACCACTTACACCCGACCACGTTCTCAAGTTGGGCGTAGGCCGGCTTTGTCGGAGAAGAAATATTTTGTTCTTTCATTTCCATAAGTTACACCAAAAAGTAACCGGGGCACCAAGAAGTGCCCGCTATCTGGAGAGCCGCCTTGCTCCTACGATGGGTTTGTGCCATAGGCACGAATGACCCGAGGAGGATAACCATGAAGACCAAAGCCATTTTCTACCATGCCGGCTGCCAGGTATGCCTTGCTGCCGAACAAAATGTAGCCAACGCACTTGATCCCGCGAAATACGACGTCGAGGTGGTTCATCTCGGCAAGGACAAATCGCGTGTGAAAGAAGCGGAATCCGCCGGCGTAAAGTCTGTGCCAGCCCTTGTACTGGATGGTGCGGCATTCCACATCAACTTCGGCGCGGGAATTGAGGCACTGAAGTAAGGTGTTTAACGCCCCGTGGCCTGAATGGCGCTTGCTTGGCGGTAGGCGCCATTTTTGTTGAGCGGTCAAAGGGAATTTCTAATGTAAGCGGGATCGTATCCTGAAGCTTCCCCATGAATTTTCAATTTAGATCAATTGGTTAAGTTCAGGCGACCTCAAATAATGCATGCATGGCACCGTTAAAACCTTAATTGGAGTTTATCGGGGTCGGCGTCGTTTTGGTTTTCTGAGCCAATAGCCATACTCCATCGTCCCCGCCTTGAGGGCGCAACCAGATTGTGGCGCGCCGGAAAGAGTCGCCGCAGTCATCTCCCGGCAATGAGCGGTGCGGATAATCCCGTTCAAATTAGACGAGGATTTACCCGCCATGATAAAAAATGCCGCCGCATTGGTGCGCGGCTACACCATTTGGGTTCGCCAGTTGCCCCGGGCAAGCGGAATAATGTTTGCGGCCCGCTCGTCTTTGGGGCGCTCGGTCAAGATTGGACTCTTCGGTATCGGCGTGGTTCTGCCCCTGGGGTCGTTGATCTGGGCGTTGCTTTTCTGGCATGGCAATGGCGTCCGCAAGCGTGCTGTCGTGCCGCCGCTTGATCTGGCCAAGACCCTGCCAGCGCCGACTGGCGATTCGTAGGCTTACCTTGCCCGGTCGAGATCGGCCCGGTTTTTCTCGTCGACGTAAATGCCCGTTTCCCCCGGTCGGCTGCTGGCAAAGCAAGCAACTTCAACGTTGGCCAGCGCTTTGGCCTTGTGCAGCACGTCGACGGCGCAGCGGCCGAAAACGCTGTCGATAGTGGCGAGCAGGTTGCGGGCATAGGGGCTTTCGAGCTTGCCGTCGAGGAGCAGGTTGGCGAGCAGGACGCCGTCCGGTTTGAGGACGCGGCGGGTGCCGGCCCAGAATTCGCGGGTGACGAGGTGGCTCGGGATCGAGGTGTGCGAACTGTAGACGTCGACGACGACGGCATCGAAGCGGCGTTCGCTGGTCGCCACGAAACGCCGGGCATCGTCGGCAATGAATTCGCCGCGCGCCGGTTCGCGCAGGAAGTGCTTTTCGGCGATGTCTCGGATCGCCGGGTCGATATCGACGTAGGTGTAGCGGTTGAGCGGTTCGCGGTGCGACAGCGTGAAGCCGCCGGCGCCGAGGACGAGGATGTCCTTGCCGGTGAAGCCGAGGTCGTCGAGCAGGATTTGCCGCAGGTGCTTGATGTAGCGCGTGTAGTTGGGCGGCTCGGAATTGTCGAGCAGCGAGGCGGTCGACTTGTTGACCCAGAAGGCGCGCGGGTTTTTCTGCCCGGGGAGATCGACGGCGCCGATGATGTATTCGGCGTAGGCTGTGTCGGCGGTGACTTCGTGCTGCAGGTTGAAGCCGGCGGCGATTGCTACGGTCAACCCGGAAAAAAGCCAGAATTTGAATTCGCGCCGGGCGAGCAGCAGGGCGCCGACGAGTAGCCCGAGCGCGCAGGCGAAGACGGCGGCGGAAACGCCGAGCCATTGCATGACGATGAGCGACAGGCTAAGCGAGCCGAGGAAGGAGCCGAGCGTCGACCAGTAAAGCGCCAGACCGCTCGCCTCGCCGGTGCGTTCGGCTTTCATGAGGTTGGTCAGGATCGGCACGGTCTGGCCGAGCAGCCAGGCCAGCGGGCAGAGCACGCCGCCGATGAAGACAAGGTAGGCCATGAGCACCGGCTGCAGGTGGGCAAACATCCAGTCCACGCTGAGGCCGGCCAGCCCGATGCCGGCCAGCGCGGCGGCGATCAGGAAATTGCGGGCGACGATGGCGAGGTAATTGCCGGAAACCCTTGCGCCCGAGGCATAACCGAGCGCCAGCGCGAGCAGGAAGAAGCCGATGGTCGGCGCCGTGACGACGATGGAACTGCCGATGTGCGGCACGAGGCGGCGCAGGGCGATGACTTCGGCGCCGAGCGAGCAGAAGCCTTCGATGAAGACGATGGCGTAGATCAGGAAACGGGACATCCCGCGATTATCGCCTGCGGCGGCGGGTTTTACGTGGCCGGCGGCGGCTGCCTGACTTACCGCTCCCTCCCCTTCAAGGGGAGGGCTGGGGTGGGGATGGGTAATGCGGCAACCAACGGGACACGAAGTCCCCCTGTCATTGAACCCATCCCCCTGATAAAGCCGCTAAGCAACCGACTAAGCCGCCAAACAACGGCGGCAAAGTCTCTGCTTATCCCAGCCTCCCCCTTGAAGGGGGAGGAGAACATCCGACCCTCACTCATGTGATTGCAGGTGGCAACCGCGTGACGAGTAGTTGGTCGATGCGGTTGCGGTCGACGTCGATGACCTCGAACTTGAGGCCGCCATGCACCACGCTATCGGTGCGTTTGGGCAGCCTGCGCAGCATGACCATCATGAAACCGGCGACCAGTTTCGTACTGGCTGTCGTCGGGGAAGGGCGGCAGGTCGAGTTCGGTCTCGACATCGCCAATCGGCGTCAGGCCGTCGATCAGCCACGAATCGGCGTCGCGGCGGACGATCTGGGCTTCGTCGCTGGCGATCAGCGGGTCGCCGACCAAGGTGCTGGTCAGGTCATTGAGGGTGATCAGGCCGACGATCAGGGCGTACTCGTTGATGATCAGCGCGAAATCCTCGCGGCCGGCACGGAAGTGGCCGAGGATTTCCGACAGCGTCAGCGTGTCGGGCAGGATCAGGGCCGGATTGAGCAGCGGCGTGTCGAGCGCCAGCGGCTGGCCAGCAATGATGCGGCTGAGCAGGTCCTTGGCGTCGACGTAGCCAAGCGGCTGATCGATGTCGCCGCGACAGACCGGGTATTTCGAATGCGGATGCGTCGCCAGCTTGGTGCGCAGGCTGGCCTCCTCCTCGTCCACATCGAGCCAGACAATGCCGTCGCGCGGCGTCATCGACGACGGCGCCGTCCGCGTGTCGAGTTCGAGCACGTTCTCGATCATCTGCTGCTCCTGCTCGGCGACCACGCCGGCATCGGCGCCGGCCTGGGCGAGGGCGACGATGTCTTCGGCCGTCACGTCGTCCGGCCGCTTCTGGGGCAGGCCGAGGGCCGACAGGATGCGGCTGGCGATGCCGTTGAAGGCCCAGATCAGCGGCGACAGCAGGTGGATGCACAGGGTCATCGGCCCGGCGATGCGCAGCGCGATGCGCTCGGGGGCGACGATGGCAATGCGCTTCGGCACGAGGTCGGCGAACAGGATGAAAACCGAGGTGACGAGCAGGAAGGAAAGCACCGTGGCCAGCGTGCCGGCGGTGTCGGGGCTGGCGAAATGCGGCGCGAGCAGGGTCGTGAAGTACGGCGCGTAGGCCCCTTCGCCGAGAATGCCGGCGAGGATGGCCACGGCGTTGAGGCCGATCTGGATGGTCGTGAAGAAATGGCCGGGTTGCGCCTGCAGCGCCAGGGCCAGCCTGGCCCGCGCCTCGCCGTCGTCGGCCAGTTGTTGGAGCTTGAGCTTGCGGGCGGCGGCGAGGGCAATTTCCGAGGTGGCGAAAAAGGCGCTGGCGGCGATCAGCAACAGGATGATCAGGGTGCTCTCGAGCATGCGGTGCCTCGGGTTGTCCGGTCAGGGAATTATCCCCTTTGCCCTTCAGTTTCGGTGCAACTTCTGCCACATGCTGACGCTGAAGAAACCCAGGCCGAGCCAGATCAACCCGAAACTGACCAGCCGTGCCATCTGCAGCGGTTCGCCGAAAATCCAGATGGCGGTGGCGAACTGCATGGTCGGGTTGATGTACATGAGCATGCCGACGGTGGCCAGGTCGAGGCGCTGGGTGGCGGCGGCGAAGGCCATCAGCGGCAGGGCGGTGATGATGCCGGCGCCGACCAGCATTGCTGCGGTCGACGTGTCGTAGGCGGCAAAAACCAGGTGCCCGCTGTGCGCCATCCACAGCGCGTAGATGCCGCACACCGGCAGCATGGCGAGCGTTTCCAGCCACAGGCCGGACAGCGCATCGACCGGCACCTGTTTGCGGACCAGGCCGTAGGTGCCGAAAGTGGCGGCGAGGAAGAGCGAGACCCAGGGCAGGCTGCCGAGCGAAATGACTTCGTTGGCCAGGCCGGCGATGGCCAGGCCAACGGCGATCCATTCCAGCCGGTTGAGCTTTTCCTTGAGGACGACGAGGCCGAGCAGGACATTGACCAGTGGTGTCAGGAAGTAGCCGAGGCTGGAGGCGACGACCTGTTCGTGGGCGACGGCCCACAGGAACATCAGCCAGTTACTGCCGACGAGCAGTGCGGCGAGCGCCAGCATGGCGAGATGGCGCGGCCGGCGGAAAACGGCGAGGACCTTGCACCAGTTGCCACGCAGGGTGAGCAGAAGGGCGACGAAGAGAAAGGCCCAGACGGCGCGGTTGGACAGTACATCCATTGGCGAAATGGCCGACAACTGGCGGAAATAAAGCGGGAAAAATCCCCAGATGCCGTAGGCGA
>NZ_JAVHPH010000437.1:0-8826 GCF_036170495.1 Azonexus sp.
GCCGCCGGCCGACGCATCCTTCATGCCGTCCTTAAAACCCTTGACGGCGCCGCCGAGGTCCTGCCCGACATTACGCAATTTCTTGGTACCGAAGATAAGCATGACGATGACCAGAACGATCAACCAGTGCCAAATGGAAAAACTGCCCATGATGTGTCTCCTAGAGTCGCTTGAGCATGGGGCCGACCGGGTCGGGCCCACCCACGATGTGCGCGTGCAGGTGCGGCACTTCCTGCTGCCCCACCCGTCCAGTATTGATGATCACCCGGAAACCGTCCGGGCTGCCTTGCGCTACTGCAATTTCGTTGGCCTTGGCCAGCATCTTGCCAAGCACCGCCGCATCTTCGGCTGCGGCGGTCGCCAGCGAGGTGATGTGCTTTTTCGGAATCACCAGCACATGCACCGGACGGGCCGGGTTGATGTCGTTGAAGGCAATGATGTCCTCGTCTTCGTAGACCTTGGCTGCCGGAATCTTGCCGTCAACGATCTTGCAGAAAATGCAGTCGCTCACTTTGCCCCCCGCGCCGCCTTTTCGTCAATCCCGGAAATACCCTCACGCCGGCGCATTTCCTGCGACACGTCCTCGATGCTCAGGCCGTAGAAGGCGAGCAGGACCATCACGTGGTAAATGACGTCAGTCGATTCCCAGACGATATTCAGCTTCTTGCCGTCCTTCGCCGCCATGATCAGCTCGGCGCACTCCTCACCGATTTTCTTGAGGATCGAATCCGGCCCCTCGGCAAAGAGCTTGGCGGTGTAGGATTTTTCCGGATCGGCGTGGCGACGGGAAGCCAGCGTCTCGGAGAGACGGTGCAGCATGTCATGGGTGCTCATTTGTAAATTTCCTTCGGGTCTTTCAGAACCGGATCAGCAGGAACCCAGCGGTCCCCGTTCAACTCATTGAAAAAACAGCTTTCGCGGCCGGTGTGACAAGCGATGCCGCCGACTTGTTCAATGCTCAGGAGCAGCACGTCACCGTCGCAATCGGTACGAATGGAGCGGATTTTCTGGAAATGCCCGGACTCCTCGCCCTTGCGCCACAGACGCTTTCTCGAACGCGACCAGTATACCGCGTTGCCACACGCCATCGTCTCCTGCAGCGACTCTCGGTTCATGTAGGCAAACATGACGACGCGGCCGTTCTGATCCTGGGCGATGGCTGGAATCATACCGTCGGCGCCCCACTTCAACGCGGCGAGCCAGTCTTGGGAATTGTCGAGATCGGCCATTTTGATTTTGGGCGTTTTTTCCGGTTGACCGTCAGAGTCGTACTTCAATGCCACGTGCTGCCATGTATTCCTTGGCCTGGCGCACGGTGTATTCGCCGAAATGGAAGATCGACGCGGCGAGTACGGCATCGGCCCGGCCTTCGCTGACGCCATCAGCCAGATGCTGCAGGTTGCCGACACCGCCCGAAGCGATGACCGGAATCGACACGGCATCCGAGACAGCACGGGTCAGCGCGAGGTCGAAGCCATTCTTGGTGCCGTCCCGGTCCATGCTGGTCAGCAGAATTTCGCCGGCGCCCAGTGCCGTCACTTTTTTGGCCCATTCGATTGCATCGAGGCCGGTGTCATTGCGGCCGCCGTGCGTGAAAACGTGCCACTGGCCGGGGGCAATTTGCTTGGCGTCGATGGCGACGACGATGCATTGCGAACCGACCTTGCTCGATGCGTCGAAGACGAGATCGGGGTTCTGCACCGCCGCCGTGTTCATCGACACCTTGTCGGCGCCGGCGTTGAGCAGGCGACGGACGTCCTCAACCTTGCGCACGCCGCCACCGACAGTCAGCGGGATGAAGACCTGCTCGGCGCAGGCTTCGACGATGTGCAGGATGATGTCGCGCTGATCGCTCGACGCCGTGATGTCGAGGAAAGTCACTTCGTCGGCGCCTTGCTCGTTATAGCGCCGGGCGATTTCAATCGGGTCACCGGCATCGCGCAGGCCGACAAAATTGGTCCCCTTGACGACGCGGCCAGCCGTGACGTCAAGGCAAGGGATGATGCGTTTGGCGAGCATCAGGCGCGGGCTTTTGCCATCAGATCGTCGGCCATATCCTGCGCCGCCTTGAAGTCGAGCGAGCCGTCGTAAACGGCGCGACCGGCGATGCTGCCGACGATGCCTTCGCCTTCGACGGCGCACAGGGCGCGGATGTCGTCAAAGCCGGTCAAGCCCCCGGAAGCGATGACCGGAATGGTCAGCGCTTGGGCCAGACGAACGGTGGCTTCGATGTTGAGGCCGGAGAGCATGCCGTCACGGCCGATGTCGGTGTAGATGATCGATTCGACGCCGTAATCTTCGTATTTCCTGGCCAGATCGACGACATCGTGGCCGGTCAGCTTTGACCAGCCATCGGTCGCCACCTTGCCGTCCCTGGCATCAAGGCCGACGATGATGTGGCCGGGGAAGGCAACGCAGGCGTCGTGCAGGAAGCCGGGGTTCTTGACCGCCGCCGTGCCGATGATGACGTAGGTCAGGCCGCCGTCGATGCAGGCTTCAATGGTGTCGAGATCGCGAATGCCGCCGCCGAGCTGGACCGGAATTTGGTCGCCGACTTCGGCCAGAATGGCCTTGATCGCCGCCGCATTCTTCGGCTTGCCGGCAAAGGCGCCATTGAGGTCGACCAGATGCAGGCGACGGGCGCCCTGGGCCAGCCAGTGACGGGCCTGCTCGGCCGGACTATCGGAAAAAACAGTGGCCTGTTCCATCAGGCCCTGCTTGAGACGGACGCATTGGCCGTCCTTGAGGTCAATCGCAGGAATAATCAGCATGGGAATCTAGGATGGGTAAATTCGACGGAAGCGAATCAGGGGTGCCACTCGACGAAGTTTTTGAGGAGTTGCAGGCCGTCGCGGGCGCTTTTCTCGGGGTGGAATTGAACCGCAAAGATATTATCCCGCCCCACCGCACAGGTAAAGGGCACGCCGTAGTCGCAAGTGCCCGTGACCAGCGCCGGATCGGCCGGTTCGACAAAATAGCTATGCACAAAATAGAAGCGCGCGCCGTCGGCGATGCCATTCCACAGCGCATGCGGTTTCTGGCGAACTTCGTTCCAGCCCATGTGCGGCACTTTCAGGCGTTCGCCGGTTGGCAGGTGCATGCTGGCGTCGGGGAAGCGTTTGACGTTGCCACCAAAGACGCCGAGCGCCGGGACGTTCCCTTCGTCGCTGTGTTCGAAAAGCATCTGCTCGCCGACACAGATGCCGAGGAAGGGCTTGGACTTGGCGGCATCCAGAACGGCGGCACGCAGGCCGCGGGCGTCGAGTTCGCGCATGCAGTCGGGCATCGCGCCCTGGCCCGGGAAGACGACGCGCTCGGCTGCCGCGACGACGGCCGGATCGGCGGTGACGACGACCATCTTGCCGCCGGCCACGTGCTCGAGCGCCTTCGACACCGAACGCAGGTTACCCATGCCGTAGTCGATAACGGCGATGGCGCCATTGCCCCTGCTGCCAGCGCTCACAGCGAGCCCTTGGTCGATGGCATGGCGCCGGCCATGCGCGGATCAGGCGTCACCGCCATGCGCAGGGCACGACCGAAGGCCTTGAAAATGGTTTCGGCCTGATGGTGGGCATTCTCGCCACGCAGGTTGTCGATGTGCAGGGTGACGCCGGCGTGGTTAACCAGGCCGTGAAAGAATTCGCTGACCAGATCGACGTCGAAACTGCCGATGACGGCGCGCGCGAATTTGACGTTGAGCTCCAGGCCGGGACGCCCGGAGAGGTCGATCACCACACGAGACAAGGCTTCATCCAGAGGTACGTAGCTATGGCCGTAACGGGTCAGGCCCTTCTTGTCGCCCCAGGCCCTGGCCAACGCCTGGCCGACAGTGATGCCGATGTCTTCGACGGTGTGGTGGGCATCGATGTGCAGGTCGCCCTTGGCCGCGATGTCGAGGTCGATCAGGCCGTGACGGGCGATCTGGTCAAGCATGTGGTCAAGGAAGGGGACGCCGGTGGCAAATTTGCCCTGGCCGGTGCCATCGAGATTGAGACGCACGGTAATCTGCGTCTCCAGCGTGTTGCGAGTAATTTCGGCTTGCCGCATGGTTGAAGGCTGCAAAAGGCTTTTATCGGAGGGCCATGATACCATTTCAGCCTACTTTTAAGCCTTCCGTGAAAACCCCATGAGTCGTTTCTGGAGCCAGGTCGTCCGCGACCTCACCCCCTACGTCCCCGGCGAGCAGCCCAAGCTCGCCAAGCTGATCAAGCTCAATACCAACGAGAACCCGTTCCCGCCCTCGCCCAAGGTGCTGGCGGCGATCCGGGCCGAACTCGGCGACGACGCGGCCGGCCTGCGCCTCTACCCGGACCCGAATGCCGACCTGCTCAAGGCAGCCATCGCCAAACGCCACGGCATCAGCCCCCAACAGGTCTTCATCGGTAACGGCTCGGACGAAGTGCTGGCCCACGTTTTCTTGGCACTGCTCAAGCACGCGGCGCCGATTCTGTTTCCGGACATCACCTACAGCTTTTACCCGGTGTATTGCGGCCTCTACGGCATCGATTACCGCACCGCGCCGCTGGCTGCGGACTTTTCGATCAATCCGGCCGATTACTACGGTCAACCGGAAAAATCGGCCAAAATCGGCGGCATCATTTTTCCCAACCCGAACGCGCCAACCGGTCGCCTGCTCGGGCTGGCCGCCATCGAGCAAATCCTCCAGGCCAACCCGGATGTCGTCGTCGTAATCGATGAAGCCTACGTCGATTTCGGCGGCGAAACGGCGATTCCGCTGGTTGCGCGCTACGACAATCTGCTGGTCGTCCATACGCTGTCCAAATCCCGTTCGCTGGCTGGCCTGCGTGTCGGCTTCGCGGTCGGCCATCCGGTCCTGATCGAGGCGCTGGAGCGGGTCAAAAACAGTTTCAACTCCTATCCGCTGGATCGCCTGGCCATTGTCGGCGCCGTCGCCGCCATGGAAGACGAGGCGTACTTCGAGCAATGCTGCCGCGCCGTGATCGCCACCCGCGACACGCTGATCACCGACCTGCGCCGCCTCGGCTTCGAAGTCCTGCCCTCGGCCGCCAATTTCATTTTCGCCCGCCACCCGCAGCGCGATGCGGCCGAACTGGCCAAGGCCCTGCGCGACCAGAGCATCATCGTCCGCCACTTCAAACAGCCGCGCATCGACCAGTTCCTGCGCATCACGGTCGGCAGCGACGCCGAATGCCAGGCCCTGACGCAAACGCTGCAAGACATTCTGGCTTAGGAAGGGGGACACGATGCAAGGTATTGATTTCGACGAAGCCATCCGCCTGCACAACACCTGGCGCCGGCAGTTCATGAACGCCTTCGCCCGGGGCAGTTATGCCGCCATGCCGCTATCCGACCATCAGGGCTGCATGTTCGGCTACGCCATTGCCGCCGCCGATGACGCCTCGCGGGCGCTGCCACCATTCCAGGCATTGATCAAGACGCATGCGCGCTTCCACGCGCTGGCCAGTGAAATTCAGGAATTGAGCAGCAACGGACTGGCCTCCGACGCCGACCTGCTATTGCCCCAACTGTCGGATGAATCGCACCGCCTGGCCACTCTTTTCGACGAACTGCGCACCCAGCAGCGCGACAAACCGGGCTAAGCCCAGCCGAGCAAGCCGAGCCCGGCGCCAACCGCGATAAACCACAGCGGATGCAGCTTGCTGCGCAGGTTAGCAACGAGCGTTGCCGCGACAAGCAGCCAGGCCGCCCAACCGAAAGCCGCCGCCTGGGCAATCAACGTCGCCCCGGAAAAGATCAGCCCGACCGCCAGCGGCGCCACACCGATGCTCACCGCCTTTTGCCAGCGCTTGCCGGCGAAGCTTTCCCAGCGGTCAATCAGCAAATAAATCAGCACACTCATCGGCAAACACATGGCCACCGTCGATGCCAGCGCGCCGAGCAGGCCGCCGATTTCCCAGCCGATCAGCGTCACTACCAGCACGTTCGGCCCGGGCGCCGCCTGGGCGATGGCGTAAAGATGCGTGAAGGTCTGATCGTCCAGCCAGTGATGGTTTTCGACGACGACACGATGCATTTCGGGCAGCAGCGCCGTCGCGCCACCGAAGGCGACAAAGGAAAGCAGGCCGAATTCGAGGAAGAGGTCGACGGCAATCATTTGCGCCCCAGCCGCCAGTAGGCGATGCCGCCGGAGAGGACCAGCCCGACGACCATGACGATCGGCATCGGCCAGCGCAGGCCGGCAATGGCGGCGACAATCAACGCGGTGAAGGGGAGAAAAAACAGCTTGTCCTTGATTGCCGAACCCATGCGCCAGGCCATGGCGAAAAGCAGGCCGCAACCGACGGCGGCGATGCCGCGCAGCATCGACTGGGCCAGCGGCAAGCTACCGTAGCGGTCATAGAGCAAGGCGAGCAGCAGGACGATGGCGAACGGCCCGGCGAGCAGGCCGACCGGCGCGACGATGGCGCCAGCCAGGCCGCAGTAGCGCTTGCCGACAACGACCGCCAGATTGACCACATTCGGCCCCGGCAAAAACTGGCAGAGACCAAGCTGGGCGTTGAACGCCTCGGCCGTCATCCATTGGCGCTCTTCGACGAGCATGCGCCGGGCAAAAGGCAGCACGCCGCCGAAGCCGGACAGGCCAACCGATGAAAAACCCAAAAAAAGCGCCCAGAGGTCCGGGCGGCTTGGCTTTTCAGTCCGCAGTTGCGTACTTCCCACGGTCAACCGGAAATTTCGCTCAATTTTCGAGCCGGAATTCGGCCGACCTGGCGTGCGCCGGCAAGCCTTCGCCCTGCGCCAGCGTCGAGGCGATCCGGCCCAGCGTCTGGGCGCCGGCCTTCGATACCTTGATCAGGCTGGTCCGCTTCTGGAAGTCATAGACGCCGAGCGGCGACGAAAAACGCGCGCTGCCGGAGGTCGGCAAAACGTGGTTCGGGCCGGCACAGTAGTCACCGAGCGACTCCGAGGTGTAATGACCGATGAAGATGGCACCGGCATGGTGGATCTTGCTGATCCACGGATCGGGGTCGGCCAGCGACAGCTCAAGGTGTTCCGGCGCCACGCGGTTGGCGATGGCGACCGCTTCTTCGAGGTCACGGACGAGGATGAAGGCGCCACGGTTGGTCAGCGACGTTTCGATCACTTCACGCCGCGGCATGGTCGGCAGCAGCTTTTCAATGCTGGCCTGCACCTGCTCGATAAAAGCCGCATCGGTACAGATCAGGATCGACTGCGCCAGTTCGTCGTGCTCGGCCTGCGAGAACAGGTCCATCGCCACCCAGTCCGGATTGCCCGAACCATCCGAGACGACGAGGATTTCCGACGGGCCGGCAATCATGTCGATGCCGACAATGCCGAACACCCGGCGCTTGGCGCAGGCAACATAGGCGTTGCCCGGGCCGACGATCTTGTCCACCTGCGGAATGCTCGCCGTGCCGTAAGCCAGCGCGCCAACCGCCTGCGCGCCGCCGATGGTGAACACGCGGTCGACGCCGGCCAGACAGGCCGCCGCCAGCACCAACTGGTTGTGCTCGCCGCCCGGCGTCGGAACGACCATGATCAGTTCCTTGACGCCGGCCACCTTGGCCGGAATCGCGTTCATCAGCACGGACGACGGATAGGCCGCCTTGCCGCCCGGCACATAGAGGCCAACGCGGTCGAGCGGCGTGATCATCTGGCCGAGCAGGGTGCCGTCGGCTTCGGTGTAGGACCAGCCTTCCAGGCGCTGCTTCTCGTGATAAACGCGAACGCGTTGAGCGGCGGCCTCCAGAGCCTGACGCTGCTCGGCCGGCAGGCCATCGAGCGCCTTCTGCATCTCGGCCGTCGACAATTCCAGATCGGCCATGCCGCCGACCGACAAGCGGTCAAACTTGTTGCTGTACTCGACGACGGCAGCATCGCCGCGCGCCTTCACATCGGCCAGGATGCCGATGACGGTACGTTCGATGCCTTCATCCTGCGCCGCCTCGAAAGCGAGCAGGGCATCCATTTTTGCCTTGAAATCGGCGTCGACCGTAGCAAGCCGTTTAATGGCAACCATTTATTTCTCCACCGCCCGGGCAAAGGCGTCGATGATCGGTTGCAGGGTTTCACGCTTGACCTTGAGCGCCGCCTGGTTGACCACCAGCCGACTGGAAATATCGACAACATGTTCGACCGCCACCAACTTATTGGCCTTCAGCGTACTGCCAGTCGACACCAGATCGACAATGGCATCGGCCAGACCCGCCAGCGGCGCCAGCTCCATCGAGCCATACAGCTTGATCAGGTCGATATGGACGCCCTTGGCGGCAAAATGTTCACGCGCGATCTTGGTGTATTTGCTCGCCACTTTCAGGCGATTGCCCTGGCGCACGGCGTTGGCGTAGTCGAAGCCTTCCGGCACGGCGACCATCATGCGGCACTTGGCGATCTTCAGATCAAGCGGCGAGTAGAGTCCTTCGCAGCCATGCTCGATCAATACGTCCTTGCCGGCCACGCCGAGGTCGGCGGCGCCGTACTGGACATAGGTCGGCACATCGGAGGCGCGCACGATGACAACACGCACATCCGGTTTATTCGTATCGATGATCAGCTTGCGCGAGGTTTCGGGGTTTTCGCTCGGCACGATGCCAGCGGCAGCGAGCAGCGGCAGGGTTTCATCGAAAATACGGCCCTTGGAGAGTGCGATGGTGATGCCGGTCACGGTATATCTCGTGGCAAAAGAATGATTTTACCGCAAAGCTGCAAAACGGCCGGCCACAAAAGCAAAAAGCCCGGCAAGCCGGGCTTTTTTGAGTCAGGCGACTCCGCGGACTTATTCAGCCGGGCGGATGTTGGCAGCCTGTTTGCCCTTCGGGCCGTTCACGACGTCGAACGTCACTTTCTGGTTTTCGGCCAGGG
>NZ_JAVHPH010000438.1:0-1708 GCF_036170495.1 Azonexus sp.
TGCGGGCGGTGGCGCCGCGCGCATCGTTGCTGTGGAAACCGTGTCCCCAGTTGGCGTACAACTCGGCCTGGCCGAGCGGCGCAAACGGGCCGAAAACGACACCGAGTTTCGGGCTGGTCTGCCCGGCCTCGGCCGTGCCACCGTTGGCCATGTTGAAGGGGCCGGCGAGGGCGGTGGCAGTGGCGTGAATCTGGTCGCGGCGCAGGCCGAATGTGGCGCGCAGCCAGGGCGTCCACTGCGCGCGGACTTCGACGAGGACGCCGAGGGCGGTTTCCGCAATGCGGTCTTCGCGCACGATGGCCGTTCGTTGGCGGTTTTCGGTAGCGTACAGGCCGACCTTGCCGATCTGGTCATGGCGCAACTGCAGGCCGGCGGTGACTTCAGTGTCCAGCCAGCGCGGGCCAAGAAACCAGCTATGGCTGGCCTGGCCACCCCAGACGCTGCGTTCATCGGCCTGCTCGTGCTGGTCGCCCTGCGGGCCGTTGATGTAGCCGGAGGGCGCCGAGAACAAATTGAGCGCGTAGTCGATGACATAAAGATTGACCTTGCCGGCGCTTTCTCCGTTGGTCCATGTTTGTTCGCCGGACAGGCTGTAGCGCTGCGTGCGCCCACCGTCGTTGGCCGACAAGGCGCCGTAACGGCCGATCTCGCCGCTGGCGATGGCGCGTTCGGGGACGTGTTCGGTCGCTGTCCACTCGGCCTGGTAGGCCAGGCCGGTCAAGGCGAAACCGTTGGCCGCGCTGCCGCTGCTCAGGCGCAGCACGGCGTTGGCCTTGGCCAGGTTTTCCGGCTGCGTCCACGGCCCGTCGTTGCTGGCCAGCTCGACGGCAGCAAGCAGGTCGAGCTCGCCGTGGCGATGGCTGCCAGCGGCGAGCAGTCGGCGATAATTGTGCTGGCCAAGCCCAAGGTCGACAAAACGGTGGTCCAGATGGCGCCGGTAATCGAGGCGAGCGCTGCCGGCGGTCACGAAGTCGCCGTCGGCGGCGGCGTACACGCCTTTGCGGTAGTTGACGCTGGCGACCAATTCGGGAATCAGGAAATTGAGGTCCATGTAGCCCTGACCATGGCCGTGGCTGGCCATATTGACCGGCATGCCCAGCAAGTGGGTCGCGAAGTCGCTGCCGTGGTCGAGGTTGAAGCCGCGCAGGAAATACTGGTTGGCCTTGCCGTCCCCGGAGTGCTGGGTGACGATCATGCCGGGCACCGCTTCCAGCACTTCGGCCGGGCGCAGGAGCGGGCGGCTGGCCAGTTGTTTGGCGCTCACCGTGCCTTCGCTCGCCGAATCGGCGACGCCGGTCAGCTCCTGGGCGCCGCTGCTGACGGTGACTTCGGCCAAGGTTGGCAGATCGGCCGCCTGAGCGCAGCCGAGGCTGGCCAGCGCGACGGCGAGGGCGGCGGGGTAGAACAAGGGATGAGGCATGGGCGAACTCCAGAGAATGACCATCTGCCCCGAAATGCTGCGGTCCACGCCCGGTGGCGTGGTGTTTGCAGCCATCCGCAACCCCGCAGACAGTCGATTGCCATCGCCGGCCCGATTGGGGACGGCACGAAGCGACAGGCCGGTCTCCGGGCTGGCAAGTCTTGACGCGCCGCCTTCCCGGAGAGGTATCCAGTGGCCTCGTGGCGCGCCCGCACTCGCTTACCGTTGCGGGGGCAGCCGGGGCATTGCGGCAGCTCGTGCCGCGCACCCCGTTCCCGTTTCACTCAC
>NZ_JAVHPH010000439.1:0-1695 GCF_036170495.1 Azonexus sp.
CGCAACCTGCTGATCGCCAATCCGCGCGACATCCCGGGCTTCGTCAAGGAGTGGGCCAAGTACCCGGTGACGGTGGTGACTGGCGTCAACACGCTGTTCAATGCGCTGCTCAATAACGACGATTTCGCCAAGCTCGATTTCTCGACCATGCGCGTTACGCTCGGCGGCGGTATGGCCGTGCAGGGGCCGGTGGCGGAAAAGTGGAAACAGGTGGTCGGCACACCTTTGTTGCAAGCCTACGGCCTGACCGAAACCTCGCCGGCGGCGACGATCAACCCGCTCGATATGGGCGAGTTCAACGGTTCCATCGGCCTGCCGATTTCGTCGACCGAGGTATCGATCCGCGATGACAGCGGTAACGAGGTGCCGCAGGGCCAGGTCGGCGAAATCTGCATTCGCGGCCCGCAGGTCATGAAAGGCTACTGGCAGCGGCAGGAAGAGACGGATTTCGTCTTTTATCCGGATCGCTTCCTGCGTACCGGTGACATGGGTTACGTCGATAAAAAAGGCTTCGTTTTTCTGGTTGACCGTAAGAAAGACATGATCCTCGTCTCCGGCTTCAACGTTTACCCGAACGAAGTCGAGGAAGTCGTCGCCATGCATCCCGGCGTGCGCGATGTGGCGGCTATCGGCGTGGCCGATCCGAATTCCGGCGAAGCGGTCAAGATTTTCGTCGTCCGCAAGGACCCGGCGGTCACCGAACGCATGCTGATCGATCATTGCCGCGGCCTGCTCACCGGTTACAAGATTCCAAAACACGTCGAATTCCGCGACGATCTGCCACGTACCAACGTCGGCAAAATCCTGCGTCGCGCACTGAAAGAGGGGGCTTGATGCCGATTCCAGAATCATTGAACAGGAACCTGACGCTGCCGGTCATCTGCGCGCCGATGTTCATCGTCTCCAACCCCGATCTGGTCATCGCCCAGTGCAAGAGCGGCCTGATCGGCTCCTTCCCGGCCCTCAACGCCCGGCCCAAGGAGTTGCTCGACGACTGGCTGACGCGAATCAAGGCCGAACTGGCGGCCGACCCGAAGGCCGCGCCGTTCGCCGTCAACCAGATCATCCACCCTTCGAACGAGCGGCTGGGACACGACATGGCGCTGTGCATCAAGCACGAGGTGCCGCTCATCATCACCAGTCTCTCGGCCCCGACGCAGATCGTGCCGCCGGTGCATGCCTACGGCGGCAAGGTCTTCCACGACGTGATCAGCGTTCGCCACGCGGAAAAGGCCTTGGAGGCGGGCGTCGATGGCCTGATCCTGGTCTGCGCCGGGGCTGGTGGCCATGCCGGCACGCTCAGCCCCTTCGCGCTGGTCGGTGAAATCCGCAAGTTCTACGATGGCCCTATCGCCCTCTCCGGTTCGATTACCAACGGCAGCACCATTCTCTCGGCGCAGGCCATGGGCGCCGATTTCGCCTACATCGGCACGCGCTTCATCGCCACCCAGGAAGCCAATGCAGTCGATGCCTACAAGCAGGCCATCGTCGATTCGGCCGCCAAGGACGTCGTCTATACGCCGTATTTCACCGGTGTGCATGGCAATTACCTGAGCAAGAGCATCATCGCCGCCGGCCTCGATCCAGCCAACCTGCCGGAAAAGGACAAGACATCAATGGACTTCGGCGCCGCTGCCGGTGCCAAGGCCTGGAAAGACATCTGGGGCGCCGGGCAGGGCGTCGGCACTATCGATG
>NZ_JAVHPH010000440.1:0-1693 GCF_036170495.1 Azonexus sp.
GATTACTTGACGCGGTTCTTGTATTCGTCGGTGCGGGTGTCGATTTCGATCTTGTCGCCAATGCTGACGAAAGCCGGAACCGGCAGTTCGAAGCCGGTAGCCAACTTGGCCGGCTTCATGACCTTGCCCGAAGTGTCGCCCTTGACGGCCGGCTCGGTATAAATCACTTCACGCACAACGCTGTTCGGCAGTTCGACGGAAATGGCCTTACCGTTGTAGAAAACAACTTCGCAAGCCAGACCATCTTCCAGATACTTCAGCGCGTCGGTCATGTTCTCGGCCTCGACTTCGAACTGTTCGTAGTCAGCATCCATGAACACGTACATCGGGTCGGCGAAGTAGGAATAGGTCACTTCCTTCTTGTCGAGGACAACCACTTCGAACTTATCGTCGGCCTTGTAAACCGCTTCGGAAGCGGCACCGGTCAACAGGTTCTTGAGTTTCATTTTGACAACAGCGGCATTGCGGCCAGACTTGTTGTATTCGCTCTTCTGAACGACGAGCGGGTCGGCACCGACCATAATGACGTTGCCGGAGCGGAGTTCCATTGCGGTTTTCATTCGGGATTCTCTAAGATCAGAAAAGGGAAAAACGTTAAATTATACATTGGCCGCACAGAATTTGACGAGTGCCGTGGCCAAATCAGGGTTCACCGCCAACTTTTCGGCCCATTCCCGGTTGTGGCGGACAATGGATTGCCTGCTATCAATGAAGCCCTGCCAGGCCGAAGCGATATTGCGGCCGAGATTCCAGGCGACGAACATCCGGCGCAGTGCTGTTTCTGTCATCGCATCCAGACCTGTGCGATAGCAATCCAGAAACGCCTCGAGCTTGGCCAGGTGCGCCCCGTCATCCTGCTGATAAACCTGCCAGATAAATGGCTTGGCAGCCCACTGGGCGCGCACGAAAGAATCCTCGCCACGCACGAAATTGATGTCGCAGCGCCACAATAAACGATCGAAATCATCGATCGGCATGAAAGGAATTGGCTGAATCAATGCGTTGCCCAGCTGCCATGGTCCACTTCCCCCTAAATGCGCCTGCACCGCCGCCAATGGCTTGCCTGGAGGCACGTGGCAAAGCACATGGGCCGGTGAATCCAGGAACGCATCCAGCAAGGCGCCTACTGGCGCCGTGTCATAGCAAAACAGGCATACCTCAAGCGTTCCGTTGGCCAAATTCTCCGCGATATGGCGGTCACGCTCCAAAAATAGCTCGTTTTCCCGGAGCAACCCGCCGCTCTTTGGTGAAAAGCCAGGGAAAAAGAAATATTTGACCAACGGCAGGGAAGGGTGGGGCGACACCATGCCGTGACAGCCCTCGGCCCAGGATTCCGCGGTCATGTATTCGAGATTGATCCAGCATGGCCTGGGCGAAGATTGGCCCATTGCCGACAGATACGCAGCCGGAAGTTCACAGGCAAAAGCCTCGATAACGACATCTGCCGTCCGGTCGTATTCCGCACTCTCGGTCCAGTGACGAATTTCGACACCCTGGCATGACTGCCTCGCCTGCGCCGGATCGACTAACGGACACAACGGCTGCAGGCTGGTTAGATCATCGACCCACAAACGTACCGCGCGGCCATGCTCGGCCACCAGTTGCCTGGCCAGACGCCAACAAACCCCGATGTCGCCAAAGTTGTCGATGACCCGGCAAAAGATGTCCCAATGAAGCTGCATGGTCGCCATGC
>NZ_JAVHPH010000441.1:0-8705 GCF_036170495.1 Azonexus sp.
ACCTGCTGGCCATGACCGGCGTCGGCGCCTGTTTCTTCACCATCGCGCTAATCCGCTTCCGCAAGGCAGTGACGCAGACGCAGGTGTAAGCCGCATCAGGATTTGTTGATATGCATCATGGGCGGTTCAGGTGTCGGCGCGGAAAATTCGCCCGACTTGTTGCTCCATGGGAAGCGATTCAGGTCATCATGTTTTTCCTCCGATTCATCTTCGCGGCGACTGTAGTCGCCGTCTTTTTGAGCCCTGCCCGGGCGGCCGACAGCGCCGAGCGGCAGTTCGCGGACATCGCTCAGTTGCCACCCGAAAGCCTCCGCGCCAAAGTCGGGCAGTTGATTGAAGTCGATGTCGATCTGACGGCGGGCGCCAGCCTTCAGGTCAATATTGCCGACGAGCGGATCGACGTGCGCTACCGCATGGCCTTTAATCAGATCGCCGAGGGGTGGAGCTGGCAGCCGCTGGCCGATCCGACGGTCGACGATTATTACCGCTACAAATTCCTGCCCCTGCAGTCGGTCCCGGTCGAGCGTGGCGAATACCGCGCTGAAGACAAGATCGGAGAGCCGCAGACGATGAAGGTCAGCTGGCGCTACGATTATTTCCTCGCCTTCGCCAATCTCTACGATTTCTATCCGCGTGCCGTCGATGACGAAGCCGGGTTTTCCGCCAATCTGCCTGCCGCGCTGGCCGGCCGCGTCGGCATGCGGGCAAGGGCACGGCTGATCGAGCCGGTGATCAGCGAGAGCACGACTTTCTGGAAGGCGACCTATGGCAAGCCGACCGATTTCACGCTGAAAAAGCGCTATCTGCTTGGTGCGCTGGAAGAAGTGGCGTTCATCGATACCGCCAGCGGCGAAGTGCTGTGCCGCATCAGGCCGGGGCAGGGGCGCTGCACCGGCCGTTGAGTGAGTTCTGCTGGCTCAGCGATAAACCAGTACCGGCACCTTGGAATGGGTCAGTACCTTGTTGGTTTCGCTGCCGAGCAGGAAGCCACTGATGCCGCGGCGGCCGTGGGAGGCCATGAAAATCAGGTCGCAGCCGGATTTCTCGGCGGCTTCGATAATCGCTTCGTAGGGAATGTCGCTGGTGGCGGCAGCCGTGCTGCACTGGACGCCGGCCTCGGCGCACATTTTCTCGACTTCACCGAGGTATTCGCGGGCTTGCTGGTCGGCCAGCTCGGCGAATTTTTCGGGGGTCGTCGGGTCGATCAGGGCGCCTTCGCCGAAGTAGGCGATGGGATATTCCGGCTTGGCGAAAAACACCGTAATCCGGGCGCCGGCTTCCTTGGCGAAGGAGACGGCGCGTTGTGCCGTGGCGCGGGAAAGTTCGGAGCCATCGGTCGGAACGAAAATATGCTGGAACATGCGTAACCTCCTGAAATGGTCTGCTGGCGTTGCATTCAGCCTTATTGAGGTTCATGCTACGCCAAGTCGGGAGGAATGAAAACATGCGTCTCGGGTTTCTCGGAGCGGCCGGTGAAGTGACCGGTTCCTGTACCTTGGTGGAAGCGGGCGGTGTCCGTTTTCTGGTCGATTGCGGCATGTTCCAGGGCGGCCCCGAAGCGCGGCAAAAGAACCAGAAAGCCCTCAATTTCGGCTTCGATGTCCGGCAAATCGATTTCGTTCTGCTCACCCACGCCCACATCGATCATTCCGGCTTGTTGCCCCGGCTTGCCATGCTCGGTTATCGCGGCCCGGTCTATGCCACGCCGGCAACGATCGACCTGCTTGAGGTGCTCTTGCCGGACAGCGCCCACATCCAGGAAAAGGAAGCCGAGTGGCAATTGCGCCATCGGCGGCGGGGTGGCAAGGCCGAACGGGGCATTCCGGCGCCTTTGTATTCCGTCGCGCAGGCGCTGGCCTCGCTCAAGCTGCTGCGACCCGTTTCCTACGGTCAACCGGAAAAAACGGCCGAAAACGTCAGCGTCATTTTCCGCGATGCCGGCCACATTCTCGGCTCGGCCTCGCTCGAAGTGACCGTCAGCGGAGAGGGCAAGCCCCGCCGGCTGGTCTTTTCCGGCGATCTCGGCATGTCGGACCGGCCGGTGCTGTGCGACCCGGCACCATCGCCCACTGAGGCCGACGTGTTGCTCATTGAATCGACCTACGGCGACCGCCTGCACCGCTCGATGCCGGAAACCGAAGATGAAATCGTCGCCGCCTTCGAGCGTACCCGGGCCGCCAAGGGCAACCTGATCATCCCGGCCTTCGCTGTCGGGCGGACGCAGGAAATCATCTACATGCTGGCCGACCTCGTGCGCCGCAAGCGCCTGGCGCCGCTCAAGGTTTACGTCGATTCGCCGATGGCCAACGCGGCAACGCGCATCACGCTGGCCAACCAGAACCTGCTCGATCCGGAAACGCGCGAATTGATCGCCTGGCTCAAGGCTCATCCCAAGCAGATGAGCCTCGAACTGGTCGCCGATGTCGAGCGTTCCATCCAACTCAACGACATGCGCAGCGGCGCCGTGATCATTTCGGCCAGCGGCATGTGCGAGGCCGGGCGGATCAAGTACCACCTGCGCGAAAACCTGCCGCGCAGCGAATGCACGATCCTGATCGCCGGCTTTCAGGCGGCGGGCACGCTCGGTCGGCGCCTCGTCGACGGGGCAAAGCTCGTCCATATCTTCGGCCAGCCGGTGCCGGTCCGCGCCCGCATTTACACCGTTGGCGGCTTGTCGGCCCATGCCGATCAGGCCGCCTTGCTCAAGTGGCTAGGTGGTTTTCACAATGCGCCAGCCAACACCTTCGTCGTGCACGGAGAAGCCGGCGCTTCAGCCAATTTCAAGCGGGCCATCGAAGCCACGCTGGGCTGGTCGAATGTCCGCTTGCCGCTCCCTGGTGAGTTTGTGTCGCTGTAACATCAATACGTTATATTCCTGCTCAATCTGTCAGAGGAAACCCCATGTCTGGTAATGAAACCGCCCATCGCAACGGCGTCGACATCAATACCCTGAGCCCGGTCGAATCGCTCGGCAAGGCGGTCAGCAACGCCATCGACCCCTACGGCGTCACGACCTCGCTGCTCAATGCGCAAATGGCCTGGTGGATGCATCCCCAAGAGCTGACCCGCGCCATGAGCGCGCTGTCCGGCGATCTTGTTGCGCTCCAGTCGCATATCATGCGTCGGGCGCTGGGCGTTTCATCGGGTGATGTCGTCCGGCCGAGCGCCGATGATTCCCGTTTTGCCGACCCGGTATGGACCGAAGCGGCGAGCTGGGACATCGTCAAGGAGTGGTACGTTGCCTTCGAGCATCGTTTCGAGGACATGCTCTTCGAAACACCGGGGCTGTCCGACAAGGAGCGTCGCCGCTCCGCCTTCTGGCTGCGGAACTGGCTCAACATGGTGGCGCCGACCAATTTTTTCTGGCTCAACCCGGTGGCCATGAAACGCTTCGTCGAAACCAATGGCGGCAGCCTCAAGCAGGGTTGGGAAAACTTCCAGCGCGACGTCAAGGCCAAGAATATCCTGATGGTCGAGCCGGACGCCTTCAAGGTTGGCGAGGATCTGGCCACGACGCCGGGCAAGGTGGTCTTCCGCAACCGGCTGGTCGAATTGATCCACTACACGCCGACCACCGACAAGGTCCGGGCGATGCCCATCGTCATCATCACGCCGTGGATCAACAAGTTCTACATCCTCGACCTGACGGCCAAGAAGAGCCTGGTCAAATACCTCACCGATCAGGGTTTCTCGGTGTTCATCACGAGCTGGAAGAATCCGGGTGAGGACTTGGCCGACGTTCGTTTCGACGATTATCTGCTCGAAGGCGTCAACGAAGTCGTGCATGTCGTGAGCGCGTTCTGCAAGGTACCCAAGGTCCATCTGGTTGGCTACTGCATCGGCGGTACGCTGGTCAGCACCTACATGGCCTGGGCCAACAAGCATTTCGGGGCGGACAAGGTACCGGTCGCCCACTGGACGCTGTTCACCACCCTGACCGATTTTGCCCACCCGGGCGACATCGACGTTTTCATCGACGAAGCCTGTATCAATGCGCTCGAAGAGTCGATGGCCAAGAAGGGTTTCCTCGACGGCAGCGAAATGGCCAGTTCCTTCCGCCTGCTACGGTCGAACGCGCTGATCTGGAATTACTGGGTCAGCAGCTACCTGCTCGGCCAGTCGCTGCCGGCCTTCGATGTGCTGTTCTGGAACATGGACACGACGCGCATGCCGCAAGCCATGCATTCCTACTACCTGCGTGAGTTCTACCTCAACAACAATCTAATCAAGCGCGACAAGCTGACCATCGCCGGCGAAACGATCGACCTCGACCTCATCACCCAGCCGCTCTAC
Source organism: Azonexus sp. (assembly GCF_036170495.1). Classification (GTDB taxonomy): domain Bacteria; phylum Pseudomonadota; class Gammaproteobacteria; order Burkholderiales; family Rhodocyclaceae; genus Azonexus. The sequence continues at coordinate 4,294 of NZ_JAVHPH010000441.1, forward strand.
GCGGTAACCGCCGAAGATGACCACATCGCGCCCTGGAAGCAGTGCTACCGCATCCGCAAGCAGATCAACGTCAAGGCGCCCGTGCGCTTCGTGCTGTCGACCTCGGGGCACATCCTCGGCATCGTCAATCCGCCGGCCAATCCGCCCAAACGCGCCTACTGGATCGGCGAACCGGAACGCAACGAGCACTGGGAACACTGGTTCGACCGGGCCGAGAAAAAGCCGGGCACCTGGTGGGATGACTGGACGCACTGGCTGGGCGAACGAACCGGTGATCTCGTCGCGGTTTACCCGGCGGCCAATCGCAAATTTCCGGCCCTGGCTGATGCACCGGGCAGCTATGTGCACGAAAAATAAGTGGCAAAATCAACAGTATTCTGGTTGTTCCTTGCTGAAATTGATACATTGCTGTCTGACTGAACAACAGGCTGCGGAATGACCATGACGACTGCTTTGACCACACGACCGACCAAGGCGCAGCTGGCCGGCGTAGACCTGTTGCGCATCGTGCGGATCAACGAGGAAATCAAATCGGTGGTCGGCGTTTCCTTCAAGATCAACATCATGGCCCTCAATGCCATCTTCCTCGCCAAGCGGGCGGGAACGGCGGCGCGGGGCTTTGGTGTACTGTCCAACGAGTTGCGGGTCTTCTCGCAGGATCTGCGCGACGGCATGTCGGCGCTGACCCGCCAGATTCACGGCTGCGTCACCGAGGTTTCCGTCGTGCTCCAGGATATTCGCCATACCGCGCTGCTGCGCCAGGCGGTCGAGCTGTCGCCGGCCGCCTGTGGGCGCCTGGTGCTGGCCGCCCGGGAAGCTGAAAACGAGCGCCATGCCGAGCGCCTGGTCCGCTTGCGCAAGCAGCTGCGAGCGGCGCTCGACGATGCTTTCCGGATGGTTGAGCTGGGTGGCGTGCTGGCCAAATCGGCCAAGATCGAGGCGGCCTATGGACAATCCTTTGCCGTGCCGCTGTCGCAGGTTTCGGGGGAATTCGACGGCGTCGTCGAAGAAATTCGCGCCTCGCTGGAGGCGCTGCGCCGGTCAGCCTTTTTTACCGGCAACTGAGAATACGGGAGCGGATGCGTGAAAAAAACAAAAACGATTTTCGAAGATGGCAAGCACAAATGGATCGCCATCGTGCGCGATCCTGATAAGCCGAATTATCTGATCGATACCAATGAATACCTGGTGACCCACGGCAATCAGGGGATGCTGGTCGATCCGGGTGGGGCGGAAATATTTCCGGCGGTGTTCTCGGCCTTGTCCGCGGAGTTCGACCCGTCGGCCCTGAGCGCTATTTTTGCCTCGCACCAGGACCCCGACATCTGCTCGTCGCTGGCCCTGTGGCTCGAATTCAATCCGCAGATGCGCTGTTATGTCAGCTGGCTATGGAGCAGTTTCATTCCGCATTTTGGCGGCTCGACGGAAACTTTCGTGGCGATGCCCGACGAAGGTCTCGACATTTTGCTGGATGGCCTGCACCTGCAGGCCATTCCGGCGCACTACCTGCATTCGTCGGGCAATCTCCATCTCTACGACAAGGTCGCCAAGGTGCTGTTTTCCGGTGACGTCGGCGCGGCCCTGCTACCACCGGGCGAAGATGGCCTGTTCGTGGATAATTTTGACAAGCACATCCGCCATGCCGAGGGCTTCCACCGGCGCTGGATGGGTTCCAACGAGGCCAAGCGGCGCTGGTGCGAGCGCGCTTCGCAAATGGAGATTGACATGCTCTGTCCGCAGCATGGCGCCATCTATCAGGGGGCCGATGTGCAGCGCTTCATCAACTGGTTCGATGGCTTGCAGGTCGGACTCTGCGGCAGTTGATTGAGGCGGATTTGATGATGGTCAAGGAGGCGCTCGGGCGGCAGCACCGAGAATGGCTCATCCTTAGCCACTGAGCCGTCCATGACCACCATTCGCAGTTTTATGACCGATGACCATCGCCGTTGCGATGATCTGTTTGCCGAAGCCGAGGAGGCCGTCGGCAAGGGCAAGTTCGACCTGGCCCGCGCCGCCTTCGGGCATTTCCATTCGGCCATGCTGGCCCATTTCGACAGCGAGGAAAAAACGCTGTTCCCGACCTTCGAAGCCAAAACCGGCATGCGCATGGGGCCAACCCAGGTTATGCGCATGGAGCACGAGCAACTGCGCAGCCTGCTCAACGATGCCGCCGAGGCCCTCAAGACAGACAACGCCGAGGATTATCTCGGGCTGGCCGATACCCTGGTCATCATGATGCAGCAGCACAACATGAAGGAAGAAAATATGCTCTACCCCATGTGCGACCAGCATCTGAGCGCAGAACTGCCGGCTATTCTCGAACGCCTGGAAACGGAACTGTGCGCACAATGAGCCATGCCAAGACCCCGCACGTCGTTGACGCCCGCTACATGGAGCCGCCTGGCCCCTTCGTGGCGACCATGGAAATGCTCGATACACTCAAGGACGGTGAAAAGATGCTGCTCCTCCTTTTCCGTGAGCCGCATCCGCTCTACAAGGTGCTGCGCCAGAATGGCCACAACTACGAAACTGAGTTGCTGCCCGACGGTACCTTCGAAATCCTGATTTCGCGCTGAGTCAGCCGCTTTTCTCGACCCTTCAGGCTTCCTGCAAGCGATGCTGGCCTTTGAAAACGCGCCGCCCTTCGCCGCGCCGCTGCGCTTTTTTCTGACCGCACCGCTTTTTGCGATGCTGGCCGGCCTGCTTGTCGCCTTCGAGGGGCCGGATGTCTTCGCCTCGCGGTGGACGCCCGGCGCCCTGGCCGCCACCCACCTGATCACCATCGGTTTCATGCTCCAAGTCATGCTCGGCGCGCTCATCCAGATTTTGCCGGTGGTTGCCGGGGCCAGCCTGAAATGGCCGGTGGCCGTGGCCCGTATCGTCCATCCCGGTCTCTCGGCCGGAGCGCTCCTGCTGGCCGCCGGTTTTCTCTTCGGGGCGCCCGCGCTGCTCGGCATCGCCGCTTTCATGCTCGGTCTGACAGTGCTGTTCTTTCTGGCCATGACCGTCAGCGCCCTGGTCGCTGTCCCGACGAGCAGCCCAACCATTCGTGGCATCAGGTTTGCCTTGTTCGGTCTGGCCGGCGTTGTCGGCCTTGGTGTCGTCCTCGCCCTGGGGCTGGCCTGCGGCTGGCCCTTGCCGCTGGTGGCGCTGGTTGACCTGCATGCCGGCTGGGGACTGGGCGGCTGGGCCGGGGTCCTGCTCGCGGCGATGGCCTACGTCGTGGTGCCGATGTTCCAGCTGACGCCCGGCTACCCGGCGCGCGCCAGTTGGTGGTTCCCGGTTTTCATGCTGGCCATGCTGCTGCTGTGGAGCGCAGGCGTGCTCGGCGACTGGCCGCTGCTCGTCCGCCTCGGCCAGTTTGGCGCCGGGCTGGCTGGCATCGCCTTCGCCGGGCTGACCTTGCGTCTGCAGGGCAAGCGGCGGCGGGCGCGGCCGGATGCCACCTACCGCTACTGGCAGCTCGGCCTGATACTTTCCATTTTTAGCCTTTTTTTCCTGTTGACCGTAGCAATCCTGCCGGCGGCTGCCGACATCGACGGCTGGACGCTGATCTTCGGCGTATTGCTCATGGCCGGTGGATTTATTCCCTTCATCACCGGCATGCTCTACAAGATTGTCCCTTTCCTGTCCTGGATGCACTTGCAGAATTGCGGCCAAGCCAAGGTGCCGGCCCCGGCCATGAACAAGATTCTCGCCGAGCCTGCCATGCACCGCCAGATGCTGGCTTATGCCGCCGCCCTGGCCCTGCTGCTTGCCGCCATCTTCTTCCCGGCCTGGCTGGCCCGCCCGGCCGGTCTGGCCTTTGCCGCGGCCAATGGCTGGCTGTGGTGGAATCTGGCCGGCGCCATCGGGCGCTATCGCCAGCATCTGGCGGAAATGACGGCCAGACTGGCAACGCCATGAGCTATCTCGCCCTCAAACACCTGCACGTCACCTGCGTCGTTCTCAGTGGCCTCGGCTTCTGCCTGCGCGGCTGGTGGATGTGGCGTGAATCGCCGCTGCGCCAGCACCGGCTGACGCGCGTGATACCGCACATCGTCGATAGCCTGCTCCTCGGTAGCGCCCTGACCATGGCCTGGCTGAGCGGCCAATACCCGTTTGTGAACGGCTGGCTGACGGCCAAGCTCTGCGGCTTGCTCGCCTACATCCTGCTCGGCATGATGGCGCTCAAACGCGGCCGGACCCAGGCCATCCGGAAACGCTACTTCTGGCTAGCCGTGCTGACCTATGCCTACATCGTCAGCGTGGCGCTGACGCGGAATCCGCTGCCGGTCGGTCTGTAGCGGTTAGCCAACAGCCAACAGCCAACAACTAGCAACTAGCAACTAGCAACTAGCAACTAGCAACTAGCAACTACATCCGGCCCAGCTTGCGATACAGCGTATTGCGGCTGATGCCGAGCTGGCGGG
>NZ_JAVHPH010000442.1:0-8678 GCF_036170495.1 Azonexus sp.
GCAATCCCGGCTGACGCCGTAAGCTGGCAAAAAAACAGAAGGCTCCAGAAAACGCAATGAAGAAACTGCTCGCACCGTTCGATTTGCGATCGCTGCAAACGCGCATCACCCTCGGCGTTCTGCTGCTCGGTCTGCTCATTCTGTGGAGCGCAGTTTTAGCCTTGGGCCACACCCTGCGCCGCGACATGGAGACGACAATCTCCCGGCAACAGTTCTCGACAGTTTCGGTGATTGCCAACGAACTCGACCGCTCGATTCGCGAACGACAGGAAATCGTCCGGACCATCGCCGATGGATATCGCATCAGCCGGCTGGCCGACTCGCCGGAAGCCCAGGCTTCGCTTGAACGCCACCCGCTCCCCGAGAGCATTTTCAACTGGGGCCTGATCGTTTTCGATCACCGGGGAATAGCGGTGGCCAGCATTCCGCGCCAACTCAACCGCACCGGTGTCAACTTTCTCGATTACCCGGGCATCAGGGATGTCCTGAGCGGCGCCGGTCCAACCATCACCGACCCGCTCTTCAGCGAACACAGCCAGCAGCCTGTCTTTGCCATCATGGCGCCGATCCACGATGCACAAAAAAAGGTGATCGGCGGCGTCGTCGGTGTCACCAACCTGCACCAGCCCAACTTTCTCGACCAGATTGGCGCAACAAAGTACGGCGTAACGGGCGATTTCCTGATCACTGCACCCAAAACGCGCAGCTACGTCACCGCCTCGGACAAACGCCGACTACTCAAGAGCGGCCCGCCCCGCGGCGTCAACGCGGTGTACGACAGCTACATCGACGGCTACGAAGGCTCCGGCCTGGCCCGCAGCTCGCGGGGTGTGCTCGAACTATCGTCGAGCAAACAGATACCGACCACCGGCTGGCTCATGCAATCGGTCCTGCCCGCCGCCGAGGCCTTCGCCCCCATCGGCGCCGTCGAGCAACATCTCATCATGGTCTCATCCGGCCTCACCCTGGTCCTCGCCATCCTGTGCTGGTGGTGGCTGCGTCGGCAGTTCCGGCCACTGGCCGAAACCTCGCAGCGGCTGGCGCAGATGAGCAACGGCAGAATGCCGCGCCAGGCGCTACCCGTCCACAAGAATGACGAAATCGGGCAACTGACCACCGCCTTCAACGGGCTGCTCGAAGTCATCATCGCCGACGAGGCCAGGGCCGCCGAGCATGCCGCCAACAACCGCCTGCGCCAGATCGTCGCCGAAGTGCCGGGCGTCGTCTTCCAGTACTGCCTGCATGCTGACGGACATGGCAGCTTCCCATTTGCCAGCGATGCGATCATGGATCTCTACGGCGTGACGCCGGAGGAGGTCCGGGAGAGTACCGACAGCTTGCGCCGGATGGTCCATCCGGATGACTACCAGGTCTTTATCGACTCGCTCAATGCGGCCGCGAAAAACCTGATTCCGTGGCGGCACGAATACCGCCTGTGCATGCCCGATGGCCAGATCAAATGGCTGCTCATTCGGGCCGTCCCGGAAGCGGTGGCCAACAACGACGTCATTTTCTGCGGCTTCGTCGCCGACATTACCGACATCAAGGCAATGGAGAATGACCTGCGCCACGCCATCGCCGAACATGCGCGCAAGGATGCCGAAATTGCGCGCTATCGCGACCATCTCGAACAACTGGTCGACGAACGCACCGCCGCGCTCGAACTGGCGCGGGCCGATGCCATTCGCCTGGCCATGGCCAAGAGCGAATTCCTGGCCAAGATGAGCCATGAAATCCGCACCCCGCTGCACGGCGTGCTGGGCATGACCCACATTGCGCTGCGCGCCACTGAAAGCGGCAGCAAGGCCAACGACGCGCTGATCAAAATCCAGCATTCCGGCAAGCTGCTGCTCGGCATCATCAACGACATCCTCGATTTTTCAAAGATGGAGGCCGGCATGCTCAAGATCGAGGACGTGCCGGTCGACCTTCATGTCATTCTCGATGAAAGCGTCGAGATGCTGCAGCAACGCGCCGCCGGCAAGGGCCTCGATTTCCGCCTGATACAGGCCGACAATCTGCCGGCGCAATGCCGCAGCGACGCCCTGCGCCTGCGCCAGATCCTGCTCAATCTGCTCTCCAACGCCGTCAAGTTCACGAGCAGAGGCAGCGTCCGCCTCGAAGCGGATCTCGACGGCGACCATCTGCGTTTCCGCATATCCGACACCGGCATCGGTATCTCGCCGGAGCAGATCGCCAACATCTTCAACCCCTTCGAGCAAGGCGACAATTCAACCACCCGGCGCTTCGGCGGCACCGGCCTCGGGCTGGCCATCACCGATCACCTCGTTCGCCTGCTCGGCGGCACGATCAGCGTCGATAGCAGGCCCGAGGTCGGTAGCTGTTTTACCGTGCGCCTGCCCTACCGGGCAGTGCCCGTCGCCCGCACCCCCGCCGCGGAAAGCACTGCGGTCGACGCCGCCCCATCGCAAATTCTGGCCGGCCTGCGGATTCTGGTCGCTGAAGACGTCGACATCAACCGCTTCATCATGGGCGAAATCCTCGCCGACGTTGGCGCCGAGGCAAACTTTGCCGAGGATGGCCAGCAAGCCGTCGACGCCATTCGCCAGCATGGCGCGCAGGCCTACGATGCCGTGCTGATGGACATCCAGATGCCGGTGATGAACGGCCTCGACGCCACCCGGGCGATCCGCCAACTCGCTCCCGATCTGCCAATCATCGGCCAGACCGCCCACGCCCTGGCCGAAGAACGCGCCGCCTGCCTCGCCGCCGGCATGGTCGACCACATCACCAAACCGATTGATCCGGACGCCCTGTTCGCGATGATTCTCAAGCGTGTTAAACGCTAGAATCCTGTCATGAATCCGCCCACCCTTTACCGCTCACCCAGCCTGCGCCAGATCGAAAGCCTTCACGCCCATGATGCCCTGATGCAGCGCGCCGGAGCGGCCGCCGCCGACTGGGCGGTCAGTCTCGCCGGCGAACGGAACCGTCCCATCCTCATCCTCGCCGGGCCGGGCAACAATGGTGGCGACGCCTTCGAAGTGGGGCGCCTGCTGCGCCAGCGCTTCTTTGCCGTGTGCCTGGTTTTTGCCGGCGATCCAGGGAAACTCCCGGCCGATGCGGCGGTGGCTCGCCAAGCCTTCATCGCCGCCGGTGGCGCGACGATCACGGCGATTCCCGACGATGTCCGCTGGTCGCTGATCATCGACGGCCTGTTCGGCATCGGCCTGACGCGCGCCCCGGCAGGCAGCTACGCCGAGTCGATCACTACGGCCAATCGGCAGGCCGTCCGCGACAACTGCCCGCTGCTCGCACTCGATTGCCCGTCCGGGCTGAACGCCGACACCGGCGTCGCCTTTGCCCCATGCATTGAAGCCAGCCACACCATCACCTTCATCGCCGGCAAGCCCGGGCTGCTCACCGCCGACGGCCCCGACTGCTGCGGCGAGATTCGCGTCGCCGACTTAGCCCTCAATCCGGCCGACGAGGTCGAGCCGGATGGCCACATCGTCACCCTGGCCACCTTCCGCGCCCATCTCAAGCCACGCCGCAACAACACGCACAAAGGCAGCTTCGGCAGCGCCGGCATTCTCGGCGGCGACCAGACCATGGTCGGCGCCGCCTTGCTAGCCGGCCGCGCGGCGCTCAAGCTGGGCGCCGGCCGGGTCTATCTCGGGCTGCTCGACGCCGACGCCCCGGCCGTCGACCTGCTCCAGCCGGAACTCATGATGCGCCGGGCCGACACCGTGCTCCAAGCCGACCTCCAGGCGCTGGCCTGCGGCCCCGGGCTGGGGCGTTCATCGGAAGCCCTGCGCCAGCTCGAACAATCAGTCAGAACTCCCATCCCGCTCGTCCTCGACGCCGATGCGCTCAACCTGCTGGCCGAAGACCGACATCTCGAAAGCACGCTGGCCAAACGACCCTGCCCGGCCATCCTGACCCCGCACCCGGCCGAAGCGGCGCGCCTGCTCGGCTGCTCGGTTGCCGACATCCAGAGTGACCGGATCAAGGCCACCGGGGATCTGGCCGGTCGCTATCGCTGCCATGTCGCCCTCAAAGGTTGCGGAACGGTGATTGCTATCCCCCAAGGGGACTTCCTTCGGGGCGCGGTCAACCGGAAATTTTGGCTAAATTCAACCGGCAACCCGGGCATGGCCACGGCCGGCATGGGCGACGTGCTGAGCGGACTGATCGTCGCCCTGCTCGCCCAGAACTGGCCACCCGAAATGGCGCTGCTGGCCGGCGTTCATCTGCACGGCGCAGCGGCCGATCGCCTCGTCGCCAGCGGCATCGGGCCGGTTGGCCTGACCGCTGGCGAAGTTATCGACGCCGCGCGCACGCTCTTCAACGAATGGGTGGCCGGCAACGGTGGCCTGTAAAATCGCGCCCTTAACCGCATCCTGAATCCCGCAATGACCATCGCCTTCGACTACCCGCTCGCCGCCGAAATTTCCCGCAACGTTGCCATCGCCCTGACTGAAGATGTCGGCCCCGGCGATCTGACCGCCAGCCTTGTCCCTGGTGAACGCCAGGTCAGGGCCACCGTCATCTGCCGCGAACCGGGCGTGCTCTGCGGCACTGCGTGGTTCGACGAATGCGTCCGGTGCTGCGACCCGACAGCCGTCGTCACCTGGCATGCCGCCGATGGCGAGCGTATTGCAGCCAATCAACTGCTCTGCGACATCGCCGGCAATGGCCGCGCCCTGCTCACCGCCGAGCGCAGCGCCCTCAATTTCCTGCAACTGCTCTCGGCGGTGGCCAGCAAGGCGCGCCTCTACGCCGATGCGGTCACCGGAACCAGGGCGCAGGTCGTCGATACGCGCAAGACCCTGCCCGGCCTGCGCATCGCCCAAAAATATGCGGTTCGCGCCGGTGGTGGCGGCAATCACCGGCTGGCCCTGTGGGATGCCATTTTGATCAAGGAAAACCATATCCACGCGGCCGGCAGCATCGCCCAAGCGATGGATGCAGCACGCAAAGTAGCGTCTGGCGCGGCCGATCGCTGCAAGTTCATTCAGGTCGAAGTCGAGAACCTCGACGAACTGGATCAGGCCCTGAACGCCGGTGCGACGATGATCCTGCTCGATAATTTTGCCAACGACCTGCTCCGCCAAGCCGTCGCCATCAACGCCGGCCGCGCCATTCTCGAAGCCTCCGGCAACGTCACGCTGGAGACCATTCGCGCCATCGCCGAAACCGGCGTCGACCGGATTTCAGTCGGCGCGCTGACCAAGGACGTCAAGGCGCTCGATCTCTCGATGCGCTTCGTCGGCTAGAATTCTGAACGGATTGTCGTCATAATCCGACGTCCTAAGATCCAAAAACAATCAGGGGATTTCTAGATGCTGTTTGCGCTGTTCTACGTCGTCGCCATTTTCATCCTGGTCCTGCACTTCACGGGCTTCCTTGCCCGGCGCAACCTCGAATGGCTGGTACTGGTTCTCGCCGTAGCCGTCTTTCCGGCCGTCATCTACCTCTAGGGTTTGCGCGCGACGAGGTCGATCAGCGCCGAGCGACCAATGTGGGCTGAACCTTCTTCAATCGTGTCCTCATGCTCATGGAGCGAGACGATTTCCCAGTCAGCGAAGTGCTCGCGCAACATCTCCGCGGTGTACAGGTTTTCCACCGCTGACGGCCCGCCCGTCTTGTATTCCAGCTGTTTGGGCGTATAGCCCTGCAGGAACAGCAAGCCCCCCGATTTCACTGCCTGTTTCATGCCGGCCAACTGGCGCGGTCGTTCGGCCGGCGTGGCGAACTGGATGAAGATGCCGACCACGGCGTCGAATTCTTCCCGCGGCCAGTCCCAGTTCAAAATATCGGCCGGCACGAGGTCGACCGTGACATTCCGGCCACGGGCCAGTTTGGCTGCCTTCTCCAGGGCTACCGGCGAAATCTCGGAGGCTGTTACCTGACAGCCCTGCTCGGCCAGCCAGACGGCATTGCGCCCCTCGCCATCGGCAACGGAAAGCACGCGCATGCCGTCACCGAAGCGCTCCGCTTGCGCGGCGAGAAACTTGTTGGGCGCCGTGCCGAACAGGTACCCCTCGCCGACATCCCGATAGCGGGCCGACCAGAAGGCTTCGTGGTCGAAGCTCACACGCGCTCGACGATGAATTGCTTGACGGCAGCAACGTCCGGCGCCATGACCACGACGCGTTGGGGCAGGTTCTCGATACCGGCCAGATCGGCCGGTCGTACCGGCTCGGTGCCCAGCGCCTCGCGGATGGTTTCCTCGAACTTGGCCGGCTGGGCGGTTTCAAGGACGATCATCGGGACGTTCGGCAAACGATGCTCGAGCGCCACCTTGAGGCCGTCAGCCGTGTGCGTGTCGAGCATGACGTTGTAGCGGCCCTGGGCGAAACGGATGGTGTTGATGCGGTCGATATGCGTGCTCTTGCCAGAAACGAATTTGAATTTGGGCAAGTTTTTCCAGTAGACCGTGGCAGACAGGTCGAAGGCCTCGCCCTTGTCTACTTTTGCCCACAGTTCCTTGACCACGGCCGGATCGCGACCGACTAGATCGAATACGAAGCGTTCGAAGTTGGAGGCCTTGGAAATATCCATCGACGGGCTGGAGGTGATGCTGGTTTGGGCGGCGGTGCGCGGACGATAGACGCCGCTGCGGAAGAACTCGTCGAGCACGTCGTTTTCGTTGGTGGCGAGCACCAGTTCGGCAATCGGCAGGCCCATCTGGCGGGCAATGTGGCCGGCGCAGATGTTACCAAAGTTGCCCGACGGCACGGCAAAGGCGACCTGCTCGTCGTTCGATTTCGTGGCCAGGAAATAGCCCTGGAAGTAATAGACGATCTGCGCCGCAACGCGCGCCCAGTTAATTGAATTGACGGCGCCGATCTTGTATTTGGCCTTGAAGGCGGCGTCGTTGGAGACGGCCTTGACGATATCCTGCGCGTCGTCGAACAAGCCGGTGACGGCGATGTTGAAAATGTTGGCATCCTGCAGCGAATACATCTGTGCGCGCTGGAAGGCGCTCATCTTGCCGTCCGGCGAGAGCATGAAGACCTTGACGTTGTGCTTGCCGCGCATGGCGTATTCGGCCGCCGAGCCGGTGTCCCCGGAAGTGGCGCCGAGAATATTGATCGACTCGTTGCGCTTGTCGAGCACGTACTCGAACAGGTTGCCGAGCAACTGCATGGCCATGTCCTTGAAGGCCAGGGTCGGGCCGTTCGACAGTTCCTGCGTGTAGAGGCCGTTTTCGAGTTTGGTCAGCGGCGTGATCTGTGCCGCATCGCCGCCGTTGCGTGTGTGGCAATAAACCTGGGCGGTGTAGGTCTTGGCGACCAGCGCCTTGAGGTCGGCTGCCGGAATGTCGGTGATGAACTTGGACAGGATTTCGTAGGCCAGGTCGGCATACGACAGCGATCGCCAAGCGTCGAGTTCGGCCCGGCTGATCTGCGGGTAGTTTTCCGGCAGATAGAGGCCGCCATCGGGCGCCAGGCCACCGAGCAGAATGTCGCAGAAGGACTGGGGCGCGGCGTGACCGCGGGTCGAAATGTAGCGCATGGCGGAAACCTGAAAGGCGAAAAGCCGTGATTTTACCGCGTCGACCGTGAGACACGCACGGCTTGCAGCACGGCGCTAACAAAGAGCGCCAAGCCGCATGCCACCAGCGCCGCGCCGAGCACGTCGAACCCCGCGAGCAAGGCCAGCGCTGACGACAGGAACAACCCGGCCCGTACCGAACCGGACGACGCCAGTTTCCGCCGCATCAGCAGGCGCTCCGGCGTCTGTGGGCCGGGCCAGCGCCAGACTGGCAGCAACTGGCTCAGCGCCCCGCTCACCAGGGGCAGCAGGAAACCGCTCGCCCAGGCCAGCAGGGATGGCCGCGTCGCAAGAATCCCGGCGCCGTGCAGCAGCCCGGCTACCAGCGTCAGGAGCAGCCCGCAGACCGCCGCCAGCAGCGAAGCACTGACACCGTCGCGCAGCAACGGCCAGATGCCGAAACGGCGCCCCCATTGCCCAAGCAGGCCGAGCGCCGCGACCAGCATGAGGGCCGTGCCGGGGGCCGCGAATGGCCAGTAGATGGCGGCACCGGTGGCCACGATCAGAGCCCCCGACGCCACCAGCCATAAACGCCGGCGCAGCCAGCTTCCCGCCTCGGGATCGGCCAGCCCCAAGGCGGTTGGCAGCAGCACGGGCACAGTACCGAGCGCCGCCAAACCAACCAGGCCAAGCGTATTGAGATGCAGGTGAAAAATCCGCAGAGCCTGCCAATGCGACGGCCAGACCGGCATTAGCACAATCGCCGAGAGGGCCAGCATCAGGCAGCCGAGTGCTGCCCCGTACCAGCGCCAGCCGGGGTGCGGCGAACCCAGCGTCGCCCGTGCCCGGAGCGCAATCCAGTTAAGCAAAATGGCCACCAAAATCAGGTCGACCGTGGCAGCCAGGTAAACCGCACCGGAGGGCAGCCAGCCCTGCATGCCGGCAACCGCAGCCAGCCCGGTTGCCTGAGCGGCCGATGGCAGCTTTGCCAGATGACGATTAGGCCCACCGGTGCGCGTCAATACCGGCACAAAATGCATCATCGCCGCGAAGATCAGCGGCACGATGCCGACGGCAAACGCCAGATGCGCTACCGCCAACGGCGAACCCACCCCGCTCAGCGCCAGAACGGCGCTGCACACCAGTGCAAGCAGGGTCAGGCTCGCGGTGAAAATCACTCAGCCAACAACGGAAAAATCGATCACGATGGCACC
>NZ_JAVHPH010000443.1:0-8644 GCF_036170495.1 Azonexus sp.
TACCACAGACGCAATCATTCCCGGCAGCCCGAAATTCATAATTACAGGGCCGATTTCGTCGCCAGCACCACCTGACGCAACAACGGGAGCAGCATCGCCGCGGCAAGCAGCAGACTGAGCGCGGCGGCCAGCCAAAAACCGGCCACGCCGAGCGGTGTTGACCAGCGGTAACAGAGCCAGGCGCCGCCGAGCAGGCCGATGCCCCAGAAGCAGAAAATCTGCACCAGCATCGGCACAAAAGTCACCCGATAGGCCCGCAAGACGTGGCCGGCGATGGTCTGCAGGGCATCGAAAAATTGATAGATGGCGACATAGACGATCAGGCTCATGGCTACGGCGCGCACGGCTGGATCATCGGTATAAGCGGCAACCAGGGGTTCGGCGCTGAGCCAGAGCAGGAGGCCGACGGCAGAAGACGAGGCGCCGGCGAGGATCAGCCCGGCCCGTATCGTCGCCCCCGCCCGCTCCGCGTCGTGCGCGCCGACCGCCTGACCGACGGCGGCCATGGTGGCGATGCCGAGCGATAGCGGCAGCATGTAGATCAGGGCCGACAGATTGGCGACAATGCGATGGCCGGCCACCACCGTCGCCCCGAGCGAGGCGACAAAGAGGGCGATCAGTGTGAACGAGGTAATTTCGACCAGATTGGACAAGCCCATCGGCAGGCCGATGCGCAGCAGTTCGCGCCAAGTCGTCCAGTTCGGCGCCTGCCATCTGGAAAAGGGCTGATAACGCCGGCCGAGCGGCCCAAAGGCGAGATAGGCGGCAGCGCTGAGACAGGCCAGCCAGGCGACCAGAATATTGGACAGCGCACAGCCGGCGACGCCAAGCGGCTCGCCGAGCCAGCCCTGGAGGGCGAAGCCCCAGGCAAGGAGGGCATGCAAGGCCAGGCTGAACAGGCCGATGCCCATGAGCACGCGCGGCTTGCCGAGGGCATTGCAAAAAGCCCAGAAAGTCCGGTAGAACAGCGCGGCCGGCAGGCCCCAGGCGAGCAGGGCGAGGTACTCGCGAACCTTGGCGTCGACCGCCGAATCCATGTCGGCCATGCCGAGCACGGCGCCCGGATGGGTCAGGAACAGGATGCCCGGCACGGCGAGCAGCATGGCCAGCCAGAAACCTTGCTGAAGAATGCCGGCCACTGCGTCATCGCGCCCGGCGCCGTGCAGTTGGGCGACGACCGGCGACACCGCCTGAACAATGCCGACCAGCGCGAAGACGAGCGAAACATGGATGCCGCCGCCAATTGCCACGGCGGCCAGATCGTGCGAGCTGACGTGGCCAAGCACGGCGGTATCGACCACCATCATGCCGATGGAGGACAACTGGGCGATCAGGATGGGGAGGGCGTGGGCAATCAGGCCACGTGCGGCGGCGCGAAACATCGGGCGGGATTGTCGCATAAGGCGGCCAATTGGCCGGCTCGCCCGTTCCCACGGTCAACCGGGCTGACTACGGTCAACCGGAAAAAAGGGCCAAAATCAAAAACGGGCGGAGTTGATCTGCCTCAAGCGCCCTCCCCTGCTGCCGCTTCAGAATTTGCGGTTCCGGAGGGAGAGAATAATGAGCCTGGGCCTGCACGCCATCGAAAATGCCAGCCGCGACGAAATCGTCGCCCTGCAAACCGAGCGCCTGAAGTGGACGCTCAACCACGTTTACCAGAACGTGCCGTATTACAAAGCCAAGTTCGACGCTGCCGGCGTCCATCCCGACGACCTCAAGTCGCTGGCTGACCTCAGCAAGTTCCCGTTCACGACCAAGCAGGATCTGCGCGACAACTATCCGTTCAACATGTTTGCCGTGCCGCGCGACAAGGTGGCGCGGATTCACGCCTCAAGCGGGACGACCGGCAAGCCGACCGTCGTCGGCTACACGCTGAAAGATATCGACACCTGGGCCGACCTCATCGCCCGTTCGATCTACGCCTCGGGCGGACGGGCCGGCGACATCGTCCATGTCGCCTACGGCTACGGCCTGTTCACCGGCGGACTGGGCGCCCATTACGGCGCCGAACGGCTCGGCTGCACGGTGATCCCGATGTCCGGCGGGCAGACCGAAAAGCAGGTCCAGCTGATCTGTGACTTCAAGCCGAACATCATCATGGTCACCCCGTCGTACATGCTCAACATTGCCGACGAGTTCCGCCGCCAGGGCATCGACCCGCGCAGCACCGCCCTGCGCATCGGCATCCATGGCGCCGAGCCGTGGACCGACGCCATGCGCGGCGAAATCGAGCGCGCCTTCGGCATCGACGCCATTGACATCTACGGCTTGTCGGAAGTCATCGGGCCGGGCGTCGCCAACGAATGCGCCGAGAGCAAGGACGGCCCGGTCATCTGGGAAGATCATTTCTACCCGGAAATCATCGACCCGGCGAGCGGCGAGGTGCTGCCCGAAGGCAGCCAGGGCGAACTGGTGTTCACCTCGCTGACCAAGGAAGCGATGCCGGTCATCCGCTACCGCACCCGCGATCTGACCCGCCTGCTGGCGCCAACCTCGCGCAGCATGCGCCGGATCGGCAAGATCACTGGCCGCTCGGACGACATGCTGATCATCCGCGGCGTCAATGTTTTCCCGTCGCAAATCGAGGAACTGATCCTCAGGCAGCCCAGGCTGTCGCCGCACTACGTGCTGGAAGTCAGCCGCGACGGCCACCTCGACTCGATCAAGGTCGATGTTGAAATGAAGCCCGAGTTCCAGTTTGCCAGCGCCGCCGAAAAGGAATTCGTGGCGCGCGACCTGCAGCACCACATCAAGTCCTACATCGGCATCTCGGCCAAGATCGACATCGTCGAGGAAGGCGGCGTCGAACGCTCGATCGGCAAGGCCCGGCGGGTTATCGACAAGCGGCCGAAGTAGCCGCTAGACGATGCGGGCGCGCAGCGTGCCAACGCCGTCGACCCCTCCGGCGAGGCGGTCGCCCCGAAGCAGTGGCCCGACGCCGGCCGGCGTCCCGGTATAGATCAGGTCGCCGGCCTCGAGGCGAACCAGCGTGGACAGGTTGGCGACAATTTCCGCCACCTTCCACAGCATGGCCGAGAGGTCGCCCTCCTGCCGCAGCTGACCATTGACTGTCAGCCAGATGCGGCCAGCGGCGGGATGTCCGCTCACCGCCACCGGGCTAATCGCGCCCGCTACGGCCGACTGGTCGAAACCCTTGCTCATGTCCCACGGATGCGCCTTCTCCTTGGCCTTCGCCTGCATGTCGCGGCGGGTCAGGTCGAGGCCGACGGCGTAGCCGAAAATCAGGCCGTTTGCCGCGTCGACCGTCACATTCGCCCCGCCGGCGCCGAGGGCGACGATCATTTCGACTTCATGGTGAAGGTTGCTGGTCTGCGGCGGGTAGGCCACGCCGATTTCACCCTCCCCGCTGACCACCGCGTCGCCCGGCTTGGTAAAGAAAAACGGCGGCTCACGCCCCTCGGCCTGATCGAGAGCGCCCATCTCGCGGGCATGGTCGGCGTAATTGCGCCCGACACAAAAAATGCGGCGAACCGGGAAGCGCTGCCCGCTCCCGACAATCGGCAGGGTGGCGAACGGAGGCGGCGGGAAAGCGAGGTTCATGGGATGGCTCCACAGTCGATGGTCAAGGCTGAAAGTGTGCAACATTTCACCCGCGCCCGGCCAGCCCGGTGCTAAAGTTTTGCCACCCAAAAACCAATTGACATAGAACACCGGATGATCGCTTCACGACTGCTGCGCCACGGACTGCTCAGCGCGGCGCTATTCTCGGGCGCCGCGAGCGCCGTCGGACTCGGCGAAATTAACCTCCATTCGCGCATCGGCGAGACCCTGCGCGCCGACATCCCGGTCATCACCGGCGGCGAACCCCTCGATGCCGCCTGTTTCACCCTCGGCCCCGTTCCCGGCGCCGACTTGCCGGTGATCACCAGCGCCCGGATGCGGCTGGTGCGCATCGGCCAGGATTATCGACTGATCCTCACCGGCAGCAAGGCCATCGACGAGCCGATCGTCGTCATCAGCCTGCGCGCCGGCTGCGGCATCGATACGCAACGCGAATACGTGCTCTTGCCGGCGCCGCCGACGTCAGTCGGCGACCGCGCGCCATCCGACGAAGTCAGCGCGCCGATGCCGCACGAAATCCCGCCACGGCGCGCCCGGCCCGAGCCGTTCAGCGAGAACGAAATGGCCGACAGCGAGTGGCCAGACCGGCCAGCCGCCAGGCCCCGGCCGCCAAAGGCCCGGCCCGGCCCGACAGCGAAGGCCAGGAAGCCGCTCGCCCGCGACACCCTGGCCGGCCTCGCCAGCCATCAGGACCGGATCGTCCTCGGCGCCGCCCTCGACGACCTGCCGCCCCCCGGCGCCGGAGACCCGCTCGCCCCGGTCAATGCACTCGACGAGCGCCTGCTCAGAATGGAAACGACGCTGCACCTGCTCAATCAGGAAGTTGACAAACTGAACACCGCCGTCACGCTCAGGGCCGAATCGCGCGCCGTCCGGGAAAAGCTGCAAAACATGCAAACGCAACAGGCAACGCCCGGCGTCCTGGCCAACGCCCAGGCCACCACGCGGCACGCCCCGGTTCGCGCCAAATCCATGGCCGATGGCTGGCTCGAATTGCTGGCCGGCCTCCTGCTCGGCGGCAGCGTTTCAGCCGGCGTTGCCCATCTGGTCAGCCGCAGCCAGGACACATCACGCCGCTTCGACGCTCCGCCGCCGCGCATCGCCAAACCGCGCCGGCCGGCGCGGGTTTGACCGGACAAAACCCCGGGCGACCAAGGATCGCCTTCCAATTCAGCACGGCCGGCCGGCAGTCCCACGGTCAACCGGAATTTTTGGCCAAATTTGAAATCGGCTAAACCGGGTTATCGACATCGACGAATTCGCACGAAATACCAAAACGCTCCGCCAGATGCCCAGCCAGCGCCTGCACCCCGTAGCGCTCGGTGGCATGATGCCCGGCCGCCAGATAGGCCACCCCGCTCTCGCGGGCCAGATGCACGGTCTGTTCCGAAATTTCGCCGGACATGAAGGCATCGACCCCAAGCGCAATGGCCTGCTCGAAATAGCCTTGCCCCCCACCTGAGCACCAGCCAATCCGCCGAATCGGCCGGGCGCCATCACCGATGACCAGCGGTTCCCGCCCGAGAACGGCCGCCACCTTCACCGCCAGCGCCGTCAAGTCGGCAGGCTCGGCCAAGGTTCCCCGCCAGGCAATATCCTGCTCGCCAAAGCGGCCATCGGCCACCCAGCCAAGCCGGTTGGCCAACTGGGCGTTGTTGCCGAGTTCCGGGTGGGCATCGAGCGGCAAGTGGTAAGCCAGCAAATTGATGTCGTTGGCCAGCAACGTCGCCAGACGCTTGCGCCGGATGCCGGTGACCCGGCCGTCCTCGCCTTTCCAGAAATAACCGTGGTGCACCACAATGGCATCGGCCTCTCGCTCAAGCGCGGCATCGAGCAACGCCTGGCTGGCCGTCACGCCGGCCACGATGCGGCTGATCTCGGAACTGCCTTCCACTTGCAGGCCGTTTGGGCAATAATCCCGGAACTTTCCGGGCATCAACAGCCTATCCAGATAATTCACCAATTCTTCACGCTTCATCGAGACAATTTCCATGCAGAGGTTGTGGCTGATTTTTGCACAAACGGTCACCGTTGCGCTGGCCATTCTGTTCGTCGTCTCCACGCTCAAGCCGGAGTGGCTGCCGCAGCGGCAGGCGGTCCTGGCTGTGCAGGAAGCACCGGCTACCAGTGACGACGGCAAAGTCGCGCCGGCCGGCTCGTATCGCGACGCCGCCCGCGCCGCCCTGCCCGCCGTCGTGCACATCTACACGACCCAGGAAATCAAGCAACAACGTCACCCGCTGTTCGACGACCCGATTTTCCGCCACTTTTTCGGCGAGCGCCCGGAAGGTCAGCCGCAGCGCAACTCAGGCCTCGGCTCCGGCGTCATCGTCAGCCCCAACGGCTACATCCTGACCAATTACCACGTCATCGACGGCGCCGACGACATCCAGGTTTCGCTCAACGACAGCAAGACTTACAAGGCCAAGATCGTCGGCAGCGACCCGGAATCCGACCTCGCCATCCTGCAGATCAAGGCCGACAAACTACCGGCCATCACCTTCGGCCAGCTCGACAACCTGCGCGTCGGCGATGTCGTGCTCGCCATCGGCAACCCCTTCGGCGTCGGCCAGACGGTGACCATGGGCATCGTTTCGGCCCTCGGCCGCTCGCATCTTGGCATCAACACCTTCGAGAACTTCATCCAGACCGACGCCGCGATCAACCCCGGCAACTCTGGCGGCGCACTGATCGACGTCAATGGCAACCTGGTCGGCATCAACTCTGCCATCTACTCGCGCACCGGCGGCTCGCTCGGCATCGGCTTCGCCATCCCGGTTTCCAGCGCGCGCAGCATCATGGAACAGATCATCCGTACCGGCGCCGTGACGCGTGGCTGGATCGGTGTCGAAGCCCAGGAAATCACCCCCGAACTGGCCGAATCCTTTGGCCTGCCCGACAACGAAGGCGCCCTGATCGCCGGCGTCGTGCGCGGCAGCCCGGCCGACACGGCGGGCATCCGGCCGGGCGACGTCCTGCTCTCGGTCGGCGGCAAGGGCGTCAAGGACCCGCAGGTCATGCTCGACCTGATCGCCGCCCTGAAGCCGGATGAACGCTCGGCTTTCCGCCTGCGCCGCGACAAGAGCATCGTTGAAGTCCAGGTCAAGATCGGCAAACGCCCGGCCATGCGCGCCGAAAAAGAGTAAGCCATGTGCCAGCTGCTCGGGAAGACTGAGTACCCGCAACTCACACTGAGGGGTGTGTAAAATTTGCCAATTACTTGGCATGAATTGCAACGTGCCGACCGACATCTGCTTTTCCTTCAGCGGGTTCCAGGCCCGGGGCGGCGCCACGGATGTGCACTCGGACGGCTGGGGCATCGCCTTTTTTGAAGGCAAGGGCACCCGGCTCTTCCTCGACCCGCAGCCGTCGAGCACCTCGCCGGTGGCTGAATTCGTGCGCCACTACCCGATCCGCTCAAAGAACGTCATCGCCCATATTCGCAAGGCGACACAGGGAGCCATCGGGCTGGAAAACACGCATCCCTTCATGCGCGAACTGTGGGGCCGTTACTGGATTTTCGCCCACAACGGCAACCTCTTCGATTTCATGCCGCAACTCGACGGCAGCTTCGTTCCGGTCGGCCTGACCGACAGCGAACGCGCCTTCTGCTGGCTGCTGCAGGAGCTGCGCCGGCGCTTCGGCAACCATGTGCCGGAGCGCAGCGCGCTGTTCGATGCGGTGCATGAACTGACATTGAAAATTTCGGTGCATGGCGAGTTCAATTTCCTGCTCTCGAATGGCGACTGCCTGTTCGCCCACGCCTCGACCAAATTGAGCCACATCGTGCGCCAGGCGCCGTTCGCTCAGGCCCACTTGAAGGATCAGGACATCACCGTCGATTTCAGCGATGTCACGTCGCCGGATGATCGCGTCGCCGTCATCGCCACGTTGCCGCTGACGGACAACGAAGCGTGGGCCGATATGCCGCCGGGAACACTGTGGTGGTTCGAGGAAGGGGCGCCGGTCAAGACCTTGCCGACGCGACCGGGGCCGGTGAAAAAGCCCTGATCAGTGGTTGGACAGGTTGCGGAACTCTTCTTCCGCCTTGTCCATTTCGGCATCCATTTTTGCCGTATTTTCCGGGTTGACCGTGGCAATATCTTCCACCGGCGCCGGCCGCGACACCAGCCGCGAGGCCAGGATGCCCAGTTCGTAAAGCAGACACATCGGGATAGCCAACGCCAACTGGGAGACCACATCGGGCGGCGTCACCACAGCGGCCACCACGAAGGCACCAACGATGAAATACGAGCGCCACTCCTTGAGCTTTTCAACCGTCACCACGCCCAGCTTGACCAGCATGACGAGCGCCACCGGCACCTCGAAAGCCAGACCGAAAGCCAGGAACATGGTCATCACGAAGGACAGGTAGGCTTCGATGTCCGGCGCTGGCGTAATGCTTTTCGGCGCAAAGCTGGAAATAAAGCTGAACACCTGCCCAAACACGAAGAAGTAGCAGAAGGCCATGCCCGACACGAACAGCAAGGTGCTGGAAATGATCAGCGGGATACCGAGGCGCTTTTCGTGGGCATAAAGACCGGGGGCGATAAAGGCCCAAACCTGGTAAAGAATGAACGGCAAGGCGAGGATGAAGGCAACCATGGCCGTCACCTTGAGCGGCACCATGAACGGCGTGATGACGCCAATGGCCACCATCTTGGTGCCTTCCGGCAGGGCCTTGGTCAGCGGCGCGGCGAGGATGTCGTAGATTTCACCCGGCCCCGGATAGAGACAGAGAACACCAAGGACGACCGCGATCGCAATCAGACTGCGGATCAGGCGATCACGCAGCTCAACCAGATGGGAGATGAAGGAATCTTCCTGGGGTTCGCTCATGCCGCCGGCTTGCCCGTAGTTTCAGCGACCGGCAGGGTTTCGGTCAGCGAGGCAGCGGTCGATTGCAACTCGGCCACCGCTTCCTGGGCCGGCGCCTCGATCGCGCTGCGCGCCGTTTCGTATTCGCTGCGCACTGAGCTTTCCAGTTCGCGAGCTGAATCGGAAACCTGGGATTGCAGTTTCCTCAACTCGTCGAGTTGGACTTCACGGCTGATGTCGGACT
>NZ_JAVHPH010000444.1:0-2977 GCF_036170495.1 Azonexus sp.
CCGCGCTCCTTCCACAGCCAGATGAACAGGCCAAAGGCCGGCAAGGCCAGCAGGGCGCAAAACACCGCCGTGGCCAGCGCCACCTTTTGCCCGATATGTCGTTTCAGATCGCTCACTCGACTTCCTCTACCATCAGCCATAGGGAGCGATTGTCACGCGCGTCGCTGGTTGAAAGACCGAGCGCGCCGCCCTGGTTACCGCTGGCCTGGCGTCCGCTGCCGCCCAGTTCTATCCATTCGCCCAGCCGCCCCGACACAGTGGTCGACAGGCGCTGACTGTTGATGCTGCCATAGCCGCCCTGACTGGCCGCCTGCTGACTGATGTCGAGCGTCACCCGGTTGCCGTTCACGCGCGGCACGGCATAGAAGCCGCGGCCGACATCCTGATAGACGACGTTTTCGTTGATGACCGCACCGCCAGGGCCAATGACCACCTGGCGCATCGGGACGGGCAGCGAACGGCCGACCTGGATGAAAGCCTGGCCACCTTCGACGGTTTGCACCATCTGCGCCGCGCTCTCGCCGCGCACGCTCTTGGTATCCCAGACGTTGGCCTCGACATGGCTGCGCCGCGTGCTGCCGAGCACGACCTGGCCACTGGCCTGGGCGCCACGCGCGCTGTCTTCAGCCTGCCGGTTTTGCGAAACGCGGATGATCAGCCGCCGTGTTGGCGTGTCGATAGCGGCCAGCGCCCGCTTGATCTCGGCCCGGTTGCGCGGCGAGGCCTTGAGAAAAAGCTGGTTGTTCATGCCAGTCAAGGTGCCGCCCGGCTCGACCAGCGGCAACAGCGCCGGCAGCACCGCTTCGACATTTTTGCTTTTGAGCTCGATGACTTCCATCTGCTGGGCCCACAGCGAAGAGCTGAACAGGCAGGCGAGCAGGCAAAGAAGGCGAAGCATCATGGACGTTCTCCGGTTGGCGTAAAAGATCATTCGAGATAGATGGCGACCCGGTAGCCTTTGGCCAGATCGTCCGGGCGCACGGTTTCGCTCATCGGCTTAGGCCACCGCGTGGGGCAAGGCGAGGTACTCCCGGGAGTTCATTTCGGTCAGGCGGCTCACCGTGCGGGCAAACTCGCTGGCCTGTGTGCCCTCCGTATAGAGCCCATCCGCCGCACAGTCGGCGGTGATGATGAGTTTAACCTTGTGGTCGTAGAACACATCGACCAGCCACGTCAGGCGACGCGCCTCCGAGGCCTGATGGATGGTCATTTTCGGCACATGCGAGAGAAGCACGGTGTGGTATCCGCGGGCAATTTCAAGATAGTCATTCTGCGAACGCGGTCCGCCACACAGGGTGCGAAAATCGAACCAGATCACGCCATGGCTACGCCGCACGGTGTCGATATTGCGCCCGAGAATCTCGACATGCCCGCCCTTCTTGCCATCCCCGCCGGCGATCATTTTGAAGTCGTTCAGCATTTTTTTTTCAGCCGTGGCATCGGCCGGGTAGCGATACATCTCGACCTGTTCGAGCGCCCGCAAACGGTAGTCGGTACCGGCATCGACCTCGAAAACATCCAGATGCTTGTTGAGCAGCGCAATGGTCGGCAGGAAGCTTTCCCGATGCAGGCCATTCGGATACAGCTTGTCCGGCGGATAATTTGAAGTCATCACGATGATGACGCCCTGGGCGAACAGACCATCCATCAGGCGGCCAAGAATCATGGCGTCGGCGATGTCCGAGACGTGGAATTCGTCGAAGCAAAGCAGGCGCACTTCCTTGGCGATCTGCTCAGCCAGCCTCAGCATCGGGTCCGGTTCGCCCTTGTATTTTTCGAGGTCATGATGAATCTGCTGCATGAAGGCATGGAAGTGAATGCGACGCTTGCGCCGATAAGGCACCGAGTCGTAGAAGCAATCCATCAGGAAACTCTTGCCGCGACCCACCCCGCCCCAGAAATAGACGCCTTTCGGCGGCTTGGGCGGTGACAGCAGGCGCTTGAAGGTACTCCCACGGTCAACCTTGAAAAACAGCAAATTTGTATAAAGGTTCTGCAAAGCCAGCGCCGCCGTCATCTGCGCGGCATCGGCGATGTAGCCACGGGCATCAAGGAGGTTTTTATAGGCGTCGAGCATGCCCTGCGCGGCGACATTCAGTTTTTTATGGGGCATAGGGGTGAATCAGCTTTGGGGTAAAAACGTATTCTGCCAAAGAAAAAGGCGAGTGCGTTGCCGCAACCCGCCTTTCTGGCAAAGAACAGTCAGCTTAGAAGTGCAGCGGACGCTTGTCGCAAGCCAGGGCTGCTTCGTGCACCGCTTCCGACAAGGTCGGGTGAGCGTGGCAGATGCGCGCCAGATCTTCGGAAGCGCCACCAAATTCCA
Source organism: Azonexus sp. (assembly GCF_036170495.1). GTDB lineage: Bacteria > Pseudomonadota > Gammaproteobacteria > Burkholderiales > Rhodocyclaceae > Azonexus. The sequence goes on from NZ_JAVHPH010000444.1 coordinate 2,324, forward strand.
TTGCCACAACAGCTTCGGAAATCAGTTCGGAGGCATTGGCACCGATGATATGGACGCCGAGGATGCGGTCGGTCTGCGCGCAGGCCAGCATCTTGACGAAGCCGGACGGCTCGCCCATGCCCAGCGCACGGCCATTGGCCATGAACGGGATTTTGCCAACCTTGTAGGCGACGCCATCCGCCTTGAGCTGCTGTTCGCTCTTGCCAACCCAAGCGATTTCCGGCGCGGTGTAGATGACGCCCGGAATGGTGTCGAAGTTACAGTGGCCAGCCTGACCGGCCATCAATTCGGCAACCATGACGCCTTCTTCCATGGCCTTATGCGCCAACATCGGTCCGCGCACGACGTCGCCAACAGCCCAGACGCCCGGCAGATTGGTCTTGCAGTGACCATCGACTTCAACCATGCCGCGCTCGGTCAGCTTGAGGCCAACCGCTTCGCCATTCAGGCCGTCGGTATTCGGGATGCGGCCGATCGAAACGATCAGGCGGTCGGCGTCGAGCTTCTCAGCCTTGCCATCCTTCGTTTCATAGGCAATTGAGACGCCCTTCTTGGTCGTCTTGATCTCGCCGATCTTGACGCCGGTCTGGATGTCCAGGCCCTGCTTGGTGAACAGCTTGAGCGCTTCCTTGGCGATGTCCTGATCGGCAAAAG
>NZ_JAVHPH010000444.1:3077-8641 GCF_036170495.1 Azonexus sp.
CCCTGCTTGGTGAACAGCTTGAGCGCTTCCTTGGCGATGTCCTGATCGGCAAAAGCCAAAAAGTCGGGCATGGCTTCGAGGATGGTGACTTCGGAACCGACGCGACGCCAGACCGAACCCATTTCCAGACCAATGACACCAGCACCGATGATGGCCAGCTTCTTGGGCACGGATTCCTGATTCAGGGCGCCTTCGTTATCCATGACGATCTTGTTGTCGACCGGCACGTTCGGCAAGTGACGCGGCTTGGAGCCGGTCGCGATGATGACCTGCTTGGCCAGCACCTCATCGGCACCAACCTTGACCTTGTACAGATCGCCTTCCTTGCCAACAAAGGAACCATGACCGTTGAGCAGGGTGACCTTGTTCTTCTTGAACAGGCCCTTGATGCCCGAGGTCAGCTGGGTAACGATGGTGTCCTTGCGGCCCTTCATTACCGGCACATCGATGGTGGCTTTGCCAACCTTGATACCCTGGGCTTCAAAGCTGTGACCGGCTTCTTCGAACAGGTGCGAGGTATGCAGCAGGGCCTTGGACGGGATGCAGCCAACGTTCAGGCAAGTGCCACCGAGGCGTGGCTCGCCCTTCGGGTCGGCATACGGATTGGATTCGCAGCAGGCGGCGGAGAAGCCGAGCTGGGCTGCGCGAATGGCTGCAACATAGCCGCCGGGGCCACCGCCGATAACGAGCACGTCAAATTGCTTGGACATGTGTAAACCTTTCAGATTTCAGATGTGCAAAAGCGCCAGCGCCCTTAGCGGGACACTGGCGCCGGCCAACGTCGATTAGACGCCGAGCAGCAGGCGGGACGGATCTTCCAGCGCTTCCTTCATGGTCACCAGACCGAGAACGGCTTCGCGGCCGTCGATGATGCGGTGATCGTAGGACATGGCCAGATAGTTCATCGGACGCACAACGACTTGACCGTTCTCAACCATGGCGCGGTCCTTGGTGGCATGAATGCCGAGGATCGCAGATTGCGGCGGGTTGATGATCGGGGTGGACATCATGGAACCGAAGATGCCACCGTTGGAGATCGAGAAGGTGCCACCGGTCAGGTCTTCGATGGTCAGCTTGCCATCCTTGGCCTTGGCACCGAATTCGGCAATCTTCTTTTCGATTTCGGCAATGCTCATCTGGTCGGCATTGCGGATGATCGGCACGACCAGGCCACGCGGCGAACCGACAGCGATACCGATGTCGATGAAGCCGTGGTAGACGATGTCATTGCCATCGACCGAAGCGTTGAGGATCGGGAACTTCTGCAGGGCGGCACAGGCGGCCTTGACGAAGAAACCCATGAAGCCGAGGCGAACGCCGTGGGCCTTTTCGAACTTCTCGCCGTACTGCTTGCGCAGCGCCATCATCGGGCCCATGTTCACTTCGTTGAACGTGGTCAGGATGGCATTGGTTGCTTGCGATTGCAGCAGACGCTCAGCGATACGGGCGCGCAGACGGGACATCGGCACGCGCTGTTCGGTACGATCGCCGAGGGCGACAGTAACCTGCAGCGTCGGCATGGCGGCCTTGGCAGCAGCCGGAGCAGCAACCGGGCCAGACTTCGGCGCAGCGGCAACGGCATCTTCCTTGGTGACGCGACCACCACGGCCGGAACCGGCGACGTCAGCGGCAGCGATGCCTTTTTCGTCGAGGATCTTGCGGGCCGACGGGCTGGCCGTACCTGCCGGTGCTGCAGCAGCGGCAACCGGCGCAGCGGCAACTGCCGCTTTCGGCGCTTCAGCCGCCGGGGCAGCGGCCCCCGCTTTGGCTTCGGTATCGATGCGGGCAATCAACTCGGCCGAGACAACAGTCTCGCCATCACCCTTGATGATTTCGACCAGAACGCCAGCAACCGGCGACGGAACTTCGAGAACCACCTTGTCGGTTTCAATGTCAATCAGGATCTCGTCGCGAGCAACGGCCTCGCCGACTTTCTTTTTCCAGGAAGCGAGCGTGCCTTCGGCGACGGACTCGGAAAGCTGGGGAACTTGAACTTCGATAATACTCATAGTGACTCCACTCTGCTGTAGTTATCAGTACTCGATCTTGCCCAGTGCGGACTCGACCAGTGCTTTTTGTTGCTCGTTGTGCTTGGCCAGATAGCCGACCGCCGGAGAAGACGAAGCCGGACGAGACACCAGCAACATCTTCTGTTTGGTACCCAACTGGGTATCCAGATGATGACGGGATGCAATCCAGTACCAGGCGCCCTGATTGCGCGGCTCCTCCTGGGTCCAGACCACTTCGGTCGCCTTCGGATACTTGGCTAGTTCTTTCTCAAGCGAATCCTTCGGGAAGGGATACAACTGCTCAACGCGAACAATGGCGATGTCGGTAATCTTCTTCTCGCGGCGCGCTGCCAGCAAGTCGTAGTAAACCTTGCCGCAGCAGAGGATTACGCGCTTGACCTTCTTGGCATCGAGCTCATCAACTTCGCCGATAACGCGCTTGAACTCGCCAGTGGCCAGCTCTTCCATGCTTGAAGCGGCATCCTTGTGACGCAACAGCGACTTCGGCGTCATGACGATCAGCGGCTTGCGCTGCATGCGAACACCCTGACGACGCAGCATGTGGAAAACCTGGGCTGCCGTAGTCGGCACGCAGACTTCCATGTTCATTTCGGCACAAGCCTGCATATAACGTTCGAGACGAGCCGAAGAGTGCTCCGGGCCCTGACCTTCGTAGCCATGCGGCAGCAGCATCACCAAACCACAGGCACGGCCCCACTTGGCTTCACCGGATGCGATGAACTGGTCGATAACCACCTGGGCACCGTTGGCGAAATCGCCGAACTGGCCTTCCCAGATGACCAGCTCATATGGATTAGCCGAGGCATAGCCGTAATCAAAGGCAAGAACAGCTTCTTCAGACAGCACCGAATCAAAGCACTGGAAGCTGGCTTGCTTTTCCTGAAGCTGGCGGAGCGGGTAGTAAGTGCCCTTATCCCAGCTCGCCCGATTTTGGTCGTGAAATGCGGCATGGCGATGAAAGAAGGTTCCGCGACCGACGTCTTCACCCGAAATACGCACACCGTAGCCGGAGACCAACAATGAAGCGTAGGCGAGGTTCTCGGCCATACCCCAGTCAACCGGCAACTTGCCTTCGCCCATCGCAGCGCGGTCTTCAACGATTTTCTTGACCCGCGAGTGGAGCGCGTAGCCTTCCGGAAAGGTGGTAAGTCCCTTGGCAAGACGCTTCAGTTCTTTCATCGGCACCGTCGTATCGCAGGTTTCGATGTAACTCTTGGTCAGGAACGGGGTCCAGTCGATAGTCATCGGATGCTTGTAACCAGCCAGCACCGGGTTGTAAAGCAACTCGCCCTGGTCGAGGTGTTCGCGATATTCCTTGATCATCTGATCCGGACCGTCGGCGGCCAAGACGCCTTCAGCGATCAGGCGATCGCCGTAAAGCTTGCGGGTGCCAGGATGCTTGCTGATAATTTTGTACATCAGCGGCTGGGTAACCATAGGCTCGTCCTGCTCGTTGTGGCCAAGCTTGCGGAAACAGATGATGTCGACGACGACATCTTTCTTGAATTCCTGACGGAACTCCATGGCCAGTTGGGTAACCAGCGCAACAGCTTCCGGGTCGTCACCGTTCACATGGAAAATCGGCATATCAGCCATCTTGAAGATGTCTGTGCAGTAATGGCCAGACCGATAATCGCGCGGATCGCTGGTGGTGAAGCCGATCTGGTTGTTCACCACGATATGCAGGGTACCGCCCGTACCGTAGCCACGGGTCTGTGCAAAGTTGAGCATCTCCTGGTTGACACCCTGGCCGGCAAGGGCAGAGTCACCGTGCACAACGACCGGCAGCACCTTGGACTTACCCTCTTCGCCACGACGAACCTGGCGGGCATACACGGAACCCTCAACCACTGGATTAACGATTTCGAGGTGCGACGGGTTGAATGCCAGCGTCAGGTGGCAGGCACCGCCCGGGGTGGACACGTCGGACGAGAAGCCCATGTGGTATTTGACGTCACCAGCCGACAGGTCACTCTTTTTCTTGCCTTCGAATTCAGCGAAAAGCATCGACGGGGCCTTGCCCAGCGTATTGACCAACACGTTCAGACGGCCGCGATGCGCCATTCCGATGACGACTTCGTCAATGCCCAGCTTGCCACCAGTACGAATGGCCTCGTCCATGGAAACGATCAACGATTCGCCGCCTTCCAGCGAGAAACGCTTCTGACCAACATACTTGGTATGCAGGTAGCGCTCCAGCGTTTCGGCTGCGGTCAACCGCTCCATGAGGCGTTTCTTCTGCTCAGCAGAATAGGTCGGGCGTGAACGAATCCCCTCGAGACGCTCCTGTAGCCAGCGCTTCTCGTTGTAGTCAGACATGTACATGTACTCGACACCAACCGTGCCACAGTAGGTCTGCTTCAAGGTTTCAAGGATGTCGCCAAGCCTGGCAGTTTCCGGCAGGCCTTTCAGTGAACCAACGCTAAACAACTGATTCAGGTCGGCATCGGTGAAGCCATAGAACGATGGCTCAAGCTCATCAATTTTCGGGCGAGGCGATCGCTTAAGTGGATCAAGATCCGCCCAACGCGTGCCAATCGAACGATATGCCGTAACCAACTGACCAACTGCAGACTGTTTCTTGTTATCGATACCGGCAGCAGGAGCCGGGCGAAAACCACCGTCTTTGGCCAGTTCCGCAAAAGCAGAAATGACTGGCGCATGCGCAACGTCGCGCGCAACAAAGCCCGGCATCTGGGCCAGGCGGTCAAAATACTCTCGCCACTCTTCAGGCACGGCGGTCGGGTTATTCAGGTAGTTTTCGTACAGCTCTTCGACAAACGGCGCATTCCCACCGAAGTACATTGTGCTGTCAAATAAGTTGTTCATCGTAGTCATAGGCATCCCCTCAAGGGTATTTTTTTCCACTGTAGCCACAGATCGCTTGATCACAAGTTTCTGTGGGTAAAAAAAGGGCGACCACACGGCCGCCCAATTTCGTTCTTAGCCGCGTTGGGCAAGCGGTACTACGTCGCGCTTTGCTGCACCGACGTAAAGCTGGCGCGGCCGACCGATCTTGTATTCCGGATCGGTGATCATTTCTTCCCACTGCGTCATCCAGCCGACCGTGCGGGCCAGCGCGAAGATGCAGGTGAACATTTCGGTCGGAATGCCGATCGCCTTCTGGACAATGCCAGAGTAGAAATCGACGTTCGGATAGAGCTTCTTTTCGACGAAGTACGGGTCTTCCAGAGCGATCTTTTCGAGCTCCATGGCCAGCTTGAACAGACGGTCGTTTTGGAGACCGAGTTCGGTCAGCACTTCGTTGCACACCTTGCGCATGAGCGTGGCGCGCGGGTCGAAGTTCTTGTACACGCGGTGGCCGAAGCCCATCAGCTTGAAGGAATCGTTCTTGTCCTTGGCGCGGGCGATGTACTCGGGAACGCGCGAGACGTCGCCGATTTCTTCGAGCATTTGCAGGCAGGCTTCATTGGCGCCGCCGTGCGCCGGGCCCCACAGGCAGGCGATGCCGGCGGCGATGCAGGCGAAGGGGTTGGCGCCAGATGAGCCGGCCAGACGCACCGTCGAGGTCGA
>NZ_JAVHPH010000445.1:0-8641 GCF_036170495.1 Azonexus sp.
GGCGAAACCGGTGTCGAGCGTTTCAAGGCGATGATCGGCCAGCGTCACTACTTCAGGCCGCAGCGCGTCGCCATTGACAACGAAACCGTTCGCTCCGCCGACTTCACCAATCTGGTTGCTGCGGTCAACGGCCTGGTGGCCCCTAAAACCTATACCGATGTCGCCTGGGAATACAACTACCGCGACAACGTCAGCGAACGCTTCTCGGCCGGCGTGCGCTTCCAGCCGGAACTCGGCAAGGTGCTGTCGGCCAGTTATCGCTACACACGCAATCCGCTGACCAACGATTCGACCGTCGACCAGATCGACGTCGCCGGCCAGTGGCCGATCGCCGCCAAGTGGTATGCCGTCGGCCGTTACAACTATTCCCTGCGCGACAAGAAGACGCTTGAGTCGATCGCCGGCGTCGAGTACAACGCCGGTTGCTGGGCCGTTCGTGTCGTTGGTCAGCGCCTGGCAGCGATCTCCGGAACACCAAACGACACGCTGTTTTTCCAGCTGGAACTCAACGATTTCGGTAGTATCGGCACCAATCCGATCGGCCTGCTCCGGCGCAGCATTCCGGGCTATGGCAAGATCAACGAGCTGCCCAATAGCAGCAGCCTGCTCACCTCCCAATGAAGACCATGACCTCATTCATTCGCCCCCTGCTTGTCCTGATCTGCTGCCTCGGTAGCCTGCTGGCGCATCCCGTGTCCGCCGCGCCGGAGGAACCCATTGCGGCCGACCGTATCGTCGCTGTCGTCGGCGACGAGGTCATCACCTATTTTGATTTGCGCACTCGCCTCGGCGCTGCCCTCAAGCAGTTGCAGAAGCAGGGGACGCCGCTGCCGCCGCAGGATGTGCTGGAACGGCAGATGCTCGAGCGGCTGATCATGGAGCGCGTTCAGCTGCAATATGCCCGCGATTCCGGCATGAAGGTCGACGACAATCAGCTTGAACAGGCCATCGGCCGCATTGCCGCCGGCAACAAGATGACCCTGCCGCAGTTCCGCGCGGCGCTCGAAAAGGACGGCGTCGAGTACGCCCAGTTCCGCGAGGAAATTCGTAGCGAAATGGTGACCGTCCGCCTGCGCGAACGCGAGGTCGACAGCAAGCTGATCATTTCCGACGGCGAAATCGACAACTATCTGGCCAACCAGACGGCCGCCGGTGGCAGCGGCGAGGAATACCAGCTGGCCCACATCCTGTTGCGCGCGCCGGAATCAGCCACCCCCGAGCAACTGCAAAAGCTGCGTCTGCGCGGCGAGCAGGCCCTCAAGCGGGCGCAGGCCGGCGAGAACTTCGCCCAACTCACCGCTGCTTTCTCCGACGCGCCGGACGCGCTGCAAGGCGGAGATCTCGGCTGGCGCGCGCTCGATCGCCTGCCGTCCCTGTATGCCGAAGCGGCCGGCCGGCTGCAGGCCGGTCAGGTCAGCGAGTTGCTGCGTTCATCGGCTGGCTTCCACATCGTCAAACTGGTCAACAAGCGCGGCGGCAGCGCCCCGGCCTCGGTGCAACAGACCCATCCGCGCCACATCCTGATCCGCATCAACGAAGTGGTTTCCGAATCCGATGCCCGGCGCAAGCTCGAGATTATTCGCGAACGCATCGTCAACGGCGTCGATTTTGCCGAGCAGGCCCGCCTCAATTCGCAAGATGGCTCGGCGGCCAAGGGCGGCGACCTCGGCTGGCTCAGCCCGGGCGATACCGTGCCGGAATTCGAGCGGGCCATGGATGCTTTGAAAATCAACGAACTTAGCCCGGTCGTCCAGTCGCCCTTCGGCATGCACCTGATTCAGGTCCAGGAACGTCGCGAGCGCGATGTCTCCGAAGAGCGCCGGCGCGGCGTTGCCCGTCAGGCGCTGCGCGAACGTAAACTGGATGAAGCCTACCAGGACTGGCTGCGCCAGCTGCGCGACCGCAGCTACGTCGAAAACCGTCTCGAAGAAAAGTGATGTTGCCGGTCATCGCCGTGACCAGCGGCGAGCCGGCCGGTATCGGGCCGGAGCTCTGTCTGCGCCTGGCCGGCTACGAAGGCGATGCCCGGCCGGTCATTCTCGGTGACCGGCTGCTGCTTGAAGGGCGGGCGGCGCAGCTCGGCCTGGCGATCAATTTTCGCGATTTTTGCCCGAAAAATCCGGTTGACCGTAGCGTTCTCGACGTTGTGCACATTCCGCTCGCCGTGCCGTCGCGGGCCGGTAAGCTCGACGCCGCCAACGGCCCCTACGTGCTGGCGCTGCTCGACCGGGCGCTGGCCGGCTGCCAGTCCGGCGAATTCGCCGCGATGGCGACGGCGCCGGTGCACAAGGGCGTCATCAACGACGCCGGCGTGCCCTTCACCGGCCACACCGAATACCTCGCCGTCAAGACAGGTACCCCGCTCGTCGTCATGATGCTCGCCGGCGACACCGAGCGCGGCCCGCTGCGCGTCGCGCTGGCCACCACGCATTTGCCGCTCAAAGACGTCTCGGCGGCGATCACTGCCGAGGTGCTGGAAAAAACCCTGCGCATCCTGCACGCCGACCTGCGCAGCAAATACGGCATTGCCCGGCCGCGCATCCTTGTCGCTGGCCTCAATCCGCATGCCGGCGAGGGCGGTTATCTCGGCATGGAAGAAATCGAAGTCATCACGCCGGTGCTCGAAAAGCTGCGCGGCGAAGGCATGCAACTCGCCGGCCCCTATCCGGCCGACACGATGTTTACGCCGCCCATCCTCGCCCAGGGCGACGCCGTGCTCGCCATGTATCACGACCAGGGCCTGACCGCGCTCAAATACGCCACCTTCGGCCAGGGCATCAACGTCACCCTCGGCCTGCCGATCATCCGCACCTCGGTCGATCACGGCACTGCGCTCGAACTGGCCGGCACCGGCCGGGCCGATCCGGGCAGCCTGTTCGAAGCCGTGGCTGAAGCGGCACGCATGGCAAGTGCTCTGCTTCGCAATTAGACGAGCCATGAAAACTGGTCTTTGCGCCCCCGGCGTCGTTGCTCATCCTCGCAATAGCTTCGGCTATTGCTCCGGTTCGCGCCTAGCCAGGAACACCAATCCGGCGCTTTCATCATGGCTCGCTCATCACGAAGCAGAGCACATAAGGAAAACACAATGAAGGGTCACGTCGCCCGCAAACGCTTCGGCCAGAATTTTCTCGTCGACCACGGTGTCATCGCCGCCATCGTTTCGGCGATCAACCCCCAGCGCGACGACACCGTCGTCGAAATCGGCCCCGGCCTGGGGGCGATTACCGAGCCGCTCATGCAACGCGTCGATCACCTGCACGTCGTCGAAATCGACCGCGACCTGATCGCCCGTCTCAAAAAACAACACCCGCCGGAACGCATGACGATTCACGAAGGCGACGCACTGGCCTTCGATTTCGCCCGCATTGGCAAGAATCTGCGGCTGGTCGGCAATCTGCCCTACAACATCTCGACGCCACTGCTTTTTCACCTCGCCGACTACGTCGACGTCCTCCACGACATGCATTTCATGCTGCAAAAAGAAGTCGTCGAGCGTATGGTCGCCGAGCCGGGTACCGCCGATTTCGGGCGCATGTCGGTCATGTTGCAATACCGTTTTTATCTGGAATGGCTGATCGACGTGCCGCCGGAAAGCTTCGATCCGCCGCCCAAGGTTCAATCAGCCGTCGTCCGCCTGATCCCCAAGCCGGTGTCGGAACTCAATGCCAAAAGCCAGGAAAAGCTGTCGCAGGTCGTCCTGACCGCCTTCTCGCAACGCCGCAAGATGTTGCGCAACACCATGAAGGGCATGCTCAGCGACGCCGGATTCGCCGAGCTCGGCATCGCCCCGACCCTGCGCCCGGAGGATGTTTCGGTCGAGGATTACGTGCGCATCGCCAATTACCTGTCGGCCGGGGCGTAGCGAGAATCCCACGACCACAGAAACAACGGCTGGCCCTAGGGGCAACCGGGCTTGCTACGGTCAACCGGAAAAAAGGCCCCGAAATTGAAATGCTCGGGCCATGAAAAAACCCGCCGAGGCGGGTTTTTTCATGGCGCGTGAAACTGAGTTATTTCTTCATTGGACAGGTCTTGATGCCGAGCAGCGTGTAGGCCGGGCACCAGCCCATCAGGCCGGTGGCCAGCGGCACGATGCCGATGTAGCCCCAGACCGGCAGCAGGCCGGCCGCCGTGGCGCCGATCAGGCCGGCGCCGACAACGATGCGAAGGATTTTATCGATACCGCCAACATTTGCAGCCATGGTGTGTTCTCCGTTTAAGTTAGGTGTACGCCGCCAATGTAACGGTCCGGCCGGGGGGCGTCTGTAACCTCGGTCACATAGCGGCAAGTTTTTGCAGGCCGGCGCGGTCGGTTACTGTCAGCTGTTCGCGCCCCAGCGTGACCAGGCCCTGCTCGGCGAAGCCCTTGAGCAGGCGGCTGACGATTTCGCGGACGCTGCCCAGTTCGTCGGCCAGTTGCTGGTGAGTGATGGCGAGCACGGTTTCGTTGCGGGCCAGGATCAGTTTGGCCAGGCGCTGGTCGAGGCGGGCGAAAGCGACTTCCTCGACGAGCTGCATGAGTTCGCCGATGCGGTCGGCAAACAGATGAAAGACGAAATCGCGGAACGGGGTGTGTTCGACCATCAGGGCGGCAAAGGCGCCGACCGGCAGGGCGAGCAGGGTGAGCGGCGTTTCGGCGATGCCGCGCGCGTTGTAGTCGGTGTGTCCGAGCAGGCAGCTCGACGAAATGATGCACGAGCCACCGGGTGCGACGCGGTAGAGCATCAGTTCGCGGCCGCTGGCGGCCAGCTTGATGACCTTGATGCTGCCTTCGAGGAGCAGCGGGAAGCCCTGGCAGGGCTGGCGTTCGGCAAAAACCTGGGCGCCGGCCGGCAGGTGCATGACGGCCTGCGGCGAGACCAGGGCAGCCAGCCGGTCGGCCGGCAGGCCGCTCAGCGCCGGGTACAAATTCAGCACTTTTTCCCGGTCGACCGTGGGACCGGCCGCTGTATCTGTCGTCGCGGGATTCATGTTCAGCCGCCGACTTCGGCCCACACCGGGGCGTGGTCGGACGGCCGTTCGAGTTTGCGCGGGGCGCGGTCGATGCCGGCCGCCGTGCAGCTGTCGGCCAGCGGTTTTGAGAGCAGGATGTGATCGATGCGCAGGCCCTGGTTTTTCTGGAAACCGAGCATCCGGTAATCCCACCACGAGAAGGTCTTTTCCGGCTGCTCGAAGAGCCGGAAACTGTCGCTCAGGCCGAGGCCGAGCAGGCGCTGGAAGGCGGTGCGTTCGGGCGGCGAGACGAGAATGCCGTCGGCCCAGCGTTGCGGGTCGTGCACATCGCGTTCGTCCGGCGCGATGTTGTAGTCGCCGCACAGCGCGAGCTTCGGATACTTGGCCATTTCCTCGCCGAGCCAGACGGCCAGGCCGTCGAGCCAGCGCAGCTTGTAGTCGTACTTGTCGCAGCCGACTTCCTGGCCGTTCGGCATGTAGGCGCAGATGACGCGCGTGTCGCCGACCGTGCCGCTGATCAGGCGCTTCTGTTCATCGGGAAAATGCGGGTTGCCGCAGACGACATCGGCGATTGGCCGACGGGCGAGCAGGGCGACGCCGTTGTAGGTTTTCTGGCCGAAGAAGGCGACCTGATAACCGGCGGCCTCGATCTCGGCACGCGGGAAATTGTGGTCTTCAAGTTTCAGTTCCTGCAGACACAGCGCATCGGGTTTTGCCGCGGCCAGCCAGTCAAGCAGGTGGGGCAGGCGGACCTTGAGCGAATTTACATTCCAACTGGCGATCTTCACTTGCTCTCGCCGCTCGCTGTCTTGGCTGTGCTCTTCGGGTAGCCGGCGAGGTCGAGCAGATTGTTGTAGGCGCCGGCTTCAAAGCCGCGGAAATTCTGCTTGCCGACCTTGAGCGAAGGAATAAAGAGGTCGCCGACCAGTTGTTTCAACTCCGCGAAATCTTCCGGTTTCTGCAGCATTTTTTCGGTGAAGGGCGTGCCACGCCCGTTTAGCAGGTCGCGCGCGCTCTTGCATTCGGCGATGCAGTCGGCCGAGGTGTAGAGCGTGACGGGGAACAACTCCATTGCCCGTTTGGTGGCGAAGGACAGGCCATCGCTGGCTTCTGCTTTGCCGCCCAGCTTGGCGACGGCCTTTGCACTGCCCGGCGGCGGGGTGTCGGAAACGACGGTGTGGCCCGCCGAGTCGGTCCACCGGTAGGTCTCGGCCTGGGCGCCGGCCGCGGCCAGCATCAGGCACAAAGTGAGCAGATAACGCATGGCTTTCCTCCCTGAAATTCTTAGGCAGCAATCATACCGCTATGGCGGAGCAGCGCATCAACACTCGGTTCGCGGCCGCGGAAAGCCTTGAAGGATTCGATGGCCGGACGTGAGCCGCCGACCGAGAGGATCTCGTCGAGGAAGCGCTGGCCGACCGTCGCATCGAACGGATTTCCGGCTTCTTCGAAGGCCGCGTAGGCGTCGGCCGACAGCACTTCCGCCCACTTGTAGCTGAAATAGCCCGCCCCGTAGCCACCACCAAAAATGTGCGAGAAGCTGTTCGGGAAACGGTGCCATTCGGGCGGCGTCAGCACGGCGACTTCCTGGCGCACGTCCTTGAGCACATCCATCACGGTCAACCCGGATTTCGGGTCAAAATCGGAATGGATGAGCATGTCGAACAGCGAGAACTCGATCTGGCGCACGGCCATCATGCCGCTCTGGAAATTCTTGGCAGCCAGCATCTTGTCGAACAGTTCGCGCGGCAGCGGGGCGCCGGTATCGACGTGGGCCGTCATGCCCTCGACGACTTCCCATTCCCAGCAATAGTTTTCCATGAACTGCGAGGGCAGCTCGACGGCATCCCACTCGACGCCGTGGATGCCCGAAACGCCGAGCTCTTCGCCGCGCGTCAGCAGATGGTGCAGGCCGTGGCCGGTTTCATGGAACAGCGTCGTGACGTCGTCGTGCGTGAAGGTGGCGGGCTTGCCACCGTTCGGCCGCGAGAAATTGCAGTTGAGGTAGGCAATCGGTTTTTGGATGCCGCCCGGCACCCGGCGCCGCGAGCGGGCTTCGTCCATCCAGGCGCCGCCACGCTTGGTTTCGCGGGCGTAGAGGTCCATGTAGAACTGGCCGACCAGATCGCCGGCCGGCGTTTCCAGCCGGTAAAAGCGGACATCCTCGTGCCAGACCGGCGCCGTGTCCGGCTTGACCTTGACGTTGAACAGGCTCTCGATGACCTTGAACAGGCCGCCGAGCACCTTGGGTTCGGTGAAATACTGCTTCACTTCCTGCTCGGAGAAGGCATAGCGCTTTTGCAGCAGCTTTTCGGAGACGTAGGCGGCATCCCAGGGCTGGAAATCGGCCAGGCCAAGTTCATCCTTGGCGAAGGCGCGCAGTTCGGCGATGTCCTTCTCGGCGAACGGCTTGGCCTTGGCCGCCAGTTCGCGCAGGAAAGTCAGCACCTGGGCCGGTGTGTCGGCCATTTTCGGCGCCAGCGACACTTCGGCGAAATTGTTGAAGCCGAGCATCTTGGCGTCTTCGACGCGTAGTTCGAGCATGCGCTGGATGATCGGCGTGTTGTCCCATTCCGGCTTGCTCGAACCGTCGTGGAATTCAGCGGCGCGCGTCGCGTAGGCGCGGTGCAGACGGGCGCGCAGTTCGCGGTTGTCGGCGTACTGCATGACCGGGCCGTAGGACGGGGCCTGCAGGCTGAAACGCCAGCCTTCGACGCCGGCTTTCTCAGCGGCGGTTTTGGCGGCTTCCTTGGCATCGTCGGGCAGGCCAGCGAGCAGGGCTTCGTCGGTGACGACTTCCGAAAACGCGTTGGTGGCGTCAAGCAGGTTTTCGGCAAACTTGGCCGACAGCTGCGACAGTTCTTCCATGATCGCCTGGAAGCGCGGCTTCTGGTCATCCGGCAACTCGGCGCCGGACAGGCGGAAATCGCGCACTTCGTTGTTGACGACCTTTTTCTGTTCGACGCTCAGCGTGGCGTATTCCGTGCTGTCGCGCAGCGCCTTGTATTTCTCAAAGAGCTTGAGGTTCTGGCCAAGCTCGGCGTAGAAGCGCGAAACTTCCGGCAGCATTTCGTTGTACGCCTCGCGCCAGGCCGGAATGTCATTGACCGAATGCAGGTGGCCGACGATGCCCCAGGCGCGGCCGAACGGCTCAAGGCCATCGGACAGCGCGCCGGCGAAATCCTGCCAGGTGGCCGGGGTGGTGTCGGCGGTCAGGCGTTCGATCAGTTCGCGGCCGGCGGTCAATAGGGATTCGATCGCCGGTTTGACGTGTTCGGGCTGAACGGTGTCGAAACGCGGCAGATCGGAGAAGTCGAGCAGGGGATTGGCGGTCGTCATTTTTAGTTTCCAGGCAAGAAAAACGGGCGGTCAGGCCGCCCGTTGAATCTGGGGGCAGACTCCCTATTCTACAAGCTCGCGCCAGGCATGCCACGAGGCATGGCCGAGAATCGGCATGATCAGGACCAGACCGAAGAATAGAGCGGCAAAACCGAGCAGCGTCTGGCCGGCGCCTCGCTGGCCGTAAATGTAGTCATGCGGCCACGCCTTTACGGGCGGAAAACGTGCGGCAAGTCGTACGCTCCGCCAATCTGGCGCACCAAGCCTCGCTGTTAGTTGTCGAGCGACTTGATGAGGTCGAAAAGGCGCTGGTAGAAATCGTGGGCGATCACGGTTTCTTCGCCGACCT
>NZ_JAVHPH010000446.1:0-8637 GCF_036170495.1 Azonexus sp.
GCCTTCGGCAAGATCGTCGATTCCATCGTCGGCGACCTGATCATGCCGCTGGTCAGCCGCCTCGTCGGCAAGCTCGATTTCTCCAACCTGTTCGTCGTTCTCGGTGACAACCCGAACAACCTGGCCGCGCTGGCCGATCTCAAGAAAGCCGGCATCGCCGTCTTCGCTTACGGCTCCTTCCTGACCATCCTGGTCAATTTCGTTATCCTGGCCTTCATCATCTTCATGATGGTCAAACAGATGAACCGCCTGCGCAGCGAAGCGCCGGCCCCGGCCCCGGAAGCCCCGGTGACGCCGGAAGACGTTGTGCTGCTTCGCGAAATCCGCGATTCGCTCAAGAAATAAACGTCTTTCGCCCCGATCAGGCCGCCTTGTGCGGCCTTTTTTCATGGCTGCCGGCCATTCCTACGGTCAACCGTAAAAAACGGCCAAAATCGGCATGGGCAGCGGCGGGCTGCTTTTCTCCAAACCCGCCCCGACCGCCCGTTAACTCCCGAAAACCGCCGCCCAGAGCAGACGGACAGCGGCGATGTGTTTTTCCACCTCGTCACGCGGAATCGGCGCCTTGGGGGTCGCCGATAGTCGCCGGGCGTGTTGCAGCCGGCGGTATTCGCGATAGGCGTTGCCGGCCGCCTCGGCTTGTTGCGGGTCGATCAAACCCAGTTCGCCGGCCATGCGCAGCAGCGCGATGTTGCCAAGATTGCCGGTCAGGCTGGCGTGCTGGTGTGAATGGCCGAGGATCAGGTACTGGACGATGAACTCGACATCGATGATGCCGCCCGGATCGTGCTTGAGGGCGAACTCGGTTTCGCTCTTCGAGCCGTGCGCGTCGACCATTTTCTGGCGCATGGCGACGACCTCTTCCTTGAGTTTGGCGAAGTCGCGCGGCAGGCGCAGGATTTCGCAGCGGATTGCCTCGAAACGCTGGCCGACCGTCGGGTCGCCGGCGCAGAAACGGGCCCGGGTCAGGGCTTGGTGTTCCCAGGTCCAGGCGTTCTTGAGCTCATAGTCGCGGAAGGAATCGACCGATACTGCAAGCAGACCTGAGTCGCCATTCGGGCGCAGGCGCAGGTCGGTTTCGAACAGGATGCCAGCCGGCGTCTGGCTGGATAGCCAGGAATTCAGGCGCTGGCCGAGGCGGGCGTAGTTTTCCGGGGCGTCCTGATCGTCGTCATCATAAAGGTAAACGAGGTCGAGATCGGAGGCATAGCCGAGTTCCTTGCCGCCCATCTTGCCGTAGCCGATGACGGCGAATTTCGGCGTGGCGCAATGGCGATTCTTGATCTTGCTCCAGACCAGCGGCAGGGTTTCCTGGACGATGGTGTCGGCCAGTTCGGTCAGATGGTCGGACAATCTCTCGGTGGTCTGCAGGCCGGCCAGATCCTGCGCCAGCAGCCGGAAAACCTGGGCGTGGTGCATTTCGCGCAGGATGTCCATTTCGCGTTCGGTGTCGCCGGCGTATTGGGCCAGGTTGTCGCGCAGGATTTCACGGAAGCCGGCCCAGTTGGTGGCGATTTCGTAGAGGCGCGGATCGAGCAGTTCGTCGAGGAGCAGCGGGTGGCGGTTGAGGTAATCGGCCGCCCAGTTCGAGGCGCAGATCATGTCGGCAACCCGGCGCAGGGCCATCGGGTATTGCTGGAGCAGGGCGAGGTAGGCGCCGCGGCGGGCAATGCCTTCGAGGAAAGTCAGGCCACGGGCGAGCGTCGTGTCGGGGGCGGGCGTTGCGCCCGCCGCTTCGATCAGACGCGGGCCGACGGCGTCGAGGCGGGCCCGGTTGGTCGCCGGTAATTGCACGTAGCGGCTGGCGGCACGCAGTTCGGCCAGGCGGGCGATGGCCTCTTTGGGATGACGAAAACCGAGGTTGCCGAAGGCTTCGAGCGCCGTATCTTCGTCGAGCTGGCCTTGCCACAGGCCGGTCAGCGGGTGGTCGCCGGCTTCCGGGGCGGAGAAAATGGCGTTGAAATGCTGGCTGACCTTGTCGCGATGCTGGTCGAGTACGGGCAGCATCGAAACCCAGTCCGGGAAATCCATGCTGACGGCGATATTTTGCCGATTTTCGGCGTCGACCGGCAGCATGTGCGTCTGCTTGTCCTCGACGTATTGCAGCCGGTGCTCAAGACGGCGTAGAAAGACGTAAGCCGCGCGCAGTTCCTGCTCGGTTTCGGCCGGAATCAGCTTGCGGTCGACGAGCAAAGCGAGGACGGAGAGCGTCGGCCGGATCTGCAGCCCCAGGTCGCGGCCGCCGCGAATGAGCTGGAAAACCTGGGCCATGAATTCGATTTCGCGGATGCCGCCGGGGCCGAGCTTGATGTGGTCGGCCATGTCCTTGCGCGCCACTTCGCGGCTGATCTGGGCGTGCAGGTCGCGCATCGCGTTGATGGCGCCGAAATCGAGATATTTGCGGAAGACGAAGGGCCGGGCGATTTTCTGCATGGCGGTCACCCACGCCGGCTGCAGGTTGTCGCCGGCGTTCATGGTGCGGCCCTTGATCCAGGCGTAACGCTCCCATTCGCGGCCCTGGGTGATGAAATAATTTTCCAGGGCGTCGAGCGAGCAAACCAGCGGGCCGGAATCGCCATTCGGGCGTAGCCGCATGTCGACGCGGAAAACCTGGCCGTCGGCGGTTAAATCGCCGAGCGCAGCGATGATGCGTTTGCCGAGACGGGTGAAGAAATCGAAGTTCTCGATGCTTTTCGGCCCGGCCGTGTCACCCTCCTCGGGGTAGACAAAAATGTAATCGACGTCGGACGAAACGTTGAGCTCGCGTCCACCCAGCTTGCCCATGCCGATGATCAGCAGGCGTTGCGGCTGGCCGGCCTTGTCGAGTGGTTCGCCGTAGCTGGCGACGAGCTGGCGGTGATAGTGATCGAGCGCGAAATTGGTCGTCACGTCGGCGAGCCGGGTCATGCTTTCGACGATTTCGGCCAGTGGCGCCAGGCCGCCCAGATCGCGCAGGGCGAGATGGGCCATGGTCCGGTGGCGCAGGCGGCGGAGGGCGGACTTGACCGCCTCGTCGTCGGCAAACGCCTGTTGCAACGGCGCCTCCAGCATGGCTTCGGTAAGCGGCTGCTGCCAGGTGGCGAGCAGTTCGGGAATCAGTTCCGGGTGCGCCTGAAGCAGATTGGCCAAGTAACGGCTGTGGTGCACAGCCCGTTGCCAGCGGGGATCGAGGGTGGTGTCCATGATGGTCCTTCGGCGGCTGGGCCGAAAAGGTAGAATGTCGTTTTTATCCAGTCGCCGATTGTAGTGATCAATTCCCCCCTCTGGCAAAACGGTTTGCCGCGTGCCTGAGCCGCTGCACCACAAAGCCCCAGTGATTTCGCCCGAGCTGCGCGTGGCGCTCTATCACCGGCTGCATTGGTTATGGCCGCTGCTTGCCGGGCGCGCCATTCGCGTCCTCGGCTGGGGGCTGTTCGCCGCCTGGCTGACCTTCGTCGTCCTGCTCCTCGCCTTGCGCTACACCGTGCTGCCGAGAATTGGCGACTACCAGGTGGCGATCGAGCAGGCGGCGACCAGGGCGGTCGGGCAAGCCGTCAGGATCGGCCGCGTCGAGGCCCGCTGGCAGGGGTTGAATCCCGATCTGGTGCTCAGCGACGTGGTGATTGCCGACCGTCAGGGCGCCCCGGCTTTCTCGCTGGCCCGGGTCGAAGGCGTGCTGTCGTGGCAGACCCTGTGGCGCCTGCGCCCGACGCTGGCCCTGCTCGCTTTCGACGGCCCGGTGCTGCATGTCCGGCGCGATGCCAACGGCAAGATCACGGTGGCCGGTGTCGATGCCGAGGGCGAGACCGACCCGGCCTTCGCCGAGTGGGTGCTCGAACAGAAGCGTATTCGTATCCGGGATGCGACGATTGTCTGGGACGACCGGCTGCGCAAGGCGCCGCCGCTGATTCTCGAAGACCTCCAGTTCGCCCTTGATAACAGTGGGCGCCGCCATCGCTTCGGCCTGTCGGCGGCGCCGCCCGATGAACTGGCAGCGCGCGTCGATATTCGTGGCGAAGTGAAGGGCGATCTCGGCGAGGCGCTCGCGCATTTGTCCGGGCGGATTTTTGTCGAACTCAATTACGCCGATCTGGCCGGCTGGCGGGCCTGGGTCGATTACCCGGTCGATCTGCCGCAGGGGCGTGGCGCTTTGCGTATCTGGGGCGATCTCGATGACGGCGCCGGCAAGCTGACGGCCGACGTGGCGCTCGAAGAGTTGCGCATCCGCCTTGGCCGCAAGCTGCCCGAACTTGAGCTGGCCAGCATGCGCGGCCGTCTCGAAGGGCGTTACCAGGCTGATGCGTGGGCCGTCGCCGGCTACCAGGTCGAATTGCAGACGCAGGATGGCATTCGCGTTGCGCCGACCGATTTCAAGGTTGATTGGCGCCAGGACCCGGCCAGTGCTACGGTCAACGGCAATTCGAGCGCCAGTTTTCTCGATCTGGCGGCGCTGGGTCGCCTCGCTTCCTATTTGCCGCTCGACGCGCAGAGCCGGGATCTGCTGGTTCGCCACCAGCCGCAGGGCCAGATTGCCGAATTGAAGGCGAGTTGGTCGCTGCAAGGCGAAACGCTCAAGCGCTATAGCCTGAAAGCTGGTTTCCACAACATGGGGATCGAGGCCGTCGGCATTTTTCCCGGCGCCGGCGGCGTTTCGGGGATGATCGACCTGACCGAAAAAGGCGGTGAGCTGAAGCTGGATTCCGGCGTTTCTAGCTTGTCCCTGCCGGCGATTTTTCCCGAGCCGGACATCGCGCTCGACGCGCTGAAAGTCAAGGCGAGCTGGAAAAACTCGGTGCAAGGGACCGACATCAAGCTCGATAAACTCGAATTCGCCGGCCCGGATGCGACTGGCTCAGCCCAGGGGACCTATCGCTACAGCGGCGAAGGGCCGGGCGAAATCGACCTGACGGCGAGCGTCGACCGTGGCGAAGGGACGGCCGTCTGGCGCTACATGCCACACGCCGTCAATGCCGCCGCCCGCAACTGGATCCGCCGCGGCATCGTCGGTGGGCGCGGTTACGACGGCAAGCTCATCCTCAAGGGCAATCTCCGTGATTTCCCGTTCCGCGACGGCCAGGGCGGCAAGTTCATCGTTACCGCCAAAGCGACCGGCGCCCGGGTCGATTATGCCGATGGCTGGCCGGTCATCGACGACATTGATGCCGACATGAGCTTCGACACCGGGATGCGGATCAAAGCCAGCCACGGGCGCATCCTCGGCGCTTCGCTGGCTGACGTTAAAGTCGATATTCCGGATTTCGAGTCGCACGAAGAAATGTTGCTGGTCCGCGGCACAGCGCTCGGGCCGACCAGCGAATTCTTCCGCTTTATCGAGCAAAGCCCGGTGGCCGAGCAGATCGACCGCTTCACCGATGGCATGAAGGCGGTCGGCAACGGCAGCCTGAACCTGGAGCTCGATATTCCGCTGCGCCATGCGCTCGATACCCGGGTGCGTGGCGACTATCATTTCCACAATAATCAACTGCAGCCGCTGGCCGGCCTGCCGCCCCTGACGCAGGTCAACGGGCGGCTGTCGATCACCGAGAATAGCGTGGCGGCCAGGGATATTGCCGGCCGTGTTTTCGGCGGTCCGCTCAAGGTGCAGGTCAAGAGTGCCGGCGACAAGGTTGGCGTGGTGGCCACCGGCACGGCGAGTATCGGCGAGGTGAGCCAGTACTTCGGCTGGCCGCTGATCAACCATCTGAGCGGCAATGCCGGCTGGAAGGCCGACATCGCCATCCGCCGGCGCAATGCCGACGTGGTGGTCGAATCCGACCTGCTCGGCATTAGTTCGCCGCTGCCCGAGCCCCTGAACAAGAACGCGACGATGCCGCTGCCCCTGCGCATCGAGCGGACGGTGCCGGACGCCCAGCGCGAGCAGTACCGGATCACGCTCGGCAAGGTCGCCCAGGGCCTGATCGTGCGTAAGGGCGAGAGCTGGGAGCGCGGTGTTTTCGCCATTGGCGACGGTGAACCCCGTTTGCCGGAAAAGGGGCTGGCCGTGCGCGTAGCCGCCTCGCGCATCGATGCCGACGCCTGGAAGAATTTCCTGCCCGAGGGGGCGGCTGGCGGCGCCGATGGAAGCGGCCTGGCGCTCAATGTGGTGACGCTCAAAACGCCGCAGCTGTATCTTTTCGATCGTGATTACAGTCAGGTCGATGTCGCCCTGCGGCCACGCGATGGCGGCTGGCAGATCGGCCTGAATACCCGTGAGGCGGTCGGCGACGTTTTTTGGAAGAGTGCCGGCGAAGGCTGGGTCGAGGGCAATTTCAAACGCCTCGTCGTGCGCCCGGCGGCGGAGGCGGCGGCCGATGGCGCCTCGTCGCTGATCAATACGCTGCCCGGCATGAGTCTGTCGGTCGATGATTTTTACCTCGGAGAGAAGGCCCTTGGCCGGCTCGAAGTCAAGGCGCGCAACGATAAGGGCGCCTGGCACCTCGACAACCTGAACCTGGAAAATCCGGACGGCGCCTTGAAGGGCAAGGCGGTCTGGAACAACACCGGATTCAACCAGACACGGCTGGATTTCGAACTGACGGCGAAAGATATGGGCAAGCTGCTCGACCGGCTTGGCTACGCCGACGCCGTGCGGCGCGGCAAGGCCAAAATGACCGGTGATCTGAAATGGAACGGCCCGCTCACCGACATTCACTATCCGTCGCTGAGCGGTCAGCTCAATGTCGAGGCCGAAAAAGGCCAGTTCAACAAGCTGGAACCGGGCGTCGGCAAACTGCTCGGCTTGATTTCCCTGCAGTCGCTGCCGCGTCGGCTGACCCTCGATTTTCGCGATATTTTCAGCGATGGCCTGGCTTTCGACAGCATCGAAGGCAAACTGAGCGTCAGCAAGGGCGTCATGCGCACCGTTGATCCTTTGCGTATTTACGGGCCGTCGGCGCAGATCGAAATGCAGGGCGAAACCGACCTCAAGGCCGAAACCCAGGACATGCAGGTGGTCGTTCGGCCCGAGCTGGGCGGGCTGGCGGCGGTGGGGGCGGCGGCACTGGTCAATCCGGTGGTCGGCGCGGCGGCGCTGGTCGCCAATACAGTGCTGCAAAAGCCGCTCAATCGCTTGTTCAGCTACCGCTATCATGTCACCGGCACCTGGGCCGATCCGCTGGTCGACAAGGCCGGCGAGTCGGCGCCGGCAGAGGAAAGAAAACCCGTGGAGAACAAGCCTTGACCAAACAGAATTGCCGGATCGCCGGCCTGCAGATGATTTCCGGACCGCGCGTTGGCGACAATCTGGCGACGGCCGGCCGGCTTATCGCCGAGGCCGTCGGGCAGGGCGCCCAGTTGGTTGTCTTGCCCGAGTATTTCCCCATCATCGGTGCTGCCGACGCCGACCGCGTGCGGGCGCGCGAGGATTTCGGCACCGGGCCGATGCAGTCCTGGCTGGCCGAAACGGCGCAGCGTCACGGCATCTGGATTTTTGCCGGTTCTATCCCGTTGACCGCGAGCTGCCCGGACAAAATGCGCAATGCCAGCCTGGTTTTCAATCCGGCCGGCGAATGTGTCGCCCGTTACGACAAGATCCACCTGTTCGGCTTCAAAAAAGGCGATGAAGCCTACGACGAAGCCAGCTTCATCGAGCCCGGCGATCAACCCGTCGCGGTCGACACGCCGTTTGGCAAGATCGCCCTGTCGATCTGCTACGACCTGCGCTTTCCCGAGTTGTACCGGGCGCTGGCGCCGGTCGACCTGATCCTCGTGCCAGCTGCCTTTACCGAAACCACCGGTCGCGCCCATTGGGAAATTTTGCTGCGGGCCCGGGCCATCGAGAACCAGTGTTATCTTCTCGCTGTCGGACAGGGCGGCCGCCACGAAAATGGCCGCGTGACGCACGGCAACAGCATGATCGTCGACCCGTGGGGCGAGATTCTCGACCGCAAATTGAAGGGGCCGGGCATCGTCATCGCCGACCTCGATCACCAACGCCTTGCCGACATTCGCGAGAGCCTGCCGGCCCTCGCCCATCGCAAACTTTAAGGAAGCATTCATGACTCAAAACAGCGCGCTGGCCCAGGCCGAATCCTTGCTGCTGGCCCCCTTCTCGCTCAGCGAAGGCGACCTGTCGCGAACCTTCGGCCAGATCCTGACGCACCAGGTCGACTACGCCGATCTTTATTTCCAGTACTCGCGTTCCGAGGCCTGGAGCCTCGACGAGGGCATTGTCAAATCGGGCAGCTTCAGCATCGACCAGGGCGTCGGCGTGCGCGCACTGTCGGGTGAAAAAACGGCCTTTGCCTACTCCGACGACATCAGTTCGCAGGCCCTCGGCGACGCCGCCAACGCCGTGCGGGCGATTGCCGCGGCCGGGCAGAATTCAAAATTTGGCCAATTTTTCCCGTCGACCGTAGCAAGGTCGCTGTACGTGCCGCACGACCCGATTGCCTCGCTGCCAGCCGAGGCCAAGGTCAAGCTGCTCGAACGCCTCGAAGGTTTTGCCCGGGCGCTTGATCCGCGCGTCCTGCAGGTCATGGCCTCGCTCGCTGGCGAATACGAAGTGGTCCTCGTCGCCGGTTCCGACGGCCGTCTGGCCGCCGACATCCGGCCGCTCGTGCGTTGCTCGATCTCGGTCATCATCGAAGAAAATGGCAAGCGCGAACAGGGCTCGTCGGGCGGCGGCGGTCGTTTCGACTTCGGCTATTTCGACGACGA
>NZ_JAVHPH010000447.1:0-1666 GCF_036170495.1 Azonexus sp.
TCGGCAACAAGGCCTCCAAGGCCGCGACCCGCGTCGCCGCTGAAGGTATCGTCGCCGTTAGCATTTCGGCCGACGGCAAGCTGGGTGCAATCATCGAAGTCAATAGCGAAACTGACTTCGTTGCCAAGAACGACGAATTTATCGCGCTGGCCAATGGCTCGGCCAAGCTGGTTGCTGAAAAGAACCCGGCTGACGTCGCGGCGTTGTCCGCGCTGCCGATGGGCGAGGGTACTGTTGAATCGACCCGTTCCGCTCTGGTCGGCAAGATCGGCGAGAACATGTCGATTCGCCGCTTCGCCCGCTTTGAAGCCAAGGGCAAGCTGGTTTCCTACATCCACGGTGGCGCCAAAGTTGGTGTCGTGATCGACGTGGTCGACGGCGACGAACAACTGGGTAAGGATCTGGCGATGCATATCGCTGCTTCCAAGCCGAAGGCACTGGATGCCTCGGGTGTTTCCCAGGAGCTCCTGGATACCGAGCGTCGTATCGCCATCGAGAAGGCTCGCGCCGACAACAAGCCGGAAGCCATGCTCGAGAAGATTGCCGACGGTACCGTCCAGAAGTATCTGAAGGACGTTACCTTGCTCGCCCAGGTCTTCGTCAAGGCTGCTGACGGCAAGCAAACCATCGAACAACTGCTGAAAGCCAAGGGCGCTTCTGTCGCTGGCTTCGCGCTGTTCCTGGTCGGTGAAGGCATCGAGAAGAAGGTTGACGACTTCGCTGCCGAAGTCGCTGCCCAGGCTGCTGCCGCTGCTGCCAAGAAGTAATTGAAAGGAACGCCGATGTCTGCACCCAAGTACAAGCGAATTCTCCTGAAACTCTCCGGCGAGGCCCTGATGGGCAATGACGCCTACGGCATCAACCCGCAGACCATCGCGGGTATCTGCGGAGAGATCAAGGCGGTCGCTGAGATGGGTGTGGAAATCGGCGTTGTGATCGGCGGCGGCAACATCTTCCGCGGCATGGCCGGTACGGCCACCGGGATGGATCGCGCCACAGCGGATTACATGGGCATGCTGGCCACGGTGATGAACGCCATGGCGCTGTCCGACGCGTTTCGCCAGAGCGGCCTGAATGCCCGCGTGCAATCGGCGCTGAATATCGAGCAGGTTGTCGAGCCGTACATTCGCGGCAAAGCCATCCGCTACCTCGAAGAAGGCAAGATCGTCATCTTTGGTGCCGGTACCGGCAATCCCTTCTTTACCACCGATACCGCTGCAGCATTGCGCGGCTCGGAAATCGGTGCCGAAATCGTCCTCAAGGCGACCAAGGTCGATGGTATCTACTCGGCCGATCCCAAGAAAGATCCGCTGGCGACCCGTTACGACAAGATCAGCTTCAACGAAGCAATCTCCAAAAATTTGGCGGTCATGGATGCGACCGCCTTCGCGCTGTGTCGCGATCAAAAATTGCCGATCAACGTATTTTCCATCTTCAAGACCGGCGCACTGAAACGCGTGGTCTGTGGCGAAGACGAAGGCACGCTGGTCTATTGCTGAGGGAGACTAAAAAATGATTCCTGAACTCAAGAAAACTGCTGAAGCCAAGATGCAGAAGTCGCTGGAGGCGCTGCGGCTCGATCTCCAGAAAGTGCGTACCGGGCGAGCTCACGTCGGTCTGCTCGATCACGTTCAGGTCGATTACTACGGCTCGATGGTGCCGGTCA
>NZ_JAVHPH010000448.1:0-1665 GCF_036170495.1 Azonexus sp.
GCGAGGGCATCAAGGTATCGGCCATCTGGCAGGACATCACGGAAGCCAAGCAGACTGCCGGCGAACTCGAACAACATCGCGAGCACCTCAAGGAACTGGTCGCCGCGCGCACGTCCGAATTGGAAGCGGCCAAGGAGACGGCCGAACAGGCCAACCGCGCAAAAAGCGACTTTCTGGCCAACATGAGCCACGAAATCCGGACGCCGATGAATGCCATCATCGGACTCACCCACCTTGCCGAACATCACACCCAGGATACCGAGCAGCTTGGGCGCCTGAACAAGGTAGCCGACGCCGCGCACCACCTGCTGGCGATCATCAACCAGATCCTCGACATCTCGAAAATCGAGGCCGGAAAACTCGAACTGACCCCGGTCGATTTTCTCCTCTCGCGCATCCTCGACAACACCAGCGAACTGGTCCTCGACCGACTGCAATCGCGTGGCCTGAGCTTCCACCAGGAAATTGACCCGGCTCTGCCGCCGGTGCTGCACGGCGATCCTTTGCGCATCGGCCAGGTCCTCCTCAACTATCTGAGCAACGCGGTCAAGTTCACCGAACAGGGCAGCATTTCCGTCACCGTCAATCTGCTCTCGGCCGAGGCCGATGACCTGATCGTGCGCTTTGCCGTCGCGGACACCGGCATCGGCATCCCCGTCGAGCAGCAAGGCCGTCTTTTCAATGCCTTTGAACAGGCCGACAACTCGACCACCCGGCGCTTTGGCGGCACCGGGCTGGGCCTCGCCATTGCCCACCGGCTGGCCCATCTGATGGGGGGCGACGCCGGGCTGACGAGCATCCCCGGAAAAGGCAGCACCTTCTGGTTTACCGCCCGCCTGCAAACCGGGACAACCGCCACCGACCTATCCACCCCGCGCCTCTCGGCCGACGACGCGGAACAATTGATCAGCCGCCACTACGCCCAGGCGCGCATCCTGCTGGCCGAAGACAACGCAATCAATCAGGAAGTGGCGCTCGAACTGCTGCGCGGCATCGGCCTGTCGGCCGATCTTGCGGTCAACGGGGAAAAAGCCGTAAAAATGGCGGCTGAAACCGCCTACGATCTGATCCTGATGGACATCCAGATGCCGGTCATGGATGGCCTGACCGCCACCCGCCTGATCCGGCAAAGCCCGGGCGGCCTGCGGGTGCCCATTCTGGCGATGACCGCCAACGCCTTCGGCGAGGATCGTCAGCGCTGCCTTGACGCCGGGATGAACGACCACGTCGCCAAGCCGGTCAATCCGGACACCCTCTACGCGACGCTGATCAAATGGCTGACGCCGAGCGCCCAGGCGCCTCTCCCCCAAGCCCTGCCGGCCACACCGGCCGATGCCGCGCCGGCCACCATTGCCGCCCTCGAAAAAGTCCCCGGACTCGACAGCGCCTACGGCCTGAAGGCCATGCGCGGCAAGTTGCCCAGCTATTTACGCCTGCTCGGGATTTTCCTCGCCACCCATGGCGACGACCACAGCAAAATCAGTGCCGCCCTGACCGACGGTGCCATCGACGAGGCCGAACGAATCACCCATGGCCTCAAAGGCGTCTCCGGCACCCTTGGCCTCAAGGGCATCTACGACGCTGCCTGCGCCCTGAATGAAACCTTGAAGGAGCCGGCCGCCCCGCCGCTCATCGCCCACCGCCTCGCCGCCCTTGCCGAGCGCC
>NZ_JAVHPH010000449.1:0-1075 GCF_036170495.1 Azonexus sp.
TCGGCCTGCCGGTGGCGACCAACCCGTACGGTCAGCCCTCGAAGTACGAAAGCCAATTGCTGCGCCGCGAATCGCCCGGTCTGGCCCGCGTCGGCGGCGCTTCGGTGTCGTTCGCGCCGCTGCAGGGCCTGTTCGGCATCATCACGCCGTCCGGCCTGCACTTCGAGCGCCATCACCAGGGCTGGCATGACATCGATCCGTCCAAGCATCGCCTGATGGTCAATGGCTCGGATGATTCGCTGCTCAAGAAGGCCAAGGTGTATACGCTCGACGAGCTGATGCGCCTGCCCTCGGTGTCGCGCATCCACTTCATCGAATGCGGCGCCAATACCGGTCTGGAGTGGGGCAATGTCGCCGTACCGACCGTGCAATACACGCACGGCATGCTGTCCTGTTCCGAATTCACCGGCGTGCCGCTCAAGGTGCTGCTGGAGGACTGCGGCGTCGACACCAAAAAGGCCCGCTACGTGCTGGCCGAGGGCGCCGATGGCTCTTCGATGACGCGCACCATTCCGATGGAAATGGTCGAGTCCGGCGAAGTCTTCGTCGCCTACGGCCAGAACGGCGAAATGCTGCGCCCGGAAAACGGTTACCCGCTGCGTCTTGTCGTGCCGGGCGTCCAGGGCGTGTCGTGGGTCAAGTGGCTGCGCCGCATCGAAGTCGGCGATATGCCTTACGCCACCAAGGACGAGGCGGTGCATTACATCGACCTCCTGCCGAGTGGCCAGCATCGCCAGTACAGCTCGATCCAGGAAGCCAAGTCGGTGATCACCACCCCGTCCGGCGGCCAGACGCTCCTCGACAAGGGTTTCTACAACGTTTCCGGCCTCGCCTGGTCGGGTCGCGGCAAGATCAAGCAGGTCGATGTCTCGTTCGACGGCGGCATCAACTGGCAGACGGCGCGCCTCGAAGGCCCGGTGCAGAACAAGGCGCTGACCCGTTTCAACACCAATTGGGTGTGGGACGGCAAGCCGGCCATCCTGCAATCACGGGCCATCGACGAAACCGGTTTCGTCCAGCCGAGCTACGGGCAACTCCGCAAGGTGCGCGGCACCAAGTCGATTTATCACAACAA
>NZ_JAVHPH010000449.1:1175-3968 GCF_036170495.1 Azonexus sp.
GATCGGCTCGACGCTGCCCGAATACGCCCGCACGGCGCACGGCGAACTGGCTGACCAGTACCGCAGCTTCGGCCCGGTGCGCGGCACCCGGACGCTCGGCCCCGAGGCGGCCAAAAAGGCAGCCGATGCCGGCACGCTGGAACTGGCGACGAAGAGCGGCTGCATGGCTTGCCATGGCTTGAAGAGCAAGATCGTCGGCCCCGGCTACAACGAAGTCGTCGCCCGTTACAAGGATCAAACCGATGCGGAGTCGCGCCTGATCGCCAAGGTCAAGGCCGGCGGGCAGGGCGTCTGGGGTTCGATCCCGATGCCGCCGAATGCGCATGTCAAGGACGAAGATCTGAAAACACTGGTGCAGTGGATTCTCAACGGTTCCAGGTAATTCCAATTTCTACAGAGGAGAAGTCATGAACAATCAACGTCGCACCGTACTGAAATCCGGCTCCGGCGCCGCCCTGCTGGGCATGCTGGCTGCCGCTGGCATCATCACCCCGGGCATCGCCCTGGCCGACTGGAACAAGGCGGCTTTCGACGCCAAGAGCATGGCCGACACGCTCAAGGCGCTTGGCGTGAACAGCCCGACCGACAGCAAGGACGTCCAGGTTACCGGTCCGGACATCGCCGAAAACGGCGCCGTCGTGCCGGTTGGCGTGGCCTCCAGCCTGCCCAACATCAGCATGGTCGCCATCCTGATCGAGAAGAACCCGAACGCGCTAGCCGCCGCCTTCATGCTGCCGGAAGGCACCGAAGCCAGCGTCCAGACCCGGGTCAAGATGGGCCAGACCTCGAACATCTACGCGCTGGTCAAGTCGGACGGCAAGTTCTTCATGGCGACGAAAGAGATCAAGGTCACCCTCGGTGGCTGCGGTGGCTAAAAAGCGGTTGCGAGCTACTGCGCTCGGCATAACTGCGTTGCGTCCGGTCGCCGTGCAAATTGCACTGTCTCCCGGTCGCGCCTTGTTCTGCCTTCGCTCGCAACGCTCGCCCCTCGCTTTTTCAACTAATTGAGAATTCAGGAGAAACAAATGGGCAATCCAATGAAAATCCGCGCCGCCAACAAGGAAGGCGTTACCGAAGTGAAGGTGCTGGTCAGCCACGAGATGGAAACCGGCCAGCGCAAGGATTCGGCGGGCGCCGTCGTGCCGGCCTGGTTCATCACCGAACTGACCGCCAAGCATGGCGACAAGACGGTGCTGAGCTGCGAATTCGGGCCGTCCGTCTCGAAGAACCCCTACCTCGCCTTCAAATTTAAGGGCGGCGCCAAGGGCGACAAGATCACCGTCAGCTGGAAGGACAACAAGGGCGACACCCGCTCCGACGAAGCCGTCGTTAACTGATAGCTGATCGCACTCAACACGGCAGCCAGGCGACACAGATCGCCGCTGCCGTCGCTTTTACCCCGTGGAGGAGTATTCAATGATCCGACGTTTGATGAAAACGCTGGTCGGGGCGGCTGTCATGGCCGCCTTTGCCGGCGGTGTGGCGGCCCAGGACAGCAAGGTGGCCGATGAACTGGCGAAATATCGCGAAGCGCTGGCCGACGGCAATCCGGCCGACCTGTTCGAGCTCAAGGGCGAAGGCCTGTGGCTGGAAAAGCGCGGCCCGAAGAATGCCTCGCTCGAACACTGCGATCTCGGCCAGGGGCCGGGCAAGCTGGACGGCGCCTATGCCGCCCTGCCGAAATACTTCAAGGACACCGGCAAGGTCATGGATGTCGAGTCCCGCCTGGTGCATTGCATGATGACGCTGCAAGGCTTCACGCTGGCCGAAGCGACCAAGCAGTGGTATTCGAAACCGGGCAAGGATTCCGACATCGAGGCGCTGGTCACTTTCATCGGCGCCAAGTCGAACGGCAAGCCGATCAACGTGCCGGCAACGCACCCGGAAGAAGCGAAGATGGCCAAGATGGGCGAATACATTTTCTATCGCCGTTCCGGCCCGCAGGATTTCTCCTGCGCCATCTGTCACGGTCAGGAAGGCAAGCGTATCCGCCTGCAGGACCTCGGCAACCTGACGACCAAAGACGGTGCCGGCTTCGCCATGAAGACCTGGCCGTCGTACCGCGTTTCGCAGGGCACGGTGTGGACCATGCAACGTCGGCTGATCGACTGCATGCGCCAGGCCCGCTGGCCTGAGCCCGAGTATCTGGCCGATTCGATCGTTGCGCTGGAAACCTATCTGCAAAAAACTGCGACCGGCACCGTGATGGAAACGCCGGGCATCAAGCGCTGAAAAGGGGATGACCATGAATTTCAAATTTGCCCTTTTATTCGGGTTGACCGTGGCCATCGCAACGCCGGCCCTGGCTCAGAAAGCCGTTGAAGCACCGGGCGGAAAGTACGCCAAGGAAGCCGACCAGATGTTCCGCGCCTCGTTCAAGGCCGAGAATCCGAAATACTGGATGACCCGTCTCGAGCAGGACGAGACGATGAAGACCTGCGGCATCTACCGCGACAGTCCGCCGCGCAAGATTGGCGAGAAACTCGAAAAGCTCAATGCGGCGACCATCCGTTACCCGGTCGATGGCAAGCTGATCGGTGACTGGAAGGAAGGCGAGAAGCTCGCTGCCGTCGGCACTGGCGGTCACATCGGCTTCCTCCAGCCGGACAAGGCCGGCAAGCTGCGCGGCGGCAACTGTTACGCCTGCCACGAACTGGCCAAGAAGGAAGTCGCCTACGGCACGATCGGCCCCAGTCTGCAGCACTTCGGCAAGATCCGCGGCAACTCGGAAGAGACCATCAAGTACGTCTACGACAAGGTCTACAACTCCAACGCCTTCACGGCGTGCACCAA
>NZ_JAVHPH010000449.1:4068-8605 GCF_036170495.1 Azonexus sp.
TCAAGTACGTCTACGACAAGGTCTACAACTCCAACGCCTTCACGGCGTGCACCAATATGCCGCGCTTCGGCCTGCATAACTGGGTGACACCGGAGCAGATCACCCATATCGTGGCTTTCCTGATTGATCCGGAATCGCCGGTGAATAAGGACTAGAACTTGCGTGATTGGCCCGGCCGGGAAACCGGCTGGGCTTTTTTTTGGTTACGCCAAAACTAAGTTTTAAAGGATTACAAAATGAGCATGAATCGTCGGGAATTTCTTCAGGTCATGGCCGTCGCGGCGGCCGGTGGCATGTCCTTGCACAGCGAATTGGCGCAAGCTGAAAAAGGCGCCGCCAAACTCTACGACCTGCCCAAATTTGGCAACGTCAGCCTGCTGCACATCACCGACTGCCACGCCCAGTTGCTGCCCATTTACTTCCGCGAGCCGAACGTCAATCTCGGCTTTGGCGACCAGTTCGGCAAGGTGCCACACCTTGTCGGCGCCAACCTGCTCAAGCACTTCGGCTTCAAGCCGAACAGCCTGGAAGCGCATGCCTACACCTATCTGAATTTCGAAAAAGCCGCCGAGACCTATGGCAAGGTCGGCGGTTTTGCCCACCTGGCGACGCTGGTCAAGCGCATGAAGGCCAATCGCCCGGGCGCCCTGCTGCTCGACGGCGGCGACACCTGGCAAGGTTCCGGCACGGCGCTGTGGTCCAACGCCCAGGACATGGTCGATGCCTGCAAGGCGCTCGGTGTCAATGTCATGACGCTGCACTGGGAATCGACCTACGGCGAGGCCCGGGTCAAGGAAATCGAGGAAAAGGATTTCGCCGGCCAGATCGACATCGTCGCCCAGAACGTCAAGACCACCGACTTCGGCGATCCGGTATTCAAGCCCTTCGTCATGAAGAACATCAACGGCGTACCGGTCGCCATCATCGGTCAGGCCTTCCCCTACACGCCGATTGCCAACCCGCGCTGGCAGACGCCGAACTGGAGCTTCGGCATCCAGGAAGAGAACATGCAGAAGACCGTCGACGAAGCCCGTGCCGCTGGCGCGCAGGTTGTCGTCGTGCTGTCGCACAACGGCATGGACGTCGACCTCAAGATGGCCTCGCGCGTCAAAGGCATCGACGCCATCCTCGGCGGCCATACCCACGACGGCATGCCGGCGCCGGTCGTCGTCAAGAATGCCGGCGGCCAGACCCTGGTGACCAATGCTGGCTCCAACGGCAAGTACCTCGGCGTGCTCGATTTCGATGTCAAGAACGGCAAGATCGCCGACTTCCGCTACAAGCTGCTGCCGGTCTTCGCCAATCTGCTGCCGGCCGACCAGGACATGCGGACGCTGATCGACAAGGCGCGCGCCCCGTACCTCTCCAAGCTCAACGAAAAGCTGGCGGTCAGCGAAGGCCTGCTCTACCGCCGCGGCAACTTCAACGGTACTTTCGACCAGGTCATCCTCGATGCGCTGATGAAAGTGAAGGACGCCGAAATCGCCTTCTCGCCCGGCTTCCGCTGGGGCACCTCGCTGCTCCCCGGCCAGCCGATCCTGATGGAACACGTGCTCGACCAGACTGCGATCACCTATCCGTGGACGACGGTGACCAACATGAGTGGCGAAATGATCAAGACCGTGCTCGAAGACGTCTGCGACAACCTGTTCAACCCCGACCCCTACTATCAACAGGGCGGCGACATGGTGCGCGTCGGCGGTTTGCAATGGACCTGCGACCCGACCGCCAGGATGGGCAGCCGCATCCAGAACATGATGCTCAAAGGCCAGCTCATCGACCCGGCCAAAACCTACAAAGTGGCCGGCTGGGCGCCGGTTTCGGAGGCAGCCAAGAACGCCGGCGAACCGATCTGGGACGTCGTCGCCACCTATCTGCGCGACATCAAGACCGTCAAGCCGGTCAAACTCAACCTGCCGACGCTGAAAGGCGCCGCCAACAACCCGGGGATCGCCTGATGAAACTTCTATCCAAGTTCTTTGC
The DNA here is from genome assembly GCF_036170495.1 of Azonexus sp. Lineage (GTDB taxonomy): Bacteria > Pseudomonadota > Gammaproteobacteria > Burkholderiales > Rhodocyclaceae > Azonexus. The sequence continues at coordinate 6,052 of NZ_JAVHPH010000449.1, forward strand.
CATCGCCGCGCTGGCCGTCGCCACGCAAACCTTCGCCGCCGACTGGGCATCGGGCAGCACTGACTGGGACAAGCTGCCTGAGGTCAAGAAATCGAAAGTTGGCCTCTACCTGACGCCGCAGCAGGCTCATGACATGAAGAAGAACAATCCGCAGGGCGTTGCCTTTTTCGACATCCGGACCCGCGCCGAAGCCATGTACGTCGGGATGTCGGCTGATGTCGATGGCCTCGTCCCCTACGTTGAGCATGCGGAAATCATGAGTGACTGGGATGAAAAGCGCGGTAGCTACAAGCTTGAGCCGAACTCTGATTTTGTCCCCGAAGTGGATCGCCGCCTGACCGCCATGGGTCTGGCCAAGGACGCCACCATCATTCTGATGTGTCGCTCTGGCGACCGCAGTGCCAAGGCGCAGGATCTTCTTCTGCAGGCCGGTTACCGCAAGGTTTATGGCGTCGCCGAAGGCTTTGAGGGCGACACCGCCAAGGAAGGCCCGAAAACCGGGCAGCGTGCGGTCAATGGCTGGAAGAATGCCGGCCTGCCCTGGGCCTACAAACTGGATAAGGCGAAAATGTACTTTCCGCGCTGATCGTCAATCGGCGTTCACGGCAATCCTCGCTGCGGCGGGGATTTTTTCGTCTGGCGTCACGGAGATTTCAAATTTTGCCGATTTTTCCGGTTGACCGTGGGAACGGGGGCGCGCTGTTGAGGCAGGATTACGGCGAGGTCGCCGGCCTGCTGCCGGCGCCCGCCGTTGTCGTCACCTGTGGCGTCGGCCGATCGATCAGGCGGTCGGCCAGTCCGGCGCCGATCCACATGCCGATCAGCGAAATCCACGCCGTCAGCGCGAAAATCGCGGCGCCCGAGACGCCAGCCCCGACGGCGCAACCACCGGCGAGCATGCCGCCGAAACCCATGCAGACGGCGCCGGCCATGTAGCGCCGCATGCTGTGACCATCTTTGAAGCCTTCCAGCTTCAATTCCTTGCCCCACAAAGCGGCGAGGAAAGAGCCGAAAACCACGCCGGGGACCAGGCCGATGTTGAAATCCCACGGCTGGCCGGGCGGGGAGAGGACGAGCATCAGCATGTCGGCCGACGGGCCGGTGAAGCTCAGGCTCTGGACAGGGATGATTTCGAAGGATTGGCTGCCGACCTGATAGGTGACCAGCCAGGCCAGGGCGACCATCAGGCCGACGCCGGCGCCGCCCAGCCATTCGCGGCGGGCGAGGTGGGCGCGGCGGGCAAAGTGGATGGCCGCGGCGAGCCAGACGAGGCCAAAGAGCAGACCGCCGATGTGGCCGAGATGGAGGACGGCGAGGAGGTCGCGGGCGGTGCCGCCGTCGATGGTCAGCCAGCTTGAAATCCAGGTACGCAAGGGCGAGAGCAGACCGTTCAGCGAGGCCTGGGCGGCGACGGCGAAAATCAGCCCGGCGAGCAGGGCGCGTAGATTACCGTTGGCGGCCAGGACGAGCATGCGCGACGAGCAGCCGCGGGCCAGGATCATGCCGATGCCGAAGAGCAGACCGCCGACCAGCGCACCGGACAGGCTGCCCTTGGTGGCTAGTTGGCGGGCCTGCGAGACATCGAGCCAGCCTTGTGTGATGAAAAACTGGGTGGCGATGAGCGCCGCGGAAAAGGCAAAGAGCCAGACAGCGAGCTTGCTGCAACCGTTGCGGTTGGCGAATTCGACGACGGCCGAGCGCAGGCAGAAACGCGAGCGCTGGGCAAAAATACCGAAAAAGAGGCCGACGGTCAGTCCGGCCAGCGTGACGGCGGTCTTCTCGCCGAGGCTTTCGATCAGGCTGGTCAATTCCATTTTTGGCCCAATTTTCCGGTTGACCGTACCAATGCAAAACCGCTGTCAGAACAGCTCGATGTCGCCTTCGCTGCTATTCATCGCGCTCGCCCCGGTATGGCTGGCCTTCATGGCATCGCCCTGGACATGCGAGTTGACCAGCAGGGCGACCAGTTTCTGGCTGCGCGAGCGGAAACGTTGCAGGCCGTCAGCTTCGCTGTCGTGTTGCAGCGCCAGGAAGGCGTGCATGTAGTCGCCGACGTTGGTCGTCCGCTGGCTGATGCGCGACATCATCTGCGTCACGATGTCCTCGAACTGGATGGCCATGACACCTTCTTCGGTCATCTCGTGCATCTGTTCGGTGATGGCCGTGATGTGGTCGGAGTGCTCGCGTGCCTTGCCGGTTAGCGCCAGCAATTCGTTGCCCAGATCCTGCAAGGTCGTCTGCGATTTTTCAGCCAGGCTCATGTCGATGCGGGTGGCGTCGGCGACGCGTGCCCCGACCTCCTGCAACGAATTCATGATGTCGCTCAGCGAGGTGCGGATGTCGACATTGAATTCGCCGGTACGGGCAGCCAGATTGCGCACTTCGTCGGCCACGACGGCAAAACCACGCCCCGCTTCGCCCGCCCGCGCCGCTTCAATGGCGGCATTGAGCGCCAGCAGGTCGGTCTGCTTGGTAATGCCGGCGATGTCGTTCAGCGAACGGTTAATCAGCGCAACCTTGCCCTGCATTTCATCAAAGCTGGCGGCAATGCCCT
>NZ_JAVHPH010000450.1:0-8590 GCF_036170495.1 Azonexus sp.
CGAAGGAAGCCCTCGCCGCTCAGACCGCCCTGGCCCAGCCGGCTGTCGAGAAGGCTGTTGCCTACTCGCGTTCCGTTTATGAAATCACGGCCCAGACCCAACAGGACTTGGCCAAGATGGTCGAAGCCCAATTCGGTGACTTCCAGAAATCCATCGCCAGCCTGGTCGAAAAGGCCACCAAGTCTGCTCCGGCTGGTTCCGAAGGTGCTGTTGCTGCCATTCAGAGCGCCATCGCTGCCGCCAACTCGGCTTTCGGCAACATGAGCTCCGTCGCCAAGCAATTTACCGACGCCGCCCAGGCCAACATGGCTGCCGTCACCAAGAAGGCCAAGTAAGTTTTTCGGGCTTCCCGAAAACGAAGGCCCCACGCCTGCCGTGGGGCTTTTTTTGGTCCACGTTTAATCGCCAGGATGCAGTCCCAGACTGCAAACACATCGATTAACGAATACGGGAAACAACGTTGACACAATTCATTACACAAAAGATGTTGCGGTGCACAATACATCTGGGCATAATGAACCTTGTCTCCTCCATCTCCTCCAAGAAATGGATTTAAGCCCGCCTCGTGCGGGCTTCTTTTTTTGTTCTGCCTTGCCCGGCTACCGTGTGCAGGCGCAACAAAGCAGGGAGTTTGTTTGACTGCCGAAGACGGCGATCTATTCCGCGTCGTAACGCGGAAGCGAAACCCGTCCAGGCCATGGAAAGGAATCCTGATGCACGCCACAAAAGTTCTCGAACACCTCAAGAAGCATGGCCAGTTGCTCGATTTCGATATTGCCGCAGCGATCAACATGCCCCTGGCCGACGTTCGCGCCTCGCTGACCGAGCTGTCTGCCCGCGGCGACATTTCCCGCTGCAGCGTCACCAGCTACGTCAAAGGCAAGGCGATTGAAGGATTTCAATGCCGGATTTCAGGGTATATTCCACGCCCAGCGCCGGGCCGGAAACCGGGCGTCAAGTAACGACAGGGGTTTGGCCGCTTCCCGCTCGGGATCAGCGGCCGAATCCGCAGCAGACCCGAATGGAGATTCCGATGCCGAACAAAGATCTCGACGAAAAAGTCGAGCGCATGCTCAGCGCCGCCCTCGGCGGCCTGACGCCACACGAGGCGCTGATCAAGGCGTCGCTGGACGAAGCCGCCAATGTGGCCGAACGCGCCGCGGCCAAGGAAAAGAACCGCGAGCGCGCCTTGCGCCTGCTGGCGGAAATTGAGAAAGCCCAAGGCAAGTCGGGCGCCTGATCTTTCGATCACCGACCGCTTTGCTACGGTCAACCGGAAAAAACAGCCAAAAATGAAATGGGCGTCTGCCGCACGGCAAGACGCCCATTTTCTTGCCCGGGAATCGTTTATTTGATGTCGAGCAGGCTGTCGTCCCAGGCCACGTGCTTTTCGAGACCGAGCAGGTTCGCGACAGTGGCCGCGATGTTCGACAAACCAGCTGATTCAGTCTGCTTCAAGCCTAGCCTGCCGCCGCTCGCGTTGTCGTAAAGGATGAGCGGCACGGGGTTCAGCGTGTGCGCCGTCTTCGCCTTGAACGAGCCATCCTGGTTCAGGGCCGGCTGCCTGGTCTTCTTGTCGAGCTCGAACATTTCGTCGGCGTTGCCGTGGTCGGCCGTGATCAGCGCCACGCCGCCGGCCGCATCGACAGCCTGCAACACGCGAGCCAGCGACAGATCAACGGCTTCAACAGCCAGCGTCGCCGCATAGAAGTTGCCGGTGTGGCCGACCATGTCGCCATTGGCGAAGTTGCAGCGCAGCGTCCGGTACTGGCCGGACTGCAGGGCAGCGATCATTGCGTCGGCGATTTCGGCCGCCTTCATCCATGGCCGCTGCTCGAAGGGCACGACGTCGCTCGCCACCTCCTGCCAGGTTTCGCCGGCGAACTTGCCCGAGCGGTTGCCGTTCCAGAAATAGGTGACGTGGCCGAATTTCTGCGTTTCCGAGCAGGCGAACTGGGCAACGCCCGATTTGGCGAACCATTCGCCCGTCGTGTCCTTGATCGCCGGCGGGGCGACCAGGAAGCGGGCTGGCAGCTTCAAGTCGCCGTCGTATTGCAGCATGCCGGCGTAGGTCACCTGCGGCGCACGAACCCGGTCGAACTTGTCGAAAGCCGCTTCCTCGAAGGCGCGCGTGATTTCGACGGCGCGGTCGCCGCGGAAGTTGAAGAAAACGACTGAGTCGCCATCCTCGATGGTGCCGATGGCCTTGCCGTTGTCGGCGATGACGAACTCCGGCAAATCCTGGTCGATGGTGCCCGGATTTTGCTCGCGTAGGCCGTTGACCGCAGCAGTCGCATTCGCGAACTGCGTGCCGAGGCCGAGCACGTGGGTCTTCCAGCCCTTGTCGACCATCGCCCAGTTGGCGTCGTAACGGTCCATGGTGATGAACTGGCGGCCACCGCCCGAAGCGATGCGGGCATCGAAGCCGTCGCCACTGATCTCGGCGAGGAAGGCTTCAAACGGCACAACGTAATCGAGCGCACTGGTTTCCGGCACATCGCGGCCGTCGAGCAGGGCGTGGATGCGCACGGTCTTGATGCCTTCGGCCCTGGCCTGGACGACCATGGCCTTGAGGTGATCGATGTGGCTATGCACGTTGCCGTCGGAGAACAGGCCGATGAAATGCACGACGCCGCGACCAGCCTTGGCGCCGGCCACGATCTGTTGCCAGGCCTCGCCCTGCCAGATGGCGCCGGAGGCGATCGCGTTGGCGACCAGCGAAGCGCCCTGGCTATAGACCTGACCGGCACCGATGGCGTTGTGGCCGACCTCCGAATTGCCCATGTCGTCGTTGGACGGCATGCCGACGGCGGTGCCGTGGGCGCGCAGGCGGATGTTCGGGTAATCGGCGAAAAGACGATCTAGCGTTGGCTTGCGGGCAGCGGCAATGGCGCTGCCAACGTCGGATTTGGGCAGGCCGTAGCCGTCCATGACGATGATGACAACCGGGCCTTGAACGCCGGAAAACGAGGAAAATTTCTGAAGCATGAGGTCAGTTCCCGCAAGAAATTCAACAGAAAGCTGACCGGTCAGGGCGTAACCATCTCGCATGCGGCCAGCGAAATGCGCTATTTTAACCGCGATTAAACTACCCGAGGCCCGGCCTCAGAACAGGAACGGAGTCAGTCGCCGCAGGCCGAGAACAATCAGCACCAGCCCGGCTCCGCCGGCCAGCCAGCGACCCAGCCAGGCTCGCCCGGAGCGGATCTCCCGCCCCAGCCGGCCAGCCAGCGGGACCAGCACGATGATCGGGGTGAGCGCCGCGCCCAGACCGAAAGCCAGGCCATAGGCCGCTCCCCGCGTCGCACTGCCGGTATTCGCGGCGAGCAACAGCAAGGAGGCCAGCGGCGTGCAGGGAGTCAATGACAGCGCCGCGCCGAAGAACAGCGGCGGCAGGGTGTCGGCCTTGCGCTGAAAGCGGATCGGCGCCACGCCCGGCGTCGCCGATGCCCCGCCACATCCCCTGGCCGGCGAGCCAAACACCAGCCACAAGCCGGACAGGATGCTGACGCTGCCGATCAGCACGTTGCCCCAGATGCCCCCCAGGGCCTTGGCCAGGCCCAGTCCGGCGGCGCCGGCCACGGTGGCCAGCACGGTATAGGTGAACACCCGTCCGCCAAGAAAGATGCCGGTGTGCAGAAAGGCCTCGCGCTGACCGCTGGCCCGGCCGAGCGCCCAGGTGCCCATGAATGGCAGGCAGGTGACAGTGCACGCCGTCAGCCCCATCGACACCCCGAGCAACCAGACCGTCAGCAGACTGATCTCGCCGGCGGCGATCTGCTCAAGCATCGGTCCCCGCCGCCTTGCCTGCCGCCCGCACGAACTTGAGCGGCTTGACCGAACCATCCGGCAGTTCGCCAGCCACCCTGGCCTTGTAGTAAGCGCGGCTCGATGAAAACAGGGAGAAAGGCCCCCACTTGAGCTGGATGGTTCCATCCTGCGGGCAATACTCGGCACAGCGCCCGCACAGTGTGCAGTCCTCGCTATAGGCCTTGCGCCCCTCCTCGCGGGAAATTTCCGGAATATCCATCGGGCAGGCATCGGTGCAGATGCTGCATTTGCCGCAATTGTCGTGCCGCGTCTTGACCAGACGCATCGGAGACAGACGCTGGGCCAGGCTGTTGAAGGCCAGCAACGGACAAATGCGGCAGAACGGCTGGCGCACGGCCAACGCGGCAAGCACGATGAAGCCGAAAAGGAAGTTGGCCGTGGCGCCGAGGACGAACTTGACGTTGTCGTCGATCGGCACGGCGAACTGCTCGGTGTTGCCAGTCAGCAAGGTCGTTGCAATCCGCGCCGGACAGACGTCGCAATACGGGTTACCCAGCGCATGCGGCGTCACGCCAAGCCCGGTGAGCAGCGGCAGCAAAAAAACCAGCCCGAGCAGGATGAGCCATTTGACCGGTCGAACCCGCTCCGTCCGGCCCAGATCGTCGGCCGACAAGCGGCGCAGCCCGAAACCGAAACGCCGGCCGACCCGGCCCAACACCTCCTGCAACGTGCCGAGCGGGCAAATCCAGCCGCAGAACGCCTTGCCGAGGACGAAGAAGAAGGCAAAGAAGACAGCAAAACTCATGAGCAAAGGCAGCACCATGGTCAGCGTCAATTGCTGGGCGCGAACCATGGCCTCGCCGATGCGGTGATGCAGGATGTGCTGGGTCGGAATCAGCACGCAGTAGCCGCCGTTCATCTGGTCGTAGGCGCAGGACAGCGCAGGCAGGGCGTTGGAAATCTTGTCCGCCATGTAGCTGCCGACAAAGACGCTGCCATAGACGGTGACGACCAGCATGAGCAACTGCACGGCCAGGCGGAAACGTGAAAGGGTCGGAAAAAGGCGCTCAAGCATCCGTGCTCTCCTTGGCTTTCGCGGCCAAGCGACGGCGCAGCAAGGGCGTCGCCGCCAGCATGCCGGCCAGGCAGAAGCCCGCCCCCCAGGCCAGGCTCCGTTCGCGCTCCGGGTCCGGGCCGTAAGTCAGGTTGAAGGCCGTCAGGTAACGGCGCTCGTTCTCGATTTTTTCGGTACTCAGCACAAACTTCGCACTTTGCCGGGCATGGCCACCGGCCTTGTCGCGTGGCGGCCGGAAATCACGAGGGAAAAGGATGGTGGCGACGCCCGACTGATCGGTGACAAAACTCGTCCGCGTACCGAACTCGGTTTCCAGGTTCAAAGCCTGCCCGGCCAGCGGCGCGCCGCGCAGGCGAACGAGAAAGTGCCACTTCTCGCTTTCCCGGTAACTGCCATGCTCGCGCGGCAGCGGCTCGGGGATGATTTCGAGTTCATGCCGCGACTCGGCCAACAGCTTGCGCGGCGACGGCCCGGGATTGCCGAAATACCAGACGCTGGAGGCAACCTTGACGAGTTCCGGCGTTTCCTCGCGCATCACCAGCCAGTGATAGTTGCCCAGCTTCGGCGAGCCGCTGGCGATCCTTGCCCCCTCCGGCCCGACCGGGAAGTCGCGACGCAGCGCTTCCGGCGGCCCATCCGGCGCGTAAACGGCGAGTGAGTCCGCCTGAATGCCCACGGCTTTCACCTGTGCCGCTTCGCGCTGACCGCGGGCGCCGGCCGGCAACAACAAGGGCGCGCCGGTCCAGCCGCGCCCCTCGCCAACGGCCGGCCTCGCCCCGCCATGATCGTGCTGGGCCAGGGCCGGGGCGGCCAGCAGGCCGGCCAGCAAGACTAGTGACAAACGTCGCATGGCCAGCCTCAGCGGAAATCGTAGCGGTAGGTCAGCATGAGCGTGCGCGGCGCCGCTGCGGTGTAGGTCACCTTGCCGGTGGTGTCCTTCTTGACCTCGGCGGCGTAGTACTGATCAAACAGGTTGTCGGCATTCACGGTCAGCGAATGCTGGCCAATCTGGTACCCCACCGAGGCGTTGGTAACCCACGACCAGCCCTTGTATTTCTCGGTGTTGGCGTTGTCCAGCCAGTATTCGCCCCAGGTATTGGCGCCGACCCTGGCCCGCCAGCCTTGATGTTTCCAGGCCACGAAAACACCGTACTGATGCTGGGGAACAAAGGGCAGCGTTTTGCCGGCTCTATCCTGGTTGACCGTAGCAGCGCCAACGCGGACCGGCTCGCTGAATTCGCGATAGCTGTAGTCGGCATAGGCATAATGGCCACCGATTTCCCAGCCCCGCGCCACGGCCATGCGACCGGCGAATTCGAAGCCCAGTTTCTCGGTCTGCCCGGCGTTCACGTAATTGGTGACGCCGCCGTTGCTTTGCTGGACGATCTCTTTCTCGACCGGATTGAAATAGACGCTGGTATCGAACTGCCAGTTCTCGCCGCGCCCTTTCAGGCCGAATTCGTAATTCGTCGACAATGGTGCGTCGAGTCCGGGATTGGCCGACAACTCGCCCGACGACGGCATCTGCCCGGCCTGGGCAACCATGGCAAACAGATTGAGCCGGTTGCTCAGGCGGTAGCTGGCGGCCAGTTTCGGGGCAAGCAGATTGAAGGTTTTGTTGGTCACCGTCCGACCGTCGCCGGCGACATATTTGCCGGTTGCGTAGTCGTACTTGCGCAACTGGTAGCTGTCGTCGTCGTAGCTGACGACGTCGTAGCGCATGCCGAGATCGACGATCCAGCGCTCGCTCGGCCGCCAGGATTCCTGAACATAGAGCCCGGTGAGCAAGGTCGTGGCATTGTCGATTTCGGCCAGAGCCCCCTTCGCATCCGACAGCGTCGCGGTGATGCGCCCGGCCTGCGGGCCGCCGGCGATGGTCGTCACATCGCGGTATTCGTATTTGCGCGAATCGGGGATGCGCTCCTGGCGGACGGTCAGCCCACCGACCAGCGAGCCCTGGCGATGCTTGTAATTGGCCTCGAGATCAGCACCGAGGTTCCAGACCCAGTTTTCCGTCTCGTTGATGATGCCGGTGACCGGGTGATAGTGATACCAGGTGTTGTAGTAAAGCCGCGGCTTGAAGGTAAAGTCGCCGCGCTGCATTTCGAGACGGGAATTGAAGAACACCACCTTCGAATAGCGCCCCGAATTTTTCCAGGCCTCGGAAGTCCCCTCCTGCTTGCCGCTGTCCAGAAAGCGGTTGAACAGGTAGCCATTGGCCGCCGTATTGTCCATGGCGCCGGGCAATTGCATGTTCGACTCGGCGTAGGAAATCTCGCTTTCGAGAATATCTGCGTCGTTGAGGATCAGGCCGTGCTTGAGGGACAGCTGGGTGGTATCGAAGGTGTTCCAGTAGCGCCAGTCGTTGTCGACTTGACGATGGGTGAAGGTAATGGCTAGGGCCTGATCCGGCGAGATCTTGCCGCCGTAGCGCAGGTGATAGTTTTGCGTTCCCTGATTGCCGAAGCCGACTTTCGCGCTGTTCGCCTTGTCGTCAAATACCGATTTGGAAAATATCTGGATCGCCCCGCCGGTGCTGCCCGTGGCGAACAGGTTGCCCGGCCCCTTGGCGACTTCGATGCGCTCGATGTCCTGGGTATCGACAAAATCCAGCCGCGTGAAGCTGTCCGGATCACTGAGCGGCACGCCGTCGCGCAGCACCATGATCTCCCGGATGCCATAGGCGGCCTTGAGTCCGGCGCCACGAATGATCAGCCGGGCGTCGAAACCGCCGTTCTTGCTGTCGATCAGGACACCGGGGATGTCCTGCAGGGCCTCCTTGACGTTGAACATTTTCTTGTCGGCCAGCGCCTCCTTGCCTACGACGGCGATAGCTTGCGGCACATCGGCCGACACGCGTGCTTCACGTGTCGCAGTGACCGAAATTTCGTCCAGCTTTATCACCGGCTCTTCGGCATAGACCCCCGATACAGCCAACGCACAAACTGCCATGACCGGCATTCCGATCGCCTGGCGCAAAACACCTCGCCCGGCGAATGATGCGTGCTGCATCGCCCCCGATGTTTTTGTATGCATCGACTTACCCCCTGATTTATAAAACTTTTAGGAGGCGAATATTAGGTGGTGGCAACGCCGGGAAATTGCGGCATATCGCCGCACGCGACGTTTTGTCGCAATGCGGCGACAGGCAAAACAAGGTCGGAAATTTGCCGGTCATCATTTGCATCGCCGGCCTATGGGATAATCGTCCCCCTTTCCGCAAGACAGCAGCAGGCATGGCCAAAGACGCACCGATTCAGTTCAAGGGCACTTCGCTCAAGATCATCCAGACGCAACTGCGCACCACCGATCTCGCCACGCTGCACGCCGCGCTGGGCGAACTGACCGGCAATAGCCCGGACTTTTTCGAAAACGAGCTGGCGGTCCTTGATTTCAGCCTCGCCGAGACGTTGACCGAAATCCCCGACTGGCCGGCCATTTGCAACCTGCTGCGCGGTTCCGGCCTGCACGCCATCGCCACCCGCGGCCTGCCGGAAGGGTTGGCCAGCCTGGCCAATGCCGCCGGCCTGCCGGCAGTTGGCGCCGATGCGCTGGGCCGCAGCACGGCCCGCCCGAAAATTGACGAAGCTCCGCCGGCCGCCCCGGTGGCAGAACCGGCACCGATCATCGCTCCACCGCCGCCCCCCGAACCCGCCCCGCGCACCATCACCCTCGACAAGCCCTTGCGTTCCGGCCAGCGTTTCTACGCCAAGGGCTGCGACCTGATCGTCACGGCGATGATCA
>NZ_JAVHPH010000451.1:0-1641 GCF_036170495.1 Azonexus sp.
TTGACGCTCTGCACCTTGATCACTTCGCGGATCAGGGTCAGCTCGATCGGCTTGGTTTCGCCCTTGCGGATGATCGACAGCTTGATCGGCGTCTTCGGCTTGCCGCGCATTTTCTTGACGGCATCCGACAGGGTCAGTCCCTTGACCGGGGTTTCGTCGAGCTTGAAGATCAGGTCGCCGGCCTTGACGCCGGCCCGATAGGCCGGGGTGTCCTCGATTGGCGAAACGACCTTGACCAGGCCGTCTTCCATGCCGACTTCAATGCCCAGTCCGCCGAATTCACCCTGGGTGCCGACCTGCAGATCCTTGAAGGCATCGGCGTCGAGATAGGTCGAGTGCGGATCGAGGTTGGACAGCATGCCGGAAATGGCATTGGTGATCATTTTCTTGTCTTCGACCGGCTCGACATAGCCTTGCTTGATGGCGCTATACACCTCGGCAAAGGTGCGCAGCTCATCGATCGGCAGGCCGGGTTTGACTTCCTTGTCGGCCATGGCCGGGAAGTTCAGGCTGATCAGTGCGCCGGCGACAAAGGCGCCAACGGTCAAGCTAATAGTTTTAGTTTTGCTCATTTCAAGCTGGCCCATTTCATCGGGTCGATCGGTTGCCCTTGGTGGCGGAGTTCAAAGTATAAACCGGATTCGGGATTGCCCCCGCTGTTACCCACAGTGGCCACCGTTTCTCCACCCTTGACGGCCTGGCCGACCTGTTTGAGCAGGGCATCGTTGTTGCCGTAGATCGACAGGTAGGCGTCGCCATGGTCGACGATGAGCAGGTTGCCGAAGCCGCGCATCCATTCCGAGAAAACAACGCGGCCGCCGGCAATGGCCTTGACCTCGCTGCCGGCGCCGGCCTTGATGAACAGGCCGCGCCAGGTACCGCCACCGTCGCGGGCCGAACCGAAACGCCCGGAGACCGCGCCGCGTACCGGCAGGCGCAGGCTGCCGCGCTGGCGGGCGAAGCTGCCGTTGCTCGGGGCCGGTTCGTAGTGATTTTCGGCTTCGACGGTTTTGGGGCGGGTGGGCTCCATGGTGGGTGTTGGGCGGGCAATTTCCCGTTCTTCGGTTTGCGCAGGACGTTTATCCTTTTCCCGTTCTTTCTCGCGCTCTTTTTCCTTTTGTCTTGCCGATGCCAGACGTGCTTCGGCCAGGCGTGCCGCCTCAGCGGCTTTGGCAGCTCTTGCCGCCTGGGCGGCGAGGATTTTTGACAGCCGATCAATGAGCTGGGTCATCCGCTTTTCGTTTTGCTGCAGGTTGCCGATTTCCTTGCGCTGGGCTTTTACCTTGCTGGCCAGCTGGGCGTACAGTGCCTTCCGTTCTTCTCGCTGCTTTTCAAGATCGGCGTGGCGTTTCTGTTGCTCGGCCTCGATTTCGGCCAGTTCGGCGGCGCGCCCCTTGGTGTCGGCGGCCAGCGATTTCTTTTTAGCCAGCGTGGCGTTGATTTCGCCCATCAGTTCGGCGCGGGTCAGGGCGATGGCCGACAGGTAATGCAGGTCGCGCGCCATCTGGTTCGGGTCGTCGCCGTTGAGCAGGAGTTGCAGCGAGTCCGGCGTGCCGCGCAGGTATTGTTTGTAGATCAGTCTTTCGAGTTGAGCCTGTTGCTGGCCGAGCGTGATGCCGAGTTCCTGCGATTGTTGCTCGA